>JBDSAJ010000734.1:0-15497 GCA_039922235.1 Umezawaea sp.
TGGCCAGGGCGCGGCACCGCGTCAGGCTTCCTTCGGCTTCTTCCGGATCGGGAGCTTCGCCGTGGGCGCTTCGGCGGCGGGGGACGGGGTGGCGGGAGGCGGCGTGGCACCCGTGGTGGTCCTGGCACCGTTCGGCTTGGCTACGGCTGGCTTCGGGGCAGGCGTGTTGGCCGCGGCGGGCTTCGGGGCCGGTGCGTTGGGGTCGTCCGGCAGCGGGCCCAGTGCGGAGACCGCCTGGAGCACGGCCGTCTGCGCCGCGGCGAACTGCTCCGTGAGCGACTGGTGCATGGTGCGCAGGGCGGTCACCCGCCCGTTCGCCTCGGTCACCCGCCGGTCCGCGTGCTCGTCGGCGTCGCGGACGGTCTTCTCGGCCTTGGCGGTGGCCTCGGTGGTGAGCTGCTCCACCTTGGCGAGTGCCTCGGACTCGAGTTCGGCGAGGAGCTTCTCGGACTCGGCCTTCTTGGCGGCCAGGGTCTCCTCGAGGTTCTTCTCCGTCGCGACGCGCTTCGCCTCGGCGTCCGCGGTGATCTTCTCGGCGGTCTGCTTCGCTTCAACGACGTGCTGCTCGTGCTCCTTCTTGAGCTTGGCGCGCAGCTCGTCGTACTCCTTGTCCAAGTCGTCGTGGTACTTCTTGTACTTCTGCTCCAGCGCCTCGCGGGTCTTCTCCAGGTCCGCGGACTTGGCGTCGAACTCGGTGGTGACCCGTTCGGTCTCCGCCCGGCTCTCCGCCATAAGGGCGTTGTGCTCCGCGGTGAGCTTGGTGCGGAGTTCCTGCACCTCGTTCTCCAGCTCGGCCTTGCGCTGCTCGAACTTCTTGTCCAGTTCGATGCGGTGCTGCTGGTGCTGGGCCTCGAGCTGCCTGCGGCGGTCGTCGGTCTCCGCGTTCTTGCGCTGGTGCAGCGCCTTCTGCTCGGCGGCGAACCGGTCGGCCTCGGCGCGGGTCGCGTTCGCGTGGTCGACGGCCGCCTTGCGGATGTCGGCGATCTCCTCCTCGGCCAGGCCCATCATGATGCGGACGCGCTCGGTGACGTTGGAGGCGCTGATGGGGCTGGATGCCAGGTTCGAGAGCTGCGCCTTGACCTTGTCCAGCTCGGCTCTGGTGCTCGCGACGACCTTCGACAGCTCGGCGACCTGCGCCGCGGCTGCGTCACGGCTCCGACCGGCGTTCTTGAGGTCGAACTCCAAGCGGGTGACGCGTTCGTTGACCTGACGCTGGTTGTATCCGCGCAGGACTACGTCGAAGTGAGCTGTGCGGGCAGCTGTCTGCCCATTCCCATCGGGCCCGGCCATATGGCCAACACTACCGAGGTTTCCGACCCGCGAGTCACACGAAGCGGCGAATCCCACCGCATCAGCGCAACCTACTGGGTACCGCCGTGAAGAGGGCCACATCTACTGCATTCGACGCAACCTGGAACGGTTTCGGTCACCGGCGGTGAAGGGGCTGTGATCGGGCGCTAACCGGCCTGCTCCTCGCAGGGGCTGCGCCCGGCGGCTCGCTGCGGCACACTCTTCGACCATGGCCCCAGCTCACAGCCGGGGCCGACGGGCTACTTGACCGTGCCGCGAACCGATCAGGATGACGTCCGTCACGTGAGATGGAACTCCCGAGGGCCGGGAAGCGCGCGGTAACGTTCCGTCGACCCAGTCGAGCTACCGGGAGGGAACGCCGCTATGTTCCGCAAGGTGCTTGTCGCGAACCGCGGCGAGATCGCGATCCGGGCGTTCCGGGCCGCCTATGAGCTGGGCGCGGGGACGGTCGCAGTCTTCCCCCACGAGGACCGGAACTCGCTGCACCGGTTGAAGGCCGACGAGTCCTACGAGATCGGTGACCCTGGCCACCCGGTCCGCGCCTACCTGTCCGTCGAGGAGATCATCAAGGCCGCCCGCAAGGCGGGGGCCGACGCGGTCTACCCCGGCTACGGCTTCCTGTCGGAGAACCCGGAGCTGTCGCAGGCGTGCCAGGAGGCGGGCATCACGTTCGTCGGCCCGCCGACCGAGGTGCTGGAGCTGACCGGCAACAAGGCGCGCGCGATCGCGGCCGCCCGCGAGGCCGGGCTGCCGGTGCTGGAGTCGTCCGCTCCGTCGGCCGACCTGGACGAGCTGCTGGCCGCCGCCGAGGGGATCAACTTCCCGGTGTTCGTGAAGGCCGTGGCCGGTGGCGGTGGTCGTGGCATGCGGCGCGTCGAGGACCCGTCCACGCTGCGCGAGTCGCTCGAAGCGGCCATGCGCGAGGCCGAGTCGGCGTTCGGCGACCCGACCATGTTCATCGAGCAGGCCGTGGTCGAGCCCCGCCACATCGAGGTGCAGATCCTCGCCGACGGCGAGGGCAACGTGATCCACCTGTTCGAGCGGGACTGCTCGGTGCAGCGGCGCCACCAGAAGGTCATCGAGATCGCGCCCGCGCCGAACCTGGCGCCGGAGATCCGCGACCGGATGTGCGCCCACGCCGTCGCGTTCGCCCGGCACATCGGCTACCGCAACGCGGGCACCGTCGAGTTCCTGCTGGACCCGAACGGCAACTACGTCTTCATCGAGATGAACCCGCGCATCCAGGTCGAGCACACGGTCACCGAGGAGGTGACCGACGTCGACCTGGTCCAGTCGCAGATGCTCATCGCGAGCGGCTCCACGCTCGCCGACCTCGGCCTGAGCCAGGAGACCGTGCAGCTGCGCGGCGCGGCGCTCCAGTGCCGCATCACGACCGAGGACCCGGCCAACGGCTTCCGCCCGGACACCGGCGTGATCAGCGCGTACCGCTCGCCCGGCGGCTCCGGCATCCGGCTGGACGGTGGCACGATCGGCGCGGGCACGGCCATCGGCGCCCACTTCGACTCGATGCTGGTCAAGCTCACCTGCCGCGGCCGGACGTTCGCCGCCGCGGTGGCCCGCTCCCGCCGCGCGGTCGCGGAGTTCCGCATCCGCGGCGTCTCCACGAACATCCCGTTCCTCCAGGCGGTGCTGGACGACCCGGACTTCTACGAGGGCCGCGTCACGACGTCGTTCATCGAACGCCGTCCGCACCTGCTGACCGCCCGGCACTCCGCCGACCGCGGCACCAGGATCCTGACCTACCTGGCCGACGTGACGGTGAACAAGCCGAACGGCGAGCGCCCGTCGACCATCGACCCGCGCGACAAGCTGCCGGTCGTCGACCTGAACGCCGAGCCGTCACCGGGGTCGAAGCAGCGGCTCGCCGAGCTGGGGCCGGAGGGCTTCGCGGCGTGGCTGCGGAACAGCCGCGCGGTCGGCGTCACGGACACGACGTTCCGCGACGCGCACCAGTCGCTGCTCGCGACGCGGGTGCGCACCAAGGACCTGCTCGCCGTGGCCCCGCACGTGGCCCGGCTGACCCCGGAACTCCTGTCGCTGGAGGCGTGGGGCGGCGCGACCTACGACGTGGCGCTGCGGTTCCTCACCGAGGACCCGTGGGAACGGCTCGCGCAGCTGCGGGAAGCCGTGCCGAACATCAACCTGCAGATGCTGCTGCGCGGCCGCAACACCGTCGGCTACACGCCGTACCCGGCGGCGGTCACGTCGGCGTTCGTGCAGGAGGCCACGAAGACCGGCATCGACATCTTCCGGATCTTCGACGCGCTCAACGACGTGGAGCAGATGCGGCCCGCGATCGAGGCCGTGCGCGAGACCGGCACGGCACTCGCCGAGGTGGCGCTCTGCTACACCTCGGACCTGTCCGACCCGGACGAGCGGCTCTACACGCTCGACTACTACCTCAAGCTGGCCGAGCAGATCGTCGGCGCGGGCGCGCACGTGCTGTGCGTCAAGGACATGGCCGGGCTGCTCCGCGCGCCCGCCGCGTTCCGGCTGATCACCGCGCTGCGCAAGGAGTTCGACCTCCCGGTCCACCTGCACACCCACGACACCGCGGGCGGTCAGCTCGCCACGTACCTGGCCGCGATCCAGGCCGGGGTGGACGCGGTGGACGGCGCTTCGGCGTCGATGGCGGGCACGACGTCGCAGCCCGCGCTGTCGTCGATCGTCGCCGCGACCGACCACACCGAGCACGCCACCGGGCTCGACCTGGAGGCCGTGTGCGACCTGGAGCCGTACTGGGAGGCGACCCGGCGGGTCTACGCGCCGTTCGAGTCGGGCCTGCCCGCGCCGACCGGCCGCGTCTACAAGCACGAGATCCCCGGCGGCCAGCTCTCGAACCTGCGCACCCAGGCCGTCGCGCTCGGCCTCGGCCAGCGGTTCGAGGACATCGAGGCCGTGTACGCGGCGGCCGACCGGATGCTCGGCCACCTGGTGAAGGTGACGCCGTCGTCCAAGGTCGTCGGCGACCTCGCGCTGCACCTCGTCGGCGCGGGTGTCACGCCCGCCGAGTTCGAGGCGGACCCCGGCAGGTTCGACATCCCGGCCTCGGTGATCGGCTTCCTGCACGGCGAGCTGGGCGACCCGCCCGGCGGCTGGCCGGAGCCGTTCCGCACCAAGGCGCTGAAGGGCCGTTCCGCGCCCAAGGGCGTCGAGGAGCTGTCCGATGAGGACCAGGCGGGGCTCGCGGACGACCGCCGCGCCACCCTGAACCGGCTGCTGTTCCCGGCGCCGACCAAGGAGTACCTCGCCCACCGCGAGGCGTACGGCGACACGAGCGTCCTGCGCAGCAAGGACTTCTTCTACGGCCTCAAGCCGGGCGAGGAGTACTCGGTCGACCTGGAGCCCGGTGTGCGGCTGCTGATCGGCCTGGAGGCCATCGGTGAGGCGGACGAGCGCGGGATGCGCACGGTCATGGCCACGCTGAACGGCCAGCTGCGGCCGATCTCGGTGCGCGACCGGTCCATCGACGCGGAGATCCCGGCCGCGGAGAAGGCCGAGCGCGGCAACCAGAACCACGTGGCCGCGCCGTTCGCCGGTGTCGTCACGCCGTCGGTCGCCGAGGGCGACACCGTCGAGGCGGGCCAGACCGTCGCGACCATCGAGGCGATGAAGATGGAGGCCTCGATCACCGCCGCCAAGGCGGGCACGGTGGCCCGGCTCGCGGTTCGCGCCGTGCAGCAGGTCGAGGGCGGGGATTTGCTGATCGTCCTGCAGTAGCCGGTCTCAGGCGGGTGGTCTCCGATGAGCTGGAGGGCATCCGCCGGTGACGGCTGCCAAGCCCGGCATGGCAGTGCGGGCTGTGCATCCTGATCGTCTTGCAGCAACCGGACCCGAGCGGGTGCCTTCCAGTGCGACGGAGGGCACCCGCTCGGCTGCTCCAGGCGTGTGGCGTCGCTCCACCGTCCGGGTCACGTGCCGGGGAACCGGGGTGCGCGGCCGTCAGCATGGAGTGCTCCCCACCCCTAGGAGCCCGTGTTGGACGAAGCCGCCCTCCGCGTCCCGCCCCTCAGCCCGGACGACGACGACCTGCGCGACCTGCTGCGCGCCGAGTTCGCCGCCCGCTGGCCCGACTCCTCCCACGCGCTCGACGCGGTCGACCGCTACGCCCTCATCCCCGTCGGCCCGCTGCTCCGATCGCTGCTGGTGCTGCGCGCGGCGCTCGCCGTCGGCGGCGACCTGCACCGCGTGCTGCCCGCCGCGATCGGCGTGGAGTGCGTCCACGTCGGCAGCCTCGTGCACGAAGGCCTGATGGGCCACGACGACGTGCGGCCCGGCCGCGTCGCCGTGCACCGCCGGTTCGGCGCCGAACGGGCGATCGTCGCGGCCAACTCCCTCTACTTCCGCGGCTTCGGCCTCATCGACGAGTGCCGCGACCGCGGCGCTTCCGCCGACCAGGTCGCCGAGGCGACCCGCATCCAGGCCGACGCGGGCGTGCAGGCCAGTCGCGGCGCGGAACTGGCGCTCGTGCTGGCCGATGATTCCCCGCACGCCCCAGCGGAATACCTGCGGATCGGGAAGCTCAAGACGGCCGTCCTCGCGGCCGCCTGCCGCATCGGCGCGGTGCTCGGCGGGGCCACTCCGGACCAGGCCCGCGCGCTCGCCGGGTTCGGCGAGAACCTGGGCATGGCAACACATCTGCGCGCCGCGCCGAAGCCGGTGCGGCTGCCGTCGGCGGAGCGGCTGGTGCAGCAGTACGGGGGTCGCGCGCGCCGCAAGCTGCGCCGCCTGCCGGTCGGTGCCAGCCGTGATCGTTTGGCGCAGTTGACCAAGTTGTGCTGATGCTGTGAGAACCTCGCGGACATGGACGACCGCTACCAGACGATCGCTGACATCGAAGCGACCGAGCAGGAGGCCCCGCACCTGGCCCAAGAGGTGGTCGACTGGCTGGTCGAGATCGGCGTCGTCGTGAAGGAGCGCACCAACTGCGCCTGTGGGATCGGTCACGCGCCCGGCCCGCACTTCGACCGCGCCGTCGTGACCGGCGACGAGGAGCTGCGCACGTTGGCCTGGAACGGGCTGCGCGTGGAGGTCGGCCGTGCCGTCTACTACGCCAAAGCGCCTGATCAGGCCGTGTACTGCCCGCACTGCGAAGCCGAGATCGACCTCGACCGGATCGCCGACGCGTTCGAGGAGTGGCAGCACGGTGCGGACGGCACCCGGCCGTGCCCCATCTGCACCAGGGAACTGGATCCGAACGGCTGGCGTTGGGAACCACCGTGGGGCTTCGGCGCGCTGGGACTGACCTTCTGGAACTGGCCGCCGCTGCGCCCCGAGTTCGTCCTTGAGCTGACGGCGCGGCTCGGTCACCGGACCGTACTGGTCGCCGACAAGCTCTGAGGCCTGACAAGTGTGACGATGGCCTGGCGGAACGGTGGAGGTGCCATGAAGAAGACCACGGGTGCGATGCTCGGGTTGGCGGCGGCTGGGCTCGGCTGGGCGGTGCGCGGCGTGCCCGCGGCGTTGGGCGGCAAGCCCGACCCCGCGCTGCTGTCGCGGTCGCCGCGGTTCCGCGACGGCACGTTCCACAACGTCAAGAAGACCAACACCACACCGGACGCCGAGACCGCGGGCGTCTTCCGCGACTTCCTGTTCGGCGGCGGCCGCCGCAAGCCGTCCGGCCCGGTCCCGCTCGTCGGCCCGCCGTCCGCCCCGACGAGCGCCGAGGGCCTGCACATCACCTGGTACGGCCACGCGTCCTCGCTGGTCGAGATCGACGGCGCCCGCGTGCTGCTCGACCCGATCTGGAGCGACCGCTGCTCGCCGTCGGAGCTGATCGGCCCCAAGCGCCTGCACCCCGTGCCGCACGAGCTGGCAGACCTGCCCCCGATCGACGCCATCGTCATCTCGCACGACCACTACGACCACCTCGACCTGCCGACCGTGCGCGCGCTGACCGCGTCGGAGACCGCCCCGTTCGTCGTGCCGCTCGGCATCGGCGCCCACCTGCGCCGCTGGAACGTCCCCGAGTCGCGGATCGTCGAGCTGGACTGGGACGAGACCCACGAGGTCGCGGGCATCAAGCTGACGGCCACCGCCGCGCAGCACTTCTCCGGCCGCGGGCTCAAGCGCGACAACACGCTGTGGGCCTCCTGGGTCGTCGCGGGCCCCGAGCACCGCGTGTTCTACAGCGGTGACACCGGCTACTTCGACGGGTACGCCGACATCGGCGCGCAGCACGGGCCGTTCGACGCGACCCTGGTGCAGATCGGCGCGTACAGCGTCGCCTGGGCGGACATCCACATGACGCCCGAGGAAGGCGTCCGCGCCCACCTCGCCCTCAACGGCGGCCTGCTGATCCCGGTGCACTGGGCGACGTTCAACCTGTCCGTGCACGACTGGTCCGAGCCCGTCGACCGGGTCTGGCGCGAGACCAAGGCGCACGACATCAAGCTGGCCGTGCCGAAGCCGGGCGAGCGCGTGGACGTGAACGATCCGCCGACGGTCGACGGCTGGTGGCAGGCTCTTGCCTGAGATCCACTCCGTCGGGGCTTGGCTAGGCTTCGGATCATGACTCGAACCGCGGTAGTCACGGGTGGTGGCACGGGCATCGGTCGCGCCATCGCGCTGGACCTGGTCGCCAGGGGCCTGGACGTGGTGATCACCGGGCGGCGGGCCGACGTCCTCGCGCAGGTGCCCGGTGTAAGGGGGGTGGCGTTCGACGCGACCGATCCCGACGCCGTGGAGGAGGCGCTGGCCGACCTGCCGGAGACGGTGGACGTACTGGTCAACAACGCGGGCGGAGCGCTGGGCGGCGACTCGTCCACGCTGGCGGGCGTGCGCGAGACGTGGCTGGCCAACTACGAGTCGAACGTCGTCAGCGCCGTCCTCGTCACCACCGCCCTGCAACCCCGGCTGGCGGACCAGGCCCGGATCGTCACCCTCGGCTCCATCGCGGGCAGGCGCGGCGGCGGCAGCTACGGCGCCGCGAAGGCCGCCGTCGAGGCGTGGACCGCCGACCTGGCGTCCTCGCTCGGCCCGCGCGGGATCACCGCCAACGTCGTCTCACCCGGCTACGTCGAGGACACCGAGTTCTTCGGCGACGCCATGAGCGCCACCCGCCGCGCCACCCTCATCGGCCAGACCGCGACCGGCCGCGCGGGCACCCCGGCCGACATCGCCGCCGTCGTGGGCTTCCTCACCTCACCCGAAGCGGGCCACGTCACCGGACAGGTGGTGCCGGTGAACGGCGGAGCACACCTGGGACGATGACCCGGTGACGAGGATCGTGGCGGGCACGGCGGGCGGCCGCCGCCTGCAAGTACCACCGAAGGTGACCAGGCCTACTTCCGACCGCGTGCGCGAGGCGATGTTCAGCGCACTGGAGGTCGTGCTCGACCTGGACGGCCTCCGGGTGCTGGACCTCTACGCCGGTTCCGGGGCGCTCGGCTTCGAAGCGCTGTCCCGCGGCGCACGGGCGGCCACCTTCGTGGAAGCCGACCGCAGGGCCGCCGACGTGCTCCGCGCCAACGCCCGCCACCTGGGCTTCGCCGACATCACGATCATCGGCCGCCCGGCCGAGTCCGTGGTGGCGACCAGCGCGGACGAACCGTTCGACCTGGTCTTCGCCGACCCCCCGTACGACGTCACCGACACCCAGCTCAACAAGGTCCTGGACGCACTGGTCGCCAACGGCTGGACCGCCCCCGGCACGCTCCTGATCGTGGAGCGCGCGTCCCGCAGCCAGGGCCCGCTCTGGCCGGTCCCGGTGCAATCCTTGCGGGACAAGCGATACGGCGACACCACCCTGCACTGGGCAGAACACGGGTCCCCAACGGGGTGATCAGGGCCACGGACCCCCCTGGCCGCATCCGATCGGGTGCTACCGTCCAAAACCATGACGCGTGCCGTGTGCCCCGGCTCCTACGACCCGGTCACCAACGGACACCTGGACATCATCGGCAGAGCGGCGAAGCTCTTCGACGAGGTCGTCGTCGCTGTGCTCATCAACAAGAACAAGAAGACCTTGTTCTCGGTCGAGGAACGCACCGACATGCTCGCCGAGGTCACCGCGCAGTGGCCGAACGTCCGCATCGACTCGTGGCACGGCCTGCTGGTCGACTACTGCCGGGAGCACGACATCAAGGCCATCGTGAAGGGCCTGCGCGCGGTCAGCGACTACGACTACGAACTGCAGATGGCGCAGATGAACAACCAGCTCAGCGGCGTGGACACGCTCTTCATGCCCACCAACCCCATCTACAGCTACCTGGCGAGCAGCCTGGTGAAGGACGTGGCCACCTACGGCGGCGACGTCTCCACCCTCCTGCCGCCAACCATCGAGCGCCGCCTCATGCTTCGCCTCGAAGAACGCCGCTGACCTGCGCAGGGGTCCCACCCCCGGTCGTGAGCGGACGACCGGGGGTGGGACGGCCTCACAAGGCCAGCTTCATCCCCACGTGCGAAGCCGCGAACCCCAGCCGCTCGTAGAACCGGTGCGCGTCCACCCGCGAGGCGTCGGTGGTCAGCTGCACCAGCCCGCACCCGCGCCGTCGCGCCTCGTCGACCGCCCACCGCACCAACTGCTCGCCCAGCCGCTGCCCGCGCTGGTCGGCCCGCACCCGGACCGCCTCGATCGTCGCGCGGGTCATCCCCTTCCGCGACAACCCCGGCGTGCAGGTGAGCTGCAACGTCCCCACGACCTCGCCGGACACCTCCGCCACCGCCAGCACCTGGCGCGGGTCGGCCGCGATCTCCTCGAACGCCGCCAGGTAGGCCGGATCGCCGGGTGACTCCCGTGCCGCCCCCAGCGGGTCGTCGGCCAACAACGCCACGATCGCCTGCACGTCACCCGCACTGGCGACCCTGATCGTGAACTCCATGCACCCACCCGTCACTCTCGGTCAACGCCATCCTGACCCCGGCGTTCCAGCCTGCCACCCCGGCCGCCCGGCGCCACCGCGCGAGTCCACGTCGCACGGGAAAACCGGACACGCCCTGCCGATCTCCCCACCCCCGCGCGGCCGACAGGGCAAACTGGTCCGGTACTGGACGTTGTGTTGCGAGGAGAGTGACGTGTACCGGGTGTTCGAGGCCCTCGACGAACTGGTCACGATCGTCGAGGAAGCGCGTGGAGTGCCGATGACCTCCGGGTGCGTCGTGCCGCGTGGCGACGTCCTCGAACTCCTCGACGACGTTCGTGACTCCATCCCCGCCGAACTGGACGACGCGCAGGACGTGCTCGACCACAAGGAAGAGCTGGTCGGCAAGGCAGCGCACGAGGCCGAGACGGGTGTCAGCAAGGCGCGTTCGGACGCCGAGCGGATGCTGTCGGAGGCGCACTCCGAGGCGGAGCGGATGCTCGCTGAGGCGCGCGCCCGTGCGGAGCGCATGGTCGTGGAGGCCGAGAACCAGGCCGAGCGGACCGTCGCGGCCGGTCGCCAGGAGTACGACGACCTGGTGGGCCGGGCGCACTCCGAGGCCGACCGGATGGTGCAGGCCGGTCGGGCGAGCTACGAGCGCGCCGTCGAGGAAGGGCGGTCGGAGCAGGTCCGGCTGGTCGACCAGACGGAGGTCGTGGCCGCCGCGCACGCGGAGTCGGCTCGGGTGCTCGACGCGGCCCAGTCGGAGGCCATCCGGCTGCGCAACGAGTGCGACGCGTACGTCGACGGCAAGCTCGCGGACTTCGAGGACCTGCTGGCGCACACGCTGCGCAGCGTCGGCAAGGGGCGCTCGCACCTGCGGGGCCCGGCCGTCGTGAGCGCCTCGGCGCCGTTCGACTACCACGACTGAGACGACTGACTCACCTGGCGATTTCACTCACGGCCCACTCGTCGCGTACCCTGGAGCGGCTGGCCGTGGTAGGTCCCCCGACAGCGAAACCAACACATCATGTCTGAGCATCGTCACGCCTCCGCGCGTCCCACAGCAACCGGGCCCTGGGTAATCGACACCAGGGACATCGGTCGTAGAGCGGGCTCTAGCCGCGCTTACCAGCGGTCGGTTCCCGCAGCGGGTCTTGGCCTGCTCGGCGTGATCGCGGTTCCGGATGGCGGGGCGGTCGACCTCGACTTGTTGGCGGAGTCCGTGGTGGAAGGCGTGCTGATCTCCGGCACGGCGATCACGGATGTGGAGGGGGAGTGCTCGCGCTGCCTCGACCCGATCGCCGACCACGTCGAGATCAAGCTGATGGAGTTGTTCGCGTACCCGGACAGCGCCACGGATGAGACCACTGATGAGGACGAGGTCAGCCGGATCTCCGATGATCTGATCGACCTCGAACCTGTGGTGCGGGATGCCGTCGTGCTCGCGCTGCCGCAGGTGCCGCTGTGTTCGCCGGACTGCCCTGGGCTGTGCGTCGACTGCGGTGGCAAGCTGGCGGAGCTTGGGCCCGACCACGGGCATGAGACGATGGATCCTCGTTGGGCCGCATTGCAGGAGCGGTTCGGCGGGAATCGTGATAACTCGGAGGAGAACTAGTCGTGGCCGTCCCGAAGCGGAAGATGTCGCGCTCGAACACGCGCTCGCGCCGCGCCCAGTGGAAGACCAGTGCCGTGCACTTGGTGGCGTGCTCGAACAAGGCGTGCCGCGCCCCCAAGCCCCAGCACATCGCCTGCCCGACCTGCGGCCAGTACGACGGCCGCCAGGTTGTTCAGCCGGCCTGAGTCTCCTGGCGAAGGTAGCGGCGAACCGTGGGGGGTAGGTCGTCGCGTGATCGGTCCGCCGATCGCGCCCCGTTGCTCGAAGCGCTCGGCGTCCAACTGGACGCCGAGCTCCTCGTGCTCTCCTTGACACATCGGTCCTATGCCTACGAGAACGGCGGCTTGCCGCCGAACGAACGGCTTGAGTTCTTGGGCGACGCAGTCCTCGGGCTCATCGTCACCGACCACCTCTACAACACCCACCCCGATCTGCCCGAGGGGCAGCTCGCCAAGCTCCGCGCCAGCGTGGTCAACATGCACGCACTGGCAGGTGTCGCCCGAACGCTGGGCGAGGACGGACTGGGCGGCTACCTGCTCCTCGGTCGCGGGGAAGAGCTGACCGGCGGCAGGGACAAGGCGAGTATTCTCGCCGACGGCCTCGAAGCCGTCATCGGCGCGGTGTACCTGGAATACGGTATCGACACCACTCGCAAACTTGTGCACAAGCTGTTCGACCCGTTGCTGGCCGAGGCGCCGTTGCGTGGCGCAGGCCTCGACTGGAAGACCAGTCTTCAGGAACTCACCGCCTCAGCAGGCCTTGGAGTGCCCGAGTACCGGGTGGACGACCAGGGTCCGGATCACCGCAAGGAATTCACCGCGACCGTGGTCGTGGCGAGCAACTCCTATGGCTCAGGCGAGGGTCGTACGAAGAAGGAAGCCGAGCAGAAGGCGGCCGCGGCCGCCTACCGTGTGCTGTCGGAGCAGGTCAGCGCTGATCAAGAAGCGGGCGCGACCGAGAACGGCCATGCTGCAGGAAACTCGGCTTCATCCGAGACCTCACCCACCGAGGAAGTCTGACGCGATGTACGCCACCAACGTCCGCACGAACCGACGCGCCCGCTCCATCACTCGCTCCACGCGCCCGCTGAGCGCTTCACGCAGCGGAGGGATCCAGGGGCTGGTGCTCGTCCGCGACACCGCCCAGGCAGGCGGGTGGATGCTCAAGCCCACCAAGCCGCAGGCCGCCGCGTACGAAGACCTTGAGGCCCTGGAGCAGCGCGAGGCAGCCGCCCGCGCGGCTGAGGCCACCGAGGGCACCCAGGCTGACGCCTGAAAACCGTCCTGGTTGACTAGGCCGTGCCCGAACTCCCTGAAGTAGAGGTCGTTCGCCGCGGCCTGGACGCTCACGTCTCCGGCCGGGTCATCTCGGCCGTAGAAGTGCTGCACCCGCGAGCAATCCGCCGCCACCTCCCCGGTGCGGCGGATTTTTCCGCGCGCCTTTCCGGCCAGACGATGCTCGCCGCCCGCAGGCGCGGCAAGTACCTCTGGGTCGACCTCGACGGCCCCGGCACGACGGACGGCGAAGCGATGCTCGCCCACCTCGGCATGAGCGGCCAGATGCTCGTCCAGCCATCGGGCACCCCGGACGAGAAGCACTTGAGGGTCCGGATCACCTTCCAGGACGAGGGCCCTGAGCTGCGGTTCATCGACCAGCGCACGTTCGGCGGCCTCGCCCTGTCCGACATCGTCGAGGTCGACGGCACCAGGCTCCCCGAGCCGGTCGCCCACATCGCGCGCGACCCGATGGATCCCCGCTTCGACGCGGACGCGGCCGTCAAGGCCCTCCGGTCCAAGCGCACGGAGATCAAGCGCGCCCTGCTGGACCAGACCCTCGTCTCCGGCGTCGGCAACATCTACGCCGACGAGTCGCTCTGGAGGGCCGGCATCCACGGGGAACGCGGTGGTGACCGGCTCACCGGTCCGCAGGTCCGCAGGCTGCTCGGCCACGCCCGTGAGGTGATGGCCGAGGCCCTGCGACAGGGCGGGACGTCGTTCGACGCGCTCTACGTCAACGTCAACGGCGAGTCCGGCTACTTCGACCGCTCGCTGGCCGCCTACGGCCAGGAGCACCAGCCGTGCCAGCGCTGCGGCACGACGATCGTGCGCGAGCCGTTCATGAATCGCTCGTCCTTCTCCTGCCCCGTCTGCCAGCCGAAACCCCGCTGACGCAACTGCTCGCCCGGTCCGGTGCTCTGCCGTGGACACTACTGCGCTATCCGTAGTACTGTCCACGGCACATCACCGGGGAGCGCCATGGACACAAGTCAGTTGTTGAAGGGGGTGCTGGACCTCGCCGTTCTTGCGGTGCTCCGCAAGGAAGACGGGTACGGCTACGACGTGCTGCGGAGACTGCGTGCGGGCGGTCTGGACGAGGTGGGGGACGCCTCCGTCTACGGGACCCTGCGCAGGCTCTACAACGCTGGTCTGCTCACCTCGTACGTAGTGCCGAGTGAAGAGGGCCCGCACCGCAAGTACTACAGCCTCAACGAGCCGGGGCGGGAACGCCTTGCCGAGTCGGGAAGGACATGGCGGTCGTTCGCCCACACGCTGGACGACCTGCTAGGGGTGGTCGCATGAGCAGCACGCACACTCGCGCCGAGGTCCAGGAGTACCTGGACCGGATGCGCGCCGCGCTCGCCGATCTGCCGGACGTCGAGATCTCCGAGATCATGGACGACGCGGGCGCACACGTGGTCGAGGTGGCCGACGAACTGGGCGAGGACTTCTCCACCGAGGCGCTCACCACGAGGCTGGGCACCCCGGAGGTCTACGCGCACGAACTGCGCGTGGCGGCTGGCTACCCGCCCGCGAAGCAGGCCGTGGCCACCGTGGAGGCCAAGCCGGTCTTCGCCGCGAGGTTCGCTTTCTGGGCGCTGGTGGCGGGTACGGCGGCGGCGTTCGGCATGGGCATCGGCGGCCGCGACGGCTTCCCGCTGGGACTGCTCGTGGCCGTCTTCGTCGTCTGGGCGATCGTCCTGCTCGTCCGCAAGCCCGAACTCATCGACCAGGTGCGCGCGCTGCCGGAGACGATCGCCGTGAAGTCGGCCATCGAACAGGCAGAGCAGGGTCCTACCGGCAAGGGGATCACCTACTTCAGGTCGCTGCAACCCGCGTGGTGGCTGGCACGGGCCGTGCTGATCGTCCTCGCCGGCGTGATCATCGACGGCGACGCGATCTTCCTCGTGTTCGGGCTGGTGCTGGCGGCACTCGCGCTGCTGTCCGGTCCCAGGGCCAAGAAGGACCGCCGCTGGCTGTGGGTGAGCCTGCCCGCCGCCGCGCTGGCCGCGGGGACGCTGCTGTTCATCCTGGGCGCGGTCATCCCGAACGCCCGGTACGGCAACAGCTACTCGCCGTCGTCGTACGTCCCGCAGTCGCCCGTCCTGCCGAGCAACATCTACGTGTTCGACAAGGACGGCAAGGCCCTCACCGACGTCTACCTGTACGACGGGGAAGGTCGTCCCCTGGAGTCGTCGTTCTACGGCTGCGAACGCGACGGCTCGGACTACCGCGACGACAACAGGTACCCGAAGCCGAAGGTCGACCACGACAACCGGGGCAACTGCCGCGAGATCGGCGGGGTGCCGTTCGCGGTGTCCATCCCGACCGTGACGTCGTACCCGCAGCCCGGTCCGGCCGCGACCACCGGCCCAGCCGCGACCACTGGTCCGCCCGACCCCTCCAGCTCGGTCACGCCACCCTCGAGCGTGCCATCGGCGCCGTTGACGGTGCCCACCTCGAAGTGAC
>JBDSAJ010000735.1:0-3834 GCA_039922235.1 Umezawaea sp.
TTCCCGTTGCCGTCACCGCCGTCCCCGACCACCAGGTCCAGCACGTCACCCGTGATCGGCAGGTCGATCGCCACCGGTGCCTGGCGCCCCCTGAGCACCGGGGTCGTCGTGAGCGGGACGCCGTCCACCACGACGCTGAAGGTGACGCTGCCCGCGCCGCCCGTCTCGTCGTCCACGCCGACCAGCGCGGTGAACCGCGAGCACTTCCCGCCGAGGAAGACCTGGACGTCGCTGTCGGCGTGCGCGCCGAGGCCCTTCGGGTGGACGGTGCCCGCGATGGTGAGGGGTTTCCCGTCACCCGCCGCCGCCTCGCCGTTGCTGGTGTCGCGCTCGACCGGCCCCCAGCCGCTGGCGGAGAGCAGGAAGGGCAGCCCGCTCACCTCCACCTGCCCGCTCGGGGGCGCGGCCGGGGCCACGGCGAGGATCCGCGAGTCGGACACCGACGTCTTCCTGTTCTGCTGGACGAAGTTCACCCGCACCCGCAGTGCTGCGGGCGCCGGTGTCCCGCTCGGCGCGGTCACCGGCCAGGAGAACACCACGGACCTACCGCCGTCCACGTGGGCGACCGACGCGGGTGACACGCGGCCGACCGTCCAGCCCTCCGGCGCGGCGAGCGTCGCGGTGACGTCCCGCGCCGCGGACGCCCCGGCGGGCACCCGGACCGTGGCGGTGGCCGTGAACCGCTGCCCGCTCGCGAAGGTGTTCGGCACGCCGAGCGAGACCGAAGCCTTGGGAGCGGCGGGGATGGCGTACGTCGCGCGGCGGTAGGCCGGGGACGAGTTCCGCGCGACCGACAGCGGCGAGGCGTAACTGCCGTAGTTGGTCAGCGAGACCGCCCCGAGGCCGCCCGTGCTGCCGTCGAGGTTCCACACCGCGATGGCGATCGTGTTGTTCCCGCGCGGGTCCAGGACGCCGTTGGGGATGGGGAAGCTGTGCTGCGGGCCGAGGTAGTTGACGTACTGCCCCATCTGCCAGCCGTTGACGAAGATCAGCGCGCGGTACTGGCGGGCCGGGTCGTCGGTGATCGTGAGGCCCAGCGAGGTGTCCTGGCCGCGCGGCAGGTCGAGCTTCACGTTGGTGCGGTACCACGACACACCGGGCGTGGGATCGGTGGCGGGCAACGTCGTGCCGCTCCACGACGAGTCCGGGAACTTCGGCAGCGACCAGCCCGCCCGCTCGCCGTAGAGGCCGCCGGTGTTGAGCGGCCCGCGCACGGTGTCGAGCGGGTCCTCCCCGCCGCGGGTGCCCTGCAGCCGCCAGGTGACCGACGTCAGCGGCGAGCCGAGCAGCCGGGCGCTGGTCAGCCCCCTGGCGGCCTTGTTGCCGTTGCCCGGCGTGTAGTCGTCGTTGTGGCCCATGTTCACCGTGAGGACGGACAGGACGTTGCCCCCCGCGACGAGCGCGCCCGGCGGGAACGTGAACGCGTGCCCCGAAGTGGTGGAGCTGCCGAGGAAGGTCCCGTTGAGCCACGCGGAGAACGCCCCGGCCGAGCCGCCGCTCTGCGCCGACAGGGTGATGCCGGTCTGCTTGCCGTCGCTGGTGAACCTGCCGCGGTACCAGGTGTTGCCGGTGTGGAAGCCGTAGTCGTCGGCGAACAGCACCGGCAACGTCCCCGGCGTGGTCTTGCTGTTGGTGGTCATCTTGTCGGCGACCGGCCAGGTGGAGTCGTCGAAGTCGGCCCGGCTCTCCGGCGACTCCTGCTGGTGCTTCCAACCGGTCAGCGCGGGCAGCGTGACCGGGGCCGCCAGGCCCAGCACGCCCGCACGGCTGCCGCTGCTGGTGACCTGCGTCGGCACCCGCCTGCCGTTCCAGCTCACCTGCCTGGCCAACGAGAACACCTCCAGCGAGCCGTCGTCGCCGACGTCACCGGTCAGCGCCAGCGCGGAGCCGGAGGACTTGGCCGTGCGCACCAGGTGCGTGCCCCGCACGAGCGCCGGGCCGGACGCGGTGTCCTGCCGCCAGAACGTAGCGGCGGTCTGCTTGTCGCCGAGCAGCAGCAGGAGCGGCTGCTTGCCTGCGGCGGTGACGAGCACCCTGGTCAGCCCGTCGTGCGTGTAGTTCAGCCGCAGGTCGCCACGGGCGGCGTCCCACGTGCTGGTGGCCGAGCCGCCGAGCACGGCGACCGTCGGCTTCTCCGCGTAGCGCAGCACGGTCTCGCCCGCCTGGCCCTTGTCGCCGTAGAGCACGGCCACGTCCCGCCCCGCGATGGCGGCGTGGGTCATGATCTCCGAGGTGGAGTACTGCATCCGCGTCCGCCCGAGGTCGTAGCCCGCGACGACGATCTTCGACTGGCGGCCGTCGAGGACGATGCCGGTGCCGCTCTGCTGCGGCACGGTCGGGTAGCTCCCGTTGGCCCCGGCGACGTCCAGGGCGATCGAGGTGGTGCTGGTGGCGTTCGACGTGGAGTCGGTGTGCCGCAAGGTGTGGAACTGCGTGCGGGTGTCCGGGTTGGTCCGCGCGGTGTCGAGCAGGGACGCGTCGGTGAGCGGCGCGCTCGCGGCCTTGTCGGTCTTGGTCAGCGGCGCGACCGCCTGGGTGAAGTAGCCGATCAGCTTGTCCTCGTAGTACTTGGCGTCGAACTGCCGGGACTCGGTGATGGCCGCGCCGTAGTCGTAGGACGTGTAGTTCTGCGGGATCGCGTTCCACCCCCACGACGTGCCGCCGTAGAGCATGTAGAAGCTCTGGGCGGTCGCGCCGACGGCGATGTTCTGCTTGGAGAACACGCTGGCGAACTGGTCGTTGATCAGCTGCGCGCACTTGGGGTAGCCCGGACCTCCCCACGCGTCGAACGCCCCGCCCTGGAACTCGGGCGAGAACAACGGCTTGCCGGGCACCTTGGCGTAGCTGATGTCCGGGACGCCGCGCCAGCTCGTCGGGTTCGAGCAGTTGAAGCCCTGCGGGTACGAGTCGGGCCCGTCCACGTCCAGCGCGCCGACGCCGGAGTTGAACTTCCCGTTGTTGTTGCCGGTCAACGGGACCGCGATCCCGTCGGCGCGTGCTTTGTCCCGGATGTGCGCGATGTACGTGCGGCCCGCCGCGTCGTTGTTGTAGAACTCGTTCTCGACCTGGTAGGCGATGACGCTGCCGCCGCCGTCGGTGATCTGGTGCCGCTTGATGACGCGGTCGATCTCCGTCTGCCACTCGTCGGAGTAGGCGAGGTACACCGGGTCGGCCGACCGGGTGTTGCCCGGCTTCGTCGACAGCCACGTCGGGAAGCCGCCGCCGTCGACCTCGGCGTTGATGTACGGGCCGGGCCGGGCGATCACGTAGAGGCCTTCCTCCTCCGCGATGTCCAGCAGCCGGTCGACGTCCCGCACGCCGGTGAAGTCGTACACGCCCGGACTCGGGGAGTGGTAGCCCCAGTCGAAGTACAGCGAGGTGCTGTTGAAGCCCGCCGCCCGCATCTTCTGGAAGATGTCCCGCCACAGGTCGGGGCTCGGCAGCCGGTAGTAGTGGAACTCCCCGGCCCAGAGGTAGGTGCGCTTGCCGTCGACCAGGAAGGAGTAGTCGTCGTAGGTGACGGTGTGGGCCCTGTTGGCCGCGGGTGCGCCGGGAAGGGCGGCGGCAGGCCCCGCTCCGCCGAGGCAGGCGACCACCAGTGCCAGCACGGACAGGAGGGCGAGCAGGGAACGGTGTCCCACCGAGGGCACCCGAGGTTGGCAACGCATGTCGACTCCCGACCGAGTGTTCGTCGAATCCCGAACTGACGTGTCGAATCCTGTTCGATTGCGCGCGTTGTTAACGCAAACCCAACATGGACGCTAGGGATTCGCGGGATAACTCGTCAAGAGCCAACAGTGGTACACAAACGGAAAGAGGTGCCTTTGGGCGGAC
>JBDSAJ010000736.1:0-8931 GCA_039922235.1 Umezawaea sp.
GCACGACCAGTCGCCCGGACGCGGCGGCCTCGGCGACGAAGTCACCGAACGCCACGGCGGTGGACGTGTCGTGCGCACCCCTGCTCACGCCGTCACCGCGGCCAGGGAACCGAGGGCTCCGACGTACTCGCGGAACGGGGCGACCCCGGCGCTGTCGTCGAACACGGCGTCGAAACCGGCCCGCAGCAGGTCGTCGGTGTGCCGGGCGTTGTCGACACCCGCGATGCCCAGCTTGCCGCCGATCACGACCGGGACCCCGACGAGGTCCGGCTGCGACCGCAGCGCGCCGATGACGTGGGCGCCGTCGTGGTGGCCGTGGCCGTTGACGCTGCTGATGACGACCAGGTCCGGCCGGTGCACCCGGCAGGACGTGATCAGCAAGTCGTCCGGGACGCAGGCGCCGACGTTCACCACGTGGTGGCCCAGTTCTTCCAGCAGCAGCTGCAGGAAGACCAGGTTCCAGGTGTGCGAGTCGGAGGCGACGCTGCTGACCAGGACGGTGAACTTCTTCTTCTCGAGCTCCATCGTCGGCCTTTGTGAGTGACGGGTAGAAGCGATGCCGAGTCTCACCGGGCGCGACCGCCGCAGGCATGGGTGCGGCACCCCCACATTCGCCGCTGACCTGGGCCGCGACCGACCGACGGGTGCGCGGTGGAAATCTGGGGGCTAAGCCCCCATGTCGAATGGGGGCCCGAATGACACCGTCTATCCCGTGACCCCGACACCCGCCGCGCAGCAGCCCACCACCTGGTGGGCGGGTGGCCTCCGCCTCGCGGAACGGCCGCCCGCACCGAGTGGTCGGACGAGCCCGCGACTGGCGGAGTGGCGGGCGGCGCACGACACCTCGGAGTGGTTCGCGCAGCGCCTGGACGACGCCGGCCTGGACGAAGGCGCGCTCGACGCGCTGCTCGCCGAACCGACCCGTGAACTGGCCGTCCGCACCGGGCGGCCGGTGTGGGCCGCGTTCGTGGAACTGGCCATCAGGGAAACCAACACAGTCACGACTCCTTTTCCTTTCACCGGTGGCACGTGGTCAACGGCGTTCGCCTGCCTGCTGCGGCCGCTGGCCCTCGCGGCGAGCGGCGACCCGCGGCTGGACAGCGCGTTCACCGAGCAGCTGACGGCCAGGCTCGTCCGGATCGCGGCCCGCACGCTGGTGCTGGAGCTGAACCTGGCCCGGCAGCGCGGCGACCTGGTCGGTGCGACGCCCGCGGCGCGGTTCGCCCACTTCGTGAACCACGTCGACCTGGCAGACCTGCTGCACCGCTACCCTGTGCTGGCCCGGCTGCTGGCCCAGACCTGCCTGCACGGCGCCGAAGCGCACGTCGAGATGCTCGACCGGTTCGCCGCCGACCGCGCCCGGATCGTGGCCGAACTGCTCGACGGCGTCGACCCCGGCGCGATCATCGCGGTGGAGTCCGGCAACGGCGACTCGCACGGCCGCGGCCGCACGGTGTGCACGCTGCGGTTCGCCGACGGGTCGCGGCTGGTCTACAAGCCCCGCACGATCGACCTGCACGTCCGCTTCAACGAGATGCTGGACTGGCTGGACGGCCACACCCGCCTCGGCCTGCGCCAGGTCCGGGTCGTGCGCGGCGAGGACTACGGCTGGGTCGAGTTCATCGAGCACGAGGAGTGCTCCGAGGTCAGCGGGATCGGCCGGTTCTACCACCGGCTCGGCGCGGTGCTCGCCCTCGTCTACGCCGTGGACGGCACGGACATGCACTACGAGAACCTGATCGCGTGCGGCGACCAGCCGGTGCTGATCGACATCGAGACCCTGTTCCACCCGACGCTGCTCACGGCCGCGCCGAGCACCGACCCCGCGGCGAACGCGCTGGCGAACTCGGTGACCCGGACGGCGCTGCTGCCGCAGATGCTGATCGGCGACCACGGCGTGTTCGACCTGTCCGGGCTCGGCGGCGACCGCGACCGCACCTACCCGTCGCAGGCGGTGGACTGGGAGGACCCCGGCACCGACACCATGCGGCTGGTCCGGCGGCCCGCGCCCGCCACCGGAGCGCACAACCGGCCCCGCCTCGGCGGCGAGGAGGCCGAGCCGGGCGACTACCAGAGCGCGCTGCTGGCGGGGTTCCGCGTCGGCCACGACACGGTCTGCGCGCACCGCGCCGAACTGCTGGACCTGTTCCGGCGCTGCGCCGACGTGCCGGTGCGGTTCGTCGCGCGCGCCACCCGCTGCTACGCGACCGCGCTGGACGAGACGACCCACCCCTCGGTGGTCCGCGACGCGCTCGACCGCGACCTGGCGCTGGACCTGCTGTGGACCGAGGCCCGCGAGGACGCGCTGCTGCGCGCGCTGGTCCCGCACGAGCTGGCCGACCTGTGGGCGGGCGACGTGCCGCTGTTCACCGTGCGGCCCGGCAGCCGCGACGTCTGGACGTCGACCGGCGAGCGGATCCCGGACCTGCTGCCGATCTCCGGCCTGGAAGCCGCGTGCCGCAAGGTCGAGCGGGTGGACGAGGTGGACCGGCACGACCAGCAGTGGCTGATCGCCGCGTCACTGGCCAGCCGTTCCGGCCTGGTCGTGCACCGGGGCGCCGACGCGGTGCCCGGTCAGGTCACCGCGGGGGTGCCGGACCCGGCGCGGCTGCTGGCCGCGGCCTGCGGCATCGCCGACGAGGTGCTGGCGCACGCCACCGTGGCGGGGAACCGGGTCAACTGGCTCGGCCTGGAACTGGTGGACGACCGGCACTGGACCGTCATGCCGATGGGCGCGGGCATGTCCAACGGCTACACCGGTGTCGCCCTGTTCCTGGCCCAGCTCGGCGCGCTGACCGGCGCGGAGCGGTACACCGAGTTCGCCCGCGACGCCCTGCGGCCGATCCCCCACCTGCTGGAAACGCTGGCTGCCGACCCCGCGCTGGCGCCCGCCGTCGGCAGCGGCGGCTTCCACGGCTTGGGCGGCATCAGCTACGCGCTCGCCCGGCTCTCCACGATCCTGCCCGACGACCCGGACCTGCCCCGCTGGCTGGAAGCCTCGGTGGAACTGGCCTCGGACCTCGACGACGAGTCGTCGTCGGTGGTCGAGGGCTGCGCGGGCGGACTGGCCGCGATGGGCGCCGTGCACGCCGAGACCGGACTGCCCCAGGCGGGCAAGCTGGCGCACCGCTTCGCCGACCGGCTGACCGACCGGGCCGCCGACGGCGACGGGTTCGCCCGCGGCGCCGCCGGTGTCGGCTGGGCGCTGCTGCGCTACGCCGCCACGAGCGGCGAGATCCGGCACGCGGTGTCCGGCCGGGCCGCGCTGCGCGCCGACCGGAGCCTGCGGCAGCGGCTGCTGCCCGTCGGCGAGGCCGACCACGGCTGGTGCTCCGGCCTGTCCGGTGCCGTGCTCGCGCACGTCGCCCACCCCGAACAGCCGCTGGACGCGTACACGCTGCACCTCGACCGGTGCATCAACGCGCTCGCGGTGCACGAACCCCTGCGTGACCTCAGCCTGTGCCACGGTGAACTCGGCGTGGTGGAAGCGCTGACGGTGCTCGCGGAACGCGGCCACGAGCGGGCCGCCGCCGCGCGCACCCGCCGGGCCGGCCTCGTGCTCGGCGCGCTCCAGCAGTACGGAGCGCGCTGCGGAACTCCCGGCGGAGTCCCTTCCGCCGGTCTGCTCACCGGGTTGTCCGGGATCGGCTACGGACTGCTCCGCCTCGGCTTCGCGGATCACGTTCCCTCTGTGCTCCTGCTGCAACCACGGTAGAAACCGAACCCCCTCAAGGAGAGAATCCCGATGAACGCCATGAACAACGACGTCCCGGCGCTCGACAACGACGAGACCAACCCCGCCGGGGAGATGGCGCTGTCCAGCATGACCAGAGCGGGCCTGCGGACCAGGATTCTGACCGGCATCACGCTGACCGCGGGCATGGCCGTCCTCGCGTACGGCGCAACCACGTTCACCACGGTCAGCGCTCCGGGGCTGCCGGTCTGACCGCCTCGACGACCGGGCGGCCTGCCCCCTGGGGGTGCAGGCCGCCCGGTGCCCCTCATTCGCCATTCCAATAGCGGAACCGGCGAGAGCCGCGGGATCGCTAAGGTCCCCCTCATGCAGACCCGCGCGCCGGTGGTGGTCGGCCGGGACAAGGAAGTCCACGAGCTGGAGCGGGCACTGGAGGACTCCAGGGCCCGCCGCGGTTCCGCCGTATTCCTCGTCGGCGAAGCGGGTGTCGGGAAGTCGAGGCTGGCGCGGGTGGCCGCGGGCCGCGCGTTCGACAGCGGGATGCGGGTGCTGCGCGGCCGGGGCAGCACGATCGGCCCGATGGTCCCGTTCCGCCCGCTGTCGGAGGCGCTGCTGTCGCTGTTCCGCGGCGGCGACGCCCCCGACGAGGAGGAGCTCGGGCCGTACAAACCGGTGCTGGGCAGGCTCATCCCCGAGTGGAGTCGGGGCGAGGGCCAGCACAACGGCGAGTCGCTGGTCGTGCTCGCCGAGGCGGTGCTGCGGCTGCTGGCCATCGTCGGCAAGCGGCAGGCGTGCCTGCTGGTGCTGGAGGACCTGCACGACGCCGACGCCGAGACGCTGGCGGTCATCGAGTACCTGGCCGACAACCTGCACCAGCAGCCGGTCGTGCTGCTGGTGACCATCCGCGCCGAGCCCGGCAACGCGCTGGACGTGGTGTCGCTGGCCGCGCGGCGGGACGCGGGCGTGCTGCTGGAACTGTCGCGGCTCGACCGCGACGAGGTGCGCCGGATGGCCGCATCCTGCCTGGAGGTCGAGCCGGACGCGGTGCCCGCCGAGGTGGCGGACCGGCTGTGGGCGGACAGCGCGGGGAACCCGTTCGTCATCGAGGAACTGCTGCACGGCATGGTGAACAGCGGTCTGCTGGTGCCCGGACCGGACGGCTGGCGGGTGCTCGGCGAGCTGCGCATCGAGGTGCCGACGGCGCTGGTGCGCAGCATCGCGCACCGCACGGACCGGCTCGGCCCGCAGGGTCGCGAGCTGTTGTCGGTGGCGGCCGTGCTCGGCCACCGGTTCCCGCTGTCGATCGTGCAGCGGGTGACCGGCATGGACCACCGCGGGCTGCTGAGCCACCTGCACGCAGGTGTGGCGGCGCAGCTCGTGACGCCGGACGAACCCGCGCCGGACTGGTACGCGTTCCGCCACCCGCTGACCGCGGAGGCGCTGCGCGCGCAGCTCACGCCCAGCGACCGGGCCGAGATGTCCGGTCGCACGGCCGATGCCATCCAGATCGCCTATCCCGACCTCCCCGGCGAGTGGTGCGCGCTGGTCGCTTCGCTGCGGCTGGACGCGGGCGAGGACGCTCAGGCGGGCAGGCTGCTGGCCGAGGCCGGACGTCGGGCGCTCAAGGGCGGCGCGCCGGGGTCCGCGATCGCGCTGCTCGGCCAGGCGAACCGGCTGCTCACCAGCGGGGTCGACCCGGACATCCGCGCGGACGTGCTGGAGTCGCTGCTGCCCGCGCTGGGCGAGGCGGGCCAGTTCGAGGCCGCGATGCGGCTCGCGGACACGCTCGCCGAGCTGTCCGGGGCCGGGCTGGCCAAGGCCCGCCGGGTCGCGCTGCACACCGAACTCGCCAAGGTCGCGTACATCGCCGGGCGGTGGGACATCGGCATGGCCCAGGTCGCCGACGCCCGCGCGCTGCTCGGCCACCACGCCGAGGACGAGCAGACCGCGCCGGTGGACGCCATCGCGGCGGCGCTGACCCTGCACACCCAGAGCCCGGACCGGATCGCCGCCGCCGCGGTGCTCGCGCGCCGCGCCGTGGACGCCGCGAAGCGGGTGCCGCTGCCGCTGGTCGGCTGCGAGGCGTGGCAGCTGCTGGGCATCCTCGCCCGCGAGAACGACCTCGCCGAGGCCAACGCGTGCTTCGAGCAGGCGAGGCAGTTGGCCGACGAGTACGACCTGCCGATCCAGCAGGTGTACGCGATGGTCCGGATCGCGGGCAACGAATGGCTGGTCGACGCCACCACGACCTCGCTGGACCGCACCCGTGAGGAGGCGCGGCGGGTCGGCGCCATCACCATCGCCTACAACGTCGACGCGATCCGCTCGCTGCACGCGGTGCTCGTCGGCCGCTACGACGAGGCCGCGGATCTGATCGACCGGACGGCGCAGGTCACCACCAGGCTCCAGATGACGCCGCTGACCCGGTACCTGCTGATGGTCAAGGCGACCTCGGCCGCGCACCGGCTCGACCGCCAGGGCATGGAGCAGGCCATCACCGAGTTCCGCGGGGTCTCCGGCGGCGGCTCGCAGGAGCTGCCGCTGTGCTTCGGCCTGGCGCGGACGTTCTGCGCGCTGCTGGAGGAGGACCGCGACCTCGCCGAGAGCGAACTGGCGCAGGCGCTGGCGTACGAGGCGGAGAACCCGACCACGTTCCACCTCGCGGGCCGCCACGGGCTGCACCTGCTGCTCGGCGTGCTCGCGGGCCGGGCGGGAAGGCCGCACTACCGGGAGATCACCACCGCCGCCGCGGCCGGGATGCGGTGGAACCGGGTGTTCGCCGAACTCGCGCACGCCGTGCTGCTCGGCCGGGAGGGCAGGGCAGCCGAGGCGGGCGAGGCCGTGCGGGCCGCCCAGGAAGCCGCCTCCGTGTTCCCGGTCGCCCGGCACCTCGGGCTGCGGCTCGTGGCCGAAGCGGCGCACGCGGACGGCTGGGGCGACCCGGTGTCGTGGCTGCGCGGCGCGGAGGAGTACTTCCACCAGGCGCAGGTGACACCGGTCGCGAGCGCGTGCCGCGGGCTGCTGCGCCAGGTCGGCGCGTCGGTGCAGCAGCGGCGCACGGGCACCGAGCAGGTGCCGCGCCAGCTGAGAGTGCTCGGAGTCACTGTTCGGGAGTTCGAAGTGTTCCTGTTGCTGGCCAACAGGATGGGCAACAAGGCCATCGCGGCGCGCCTGCACATCTCCCCCAGGACCGTGGAGAAGCACGTCGCGAGCTTGATCACCAAGACGAGCCGACCCGACCGGGAAGCACTGAGCACGTTTGCAGCCGCGATGGCAAGTTGACCGGATCGGAAATTCGCATGGGGTTGTCAGCGCGGTTGGCGTACACGAATCCAATTCACCGCATAGACTCTCGGGTGCCCGGTGTTGTCGACCCCCCTGACCGCACCCGGCGTGTACACGGCCCCCGGCTCCCAACCCCCCAGGTGAGCTGGGGGCCGTCGCACGTTCCGCAGGCTCCCGACGGGATCGCGGATCGACGTGGCGGACTCCTGCTTTGTGCGGGACGTTGGTGTCGCCGGTGAGTCAGCAGCCGCGAACCCGCCATCGATGATGTATCTCACGGTCCCCAACCCGCTTTTCGGGTGCCACGGCGTGCGCTTCGGCTCCCCCGACCCATGATCGACCTCGCCCATCCGATCCAGGTGGACGGCCGGGTCGAGGTCGCCGAGGTCGAGTCCCGCGAACGTCCGGCGGACGGGGAAGCCATCCCCCCTCGAACCCCTGCGGACCAGTGGTTACGGAACGGAACTCCCGCTCGGCCGCGTCCGGGGCGGGCCACGACGTCCGGGTCGGGCAGGCGCTGTCGGTGACGGTGACCGCGGGCATCTCCCCGTCCAGGTTGACACCTCACCTGACCAGTTCACCCCAATTTGTCTTGATCTCCCTCGCGCTGGGCCGTTCGCGCGTTGGGCAACCCGACAGTGGACTCGAAGGGGGACGTTCCGTAACCTGATCGAGACTTCGCGCCAGGCAGTAGCCCGTCCGGGCTAAACGGCCAGGTCACCGCCGCACAGACTGTGACAGTGCCCCTGTGGCACAGGTGGGAAGTACCGACGAAGGAGGCTGCGCGACGTGTCGTCGCAACCACGCAAACGGATGTTCCAAGGAGCAATGGCGGCCACAGCGGTCGCCGCGGCGGTCCTCGGCACGGCGCCCTACGCCCAGGCCGACCCCGCGTCCGAAGCTCTGCAGAAGTACAACGACCTCTCGCACCAGGCCGAGGTCCTCAACGCCGACCACATCAAGGCGCAGGAAGCGCTGCAGGTCGCCGAGGACGAGCTTGGCAAGGCGAACGCGGATCTCGCGACGGCCGCCGACTCGGAGAACGCCGCGAAGGCGACCGAGGAGCAGTTCCGGGGTCAGGTCGACCTGCTCACCGAGGCGTCGTTCGAGGGAGCGCGCTTCAACAACCTCTCCGCGTTGCTGGTGAGCGACTCGCAGCAGGACTTCCTCAACCGCATGTCCGCGATCAGCGTGCTGGCCGCTGACAACGACGAGGCGCTGGGCAAGCTGTCCGGTGCGGTGGCGACGGCCGACCAGGCCCGTTCCTCCGCGAAGAACGCCACGGACCGCGCGGGCAAGGCCAAGGACGACGCCGCGAAGCTCCTCACGGACATCGACCAGAAGGCCGAGGCGCTCGACGGGCAGGTCAAGGAGGCCAAGGCCGCCTACAACTCCCTCAGCTCGTCGACCAAGAACACGCTCGCGGCGGGCAGCTCCAACACCCCGATCACCGTGAACGCCTCCGGCGCCGCGGCGGCTGCGGTGAACTTCGCGCTGTCGAAGCGCGGCGACCCCTACGTGTTCGGGTCCAACGGGCCGGACTCGTGGGACTGCTCCAGCCTGATGCAGGCCTCCTACCGGGCGGCCGGGATCAGCATCGGCCGCACCACCTACGCGCAGGCCGCGCTCGGCAGGGCCGTGTCGCGCAGCGAGGTGCAGCCGGGCGACCTGGTCATCTACTACGCCGACCAGGGCCACGTGGCGATGGTGGTCGACAGCAACACCGCTGTGCACGCCTCCACCGAGGGCGTGCCGGTGAAGACGGCGTCGATCGACTCGATCGGCCCGATCAACACGATCCGGCGGATCGTGGGCTGACTTCCCGATGTGTGACGGGCGCGCAGGTCGACTGACCTGTGCGCCCGTCGCGCGTTGGTGGAGTGGCGCGGACCTCCGGCGGGTACGTGGAGCGGCATGACCTCCGCGCAGGCCGACCGCACCGAGACCCCGCC
>JBDSAJ010000737.1:0-19304 GCA_039922235.1 Umezawaea sp.
GAGCCTGCCCGGCCAGCCGCGCCAGCAGCTCCCGCCCGTCCAGATCGGACAGTGGGCGGAGAGCGACGTGTTCGGCGCCCTCCAGCATCAGCGGCGAGCGACTGGTGATCAGCACGGCACAGGAACCCACGGCGGGCACCAGGTCGCGCAGCGAAGCAGGCTCGGTCGCGCCATCGAGCACCAGCAGCACCGCGCGGTGGGCCAGGTGTGAGCGCAGGACGGCGGCGGCCTCGTCCACCGTCCACGGGACGGCCGGCGTGGGAACGCCAAGGTGCCGCAGCAGCCGGTGGGGCACCCCTGTGGCCGGACCGTCCGCGCCGAGGTCGATGTAGAGCTGCCCACCGGGGAACCACGCCCCGACCCGGTGGGCCACCTCCAGCACCAGCGCGCTCTTGCCGATGCCGCAGGGGCCGTGCACCACGGCCACGGCGGGTCCGAGCCGCTCCGGCTGGACGAGCAGCGCGTGCAGCCGGTCCGCGGCCTCCGCGCGGCCGACGAACGACCGGCTCCGCACCGGGAGTTCCCGTGGTGCAGCCGTCTCCGTCACCCTGGGGCGGACGGCGATGGCGGCGGCCGGGACCAGGCGGGGGTCGCGGTCCAGCACCGCCTGGTGCAGCCTGGCCAGTTCCGGCGACGGCTCCAGGCCGAGGTGGTCGGCGAACACCCGTCGGCAGTCGGCGTAGACGGCCAGTGCTCCCGCCGGATCGCCGGACCGGTACAGCGCGGTCATCAGGTGCGCCCACGGGCGCTCGCGCAGCGGGTGCTCGGCGACGACCTCGCGCAGCGGGGCGATCGCCTCCCGGTGCTCGCCGAGGCCGAGCCGGGCCTCCAGGTAGTCCTCGGTCACCGACAGCCGCAGTTCCTCGACCGGCGCGATCATCCCGACGAGGGCGTCGCTGTCGGCCAGGTCCTCCAGCACGGCGCCGCGGCAGGCCGACAGCGCCTCGCCGAAGTGTCGCGCGGCCGCGGCGTGATCACCGCGGGACAGTGCCATCCGGCCCGTGCCCGAGCGTTCGGTGAACACGTGCAGGTCCAGCTCACCGTGCCGCAACGCGAGTTCGTAGCCCGCCGCGCGCCCGACGATGAGGTCCCCGCCACCGGGGCGGTCGGGCAGCACGGTCCGCAGCCGGTTGGCGTAGGTGCGCAGGTTGGCCACCGCCGACCGCGGCGGCTCGTCGCCCCACAGCGCCTGGACCAGCCTGCGTATCGGCACGGTCCGACCGGGGTTGAGCAGCAGCGTGCCCAGGAGGGTGCGTTGCTTGAGCGAGCCCAGCGGAACGGTCCCGGCATCGGCGTGCACCTCGATCCTCCCCAGGATCCTGAACTCGATCGATGACACGCACACCTCCTCTGCGTTGGTGGTCTCGCTGGAGAACGCGAGATCTGCCCCGGAGGTTGCCTCAACTCCGCCGGACGATCACCACACGTTTGATACACCTCAGTTGATGCACGCCGGATACACGCGGGCGTGTATCCACCTTGTCCGCCTGCATGTACCTGCCCTTCCTACGTTGAGCGCTGCCGACGCCGTCCGGCGCGGAGGAAGTGGGGAATGCGACACATGCGCAACACAGTGGAGAAGCTCAGCGACAAGCTGCTGAGCATGTTCGTGGCCAAGGCCGACGTAGCGGCGGCCTGCGCGCCCGACCCGTGGTACGTGCACTGCTACTGCCGTGAGCGCAGCGATTTCCGCAAGCGCTGCCAGTACACCCCCTCGTGTGGCAGCACGTGCGGTGCCTGTGTGGTCTTCCGGACCTGCGGGCCCTGATTCAGCCACGGCGAGTGGTGATCGGTGCGCGCACCGGTCACCACTCGCCGTGCCCCAGCCAGCCCATCCTCTGCTACGGAGTTCTCCCATGCCCTTCCTGACAGCCGCCGTCGTGCTCGTCGGCATCCTGTGCGTGATCGACCTGCTGCTCAGCTTCGGCATGATCCGGCGGCTGCGCGAACAGAACGAGACCTTGCGCGAAATGCGGGAGCGGGCCGCCGGTGTCGAGGAGGACATCGTCCTGCCCGCGGGAGCCAAGGTCGGCGCGTTCGCCGCGACCGCCGTCAGCGGCGCACGGGTGTCCGACGCGGACATCGACGGCCGAGTCCTCGTCGGCTTCTTCTCACCGGGCTGCGAACCGTGCAAGGAGCGGATGCCCCAGTTCATCGAGTACGCCACTCGGTTCGACGGCCGGGTGATCGCGGTCGCCGCCGACGGCTTCGGCGAGACCACCGACCTCGTGGTGCGGCTCGGCGAGGTGGCCGAGGTCATCGTCGAGAAGGACGGCGGCCTGGTGCACCAGGCCTTCGGCGCCAAGGGCTACCCCTCGCTGTGCCTGGTCGACGGTGACAAGACCGTGCTGGCCAGCGGGTGGGAGATGTCGGCCCTGCCGGTGCCGGCCGCTCTGTGAACACCTCCCTCGGTGCCCGCCGGGTGCTCGCGCTACTGGTCGGGGCGGTCCGCCTGACCCGGCTGGCCGCCCCGGCGGGCACGCCGCTGTACCTGCTGCTGTGCCTGCTCGGCGGCATCGTCCCGATCGTGACGGCCTGGTCGACCAAGGTGCTGCTGGACGGACTGGCCGCGGGCGGGGCGTGGGTGGCACTGCTGCCGTGGGCCGTGGCCCTCGCGGTGGCCGGACTGTTCACCGGCCTGCTGCCGGTGGGGTCGCACTACCTGAAGCAGCGGCTGGACCGGGCCGTGGCGGTGCTGACGATGGACCGGCTGTACCGGGCGATGAGCCGGCTGACCGGGATGGCACGGCTGGAGGACCCCGGGTTCCGCGACCGGCTGCGGCTGGCCCAGCAGACCGGGCGCAGCGGCCCTGGCCAGCTCGTCGACGACGGGTTCGGCGCCGCGTCGGCAACCCTGACGATGGGCGGATTCCTCGGCACCCTGCTCGTGACCAACGCGGGTATGGCGGTGGTCGTGCTGCTCGCGGCGGTACCCGCGCTGCTCGCACACCTGCGGCTCAGCCGAGCCAGGGCGCAGGTGATGTGGTCGCTCGCCCCGGTCGAGCGGCGCGAGGTGTTCTACGCGGACCTGCTGGCGAGCCTGGACGCGGCGAAGGAACTGCGGCTGCTCGGTCTCGGCGACCTGTTCAGGACGCGGATGCTGGTCGAGCTGACCGCCGCGCACGCCGCCGTGGACGGCCAGGACCGCAGGGACGCGCGCACGCACGGGCTGCTGGCGGGTCTGACCGCGCTGGTGTCGGCGGTCGGTCTGGTCTGGTCGGTGTGGCTGGCCGCCGAGGGCGGGCTGTCCATCGGCGACGTCGCCATGTTCGTCGCCGCCGTCGGCGGGGTGCAGGGCGCGTTGCAGAGCCTGGTCGCCAACCTGGCCTCCGCGCACCACTCGGTGCTGCTGTTCCACCACTACCAGGAGATCGAGTCGCAGCCGTCGGACCTGACCGTTTCCGTTGCCCCGCAAGCGGTTCCACCGCTGCGCTCCGGCATCGAGCTGCGGGACGTGTGGTTCCGCTACGCCGAGGACCAGCCGTGGGTGCTGCGCGGCGTGAACCTGACCATCCCGCACGGGCACTCGCTCGCACTGGTCGGGCTGAACGGCGCCGGGAAGTCGACCATGGTCAAGCTGCTGTGCCGGTTCTACGACCCCGTGCGCGGCGCGATCCTGTGGGACGGGGTGGACCTGCGCGAAGTGCCGGTAGAAGAGCTGCGCGCCCGCATCGGCGCGGTGTTCCAGGACTACATGTGCTACGACCTCAGCGCGGCGGAGAACGTCGGGCTGGGCGATGTGTCCTATCTGGACGACCGGGACCGGGTGGTCGCGGCGGCGCGCAGGGCGGGCGCGCACGACATCGTGGCCGCGCTGCCGAAGGGCTACGACACCCTGCTGTCCCGGATGTTCTTCGACGAGGAGGACCGGGACGACCCGGAGACCGGCGTGCTGCTGTCCGGCGGCCAGTGGCAGCGGATCGCACTGGCCAGGGCGTTCCTGCGCGACCACCGGGATCTGATGATCCTGGACGAACCCAGCTCCGGGCTGGATGCCGAGGCCGAGCACGAGGTGCACAGCAGCCTTCGGCGGCATCGCGACGGCGCGACCAGCGTGCTGATCTCGCACCGGCTCGGCGCGGTGCGCGACGCCAACCTGATCGCGGTGCTCGCCGACGGCAAGGTCACCGAACTCGGCACGCACGACGAGCTGATCGCCCGGTCCGGGAAATACGCGCGGTTGTTCCGTCTTCAGGCATCGGGTTACGACGAGGTGGTGTCCGGGTGATGTGGGTGGTGCCCGCGACGGCGATGGTGGTCGTCGCTCTGGTCACGTGGGTGGTGGTGCTGCGCAGGCGACTGCTCGTGGTGACGGTGCGGGGAGTGAGCATGGAGCCCACCTACCGGTCCGGCGACCGGCTGCTGGTGCGGCGGCTGCGGTTGAACCAAGTGCGGACCGGTCAGGTCGTAGTGGTGCGGGTTCCCGGCGCCGGGCCCGACGACCCGACCGACGGCCGCATGGTGAAGCGCGCGGTGGCGGTGCCGGGCGACCCCGTGCCCCCGGACATCCCGGTGCCCGAACCGATCGTGCCCGAGGGCAGGTTGCTGATCCTCGGGGACAACCTCGCGCGCAGCAACGATTCTCGACGACTGGGCTACCTTCCGGCGGACGCGCTGATCGGCGTGGTGCTCCGCCCGATCGGTCAGGGGTGAGTGATGGTGTACGTGACCGTTGGCACGATGGTCCTGTGCGGGCTGGTGCTGCTGGTGTCCGCGGTGAGCAAGGTGCGCCGCCGAGCGGACTACGCGGAGTTCGTGGCGTCCGTGCCGTCGTTCGGGATCCCGGTGCGCTGGACGCGGCTGTTCGCCGCGGCGACCGTGACCGCGGAGTTCGCCATCACGGCCCTGCTGCTCCCCGCGGCCGTGCTGACCGGGGTCGGATCCGACGCCGGACGCCTGCCCGCCGTCACGGGCCTGGTGCTCGCGGTGGGATTGTTCGGTGTGCTGACCGCCGCCGTGTGGCGTGCGGTGGCACGTCGGACCGGTGCCGTGTGCCGCTGTTTCGGACCGGCCCGCACCGCACTCGCCCGCAGGCACGTGGTGCGCAACGCGCTGTTGTTGCTGGTCGCCACGCTCGGCGCGGCCACACTGCCCGCAGCGGACAGCGCGGATCCCTCGACGGCACTGCTCACGGGCGCGGTGGGCGCACTGGGCGCGGTGCTGGTGGTCCGGTTCGACGACATCGCCGAACTGTTCGCCGGACCGGTGCCCAGCGCCCGCTGACCCCGCCCCAGAACCCTCAGCCGGCCGGGCGGGAGCAGCGCGCTCACCTCGTCCGCTGCCGTGGCTCACTGCGGCACGCCGTCCACGAAGACGTCGACCTTCTCGTTGTAGAACGCGACCAGTCCCGCGATCGGCAGCAGGTCCTTGGTGGGGAACGAATAGCTCCACGCCAGGTCCGGGTAGCTCCCGTTCGGCGTCGTCACCGACCAGTAGTCGCTCGTCGTCCCCTTGTACGGGCACGCGGTCTCGGTGTCCGTGCGCGTCAGCGCGGAGAAGTCGACGTGCGTCCGGCTCAGGTAGTACCGGGTCGGCAGGCCGGTCTCGAACACCAGCACCGGCGCCGACGACTCGGCGAGCACCACGCCGTCCAGTTCGATCCGCACCACGCGCGACGAGCGCAGGGCGTCCACCCTCGAGTACGGGTCGCGGGGGTGCACGAAGACCTGCTCGTCCTCCTCGAACCACCCGTCCAGCGCGGCCCACTCGAACCGCACCGAGTCGTGGAAGTCCCGGTAGTGCAGGGCGCTGGACGGCCGGTGCACACCGGCCGCGTGGACGCCGTGCACGTGAGCGATCCCGCGGCTGGTGTCGCGGGCGGCGTGCTCGTCCACCAGGAGATCGGCCCGGACGTCCGCGCGGGGGATGTAGAACTGCGGGTAGTGCGGGTGCTCCCAGACGTAGAGGGCGCGGGTGGTGTCCACCACGACCTCGTTCGCCAGCACGCCGCGGACGTGCCGCGGCACCGGCTGGACGTGGTCGACCGGCACGATCGACGCGGGGTAGTCCGACATGTAGGCCCTTCCTCAGTTCCGCCGCCGCTCCCGGTAAGCAGTCGGCGACAGCCCCAGTCTGCCCGTGAACACCCGGCACAGCGCCTCCTCGCCGCCGAACCCGCTGCGCGCCGCCACCACGGCCGGGCTGTGGCCCCGTTCCAGCAGTTCCCGCGCCAGCTCCAGCCGCACCAGCTCCACGTACCGGGCCGGGGTCGTGCCGATCTCGTCGTGGAACAGCCGGGACAACCGCCGCGCGCTCACGGCGATCAGGGCCGCCATCGCGGACACCGAGTGCCTCGCCGCGGGATCGGCGGCGACGGCGTCGAGCACCGCGCGCAGCGGGCTCGTGCGCGGGACCTGGTCCAGCGACGCCACGGAGAACTGCCCGCGACCACCGGGCCGTTGCAGGAGCACGACCATCGTCCGCGCCACCTGGGCCGCGACCTCGGCCCCGTGGTCGTCCTGCACCAGCGCGAGCGCCAGGTCGATGCCCGAGCTGACCCCCGCTGCGGTGACGAGGTCGCCGTCCCGCACGCAGAAGTCGTCCGGCCGCAGCGAGACGCGCGGGTAGCGCCGGGCGAACAGGTCGACCTGCCGCCAGTGCGTGGTCGCCGCGCGGCCGTCGAGCAAACCCAGTTCCGCCAGCAGGAACGAGCCGGTGCACACCGACGTGATCCGGTCCGCGCCGACGGCCAGCAGGGTGGTGGCGTCCAGCAGCGCGGCGTCCAGGCGCACGTCGCACGCGCCGGGGACCACCACCGTGCCACCGGGTTCGGCGTCCCGTGCGGAACCCTCCACCCCCACCTCGCCGCCGTCGGCCGCGCGGACGTCCGCGCCGTCCGGTGAGACGACCTGGACCACGTAGTCCGCGCCGAAGTGGTTGGCGTGGCTGAAAACCCCTTCCGGGGCCGTGACGTCGATCGCCGTCACGCCCTCGAAGGCCAGGATCGTCACCAGCATCGCCCCATCGTGACAGGGTTTCCGCGGTGGGTGTCGACCGTTTTCGCGCATTCAGCCGCTACTCGACCTGACTGTCCACAATGTACTCAGGCGATGAGCGATTCACGCGTGGAAACGCTCCCAGGCCGACTGCCGCGTCATGCTGAGCCCCTCGCCGATCCGCGCCCACGCGACCCCGCGTTCCCGCAGGCCGACGACGCGTTCCCGCAGCCCGTTCTCGATCTGCGCCGAGGTGGCCGCGATGCGCGGCAGGCTCGCCAGCAGTTCCTCGTCGGACAGGCCTGACCACTCCGGCACGCGCGCTTCCCCTGAGCTGCCGCCGGCGAGGATGGTCACGCACAGGGAAATGCACCCGTCACAGATGTAGACCCCTGGTCCCGCGATGAGCTTCTGCACCTCGGCAGCCGGTTTGCCGCAGAAAGAACACATGTCCGCCTCCTCCCCTGTCAGGCTGTGCCTGACATCGGGTCAAGCGTAGCGCGACCGTCAACCCACCCGCGGCGGCGGTCTGTCACAACTCGGCGAGGTGCGTTGTCATGACTGGTGACCAGAAACGCGAAATGAGGGGTTCACCATGAAGATCGTGGTCATCGGCGGCAGCGGGCTCATCGGGTCGAAGCTCGTGGCCGAGTTGGGCGAGCACGGGCACGAGGCCGTGCCCGCGTCGCCCGCGTCGGGCGTCAACACCATCACCGGCGAGGGCCTGGCCGAGGTGCTGCTGGGGGCGGACGTGGTCGTCGACGTGTCGAACTCGCCGTCGTTCGCGGACGCGGACGTGCTGGCGTTCTTCGAGACGTCCACCACCAACCTGCTCGCCGCGGCGGCCGACGCGGGTGTCGGCCACTACGTCGCGCTGTCGGTGGTGGGCACCGAACGCCTGCCCGACAGCGGTTACCTGCGCGCGAAGGTCGCGCAGGAGGAGCTGATCAAGAAGTCCGGCATCCCCTACTCGCTGGTGCACGCGACGCAGTTCTTCGAATTCCTCTCGGCCATCGCCGACGCCGCGACCAGCGACGGCGTCGTCGTGGCGCCGCCCGCACTGATGCGGCCCATCGCCGCCGACGACGTCGCCGCGACGGTCGGCCGGATCGCGGTCGGCGTTCCGCTGAACGGCTTCGTCGAGGTCGGCGGCCCCGAGGAGATCGGCATGGACGAACTGCTCCGCCGGAACCTGGCCGCGCGCGACGACTCGCGCACGGTCCGCTCCGACCCGCACGCCCGCTACTTCGGCACCGAACTGGACGAGCGCAGCCTCGTGCCCGGCGACGGCGCGATCATCGTGGAGACCAGCTACGCGGACTGGTTGGCGCGGTCGAAGTAGCCGTCACGGTGGCGGCCCCGACCAGGGGCCGCCACGTTGATGCTTCAACCTATGAAGGGTAGGTTGGACTGCGAGTCGTCACGAGCGCGGAGGAACCATGGAACTCGGGATCTACAGCTTCGCGGACCGGCACCCGGACCCGCTGACCGGCGAGCAGATCTCGGTGTCCCGCGCGCTGGCCAACACGATCGAGCGCATCAAGCTCGCCGACGAACTGGGGCTCGGCTTCTACGGGGTGGGCGAGCACCACCTGGACACCTACGCCAGCTCCAACCCCGGCACGGTGCTCGCGGCCGCCGCGAGCGTGACCGAGCGGATCACGCTGAGCAGCGCCGTGACCGTGTTGAGCACCGAAGACCCGGTGCGGGTCTACCAGCAGTTCACGACGCTGGACCAGCTCAGCGGCGGGCGGGCCGAACTGCTGGCCGGGCGCGGGTCGTTCACCGAGTCGTTCCCCCTGTTCGGAGCGGACCTCGGCGACTACGACGAGCTGTACGAGGAGAAGCTGGAACTGCTGCTGCACATCGACCGCGAGGACCCGATCACCTGGTCCGGCCGGTTCCGGCCGCCGCTGGAGAACGCCCGCATCCTCCCGCGGCCCTTCGGCGAGAAGCTGCGGATCTCCGTCGGCACGGGTGGCAACCCCCAGTCCTCGGCCCGTGCGGGCATGCTCGGGCTGCCGGTCGTGTACGCGATCATCGGCGGTGAGCCGGAGCGGTTCGCGCCACTGGTGGACCTGTACCGCCGGGCGGGCGCGGCGGGCGGGCACGCGCCGGAGGACCTGCACGTGACGATGAGCGCGATCGGCCTGGTGGCCAAGAACTCCCAGGACGCCAAGGAGTCCTTCTACCCGTACTGGCCGGAGACCATGAAGTACGGCGCTCGGGCTCGCGGCTGGGCGGTGCCGACCCGCGGCGAGTACGACGAGTACACCCGCAGGACCCGAGCGATCTTCGCGGGCAGCCCCGAGGAGGTCGCGGAGCGGTTGATCTCGGTGGGACGGCTCGTCGGGGCCGACCGGTACGCGATGCAGATGGACTGGGCCGGGGTGCCGCACGCGGTGGTGATGACGGCCATCGAACTGCTCGGCACCGAGGTGCTGCCGCTGGTGCGCGAGGAACTCGGCAAGGACTAGCCCGCAGCGCCCCCGGACTCCGCGTTCTAGGCCCGGCTTCGGACCATCAGGGATTCGGCGGCGGCGCGGGCGTGGTCGGCCTGCCGTGGGTCGTCGAAGATCCCGGCGCTGACCATCGCGCCCTCCGCCAGCAGGAACAACTGGGGGGCGAGCGTGGTCGGCAGGTTGGCGGCGGCGACCAGGCCGGTGAGGTAGTCGGCGAACGCCTGCTTGTGCTCCCGCGCGGCACGGGCGACCACCTCGGACGTGGCGCCCAGTTCGCCGTAACCGTTGACCCAGGCGCAGCCCCGGAACCCCGGTTCGCGGAACCACGTCCCCAGCCAGTCGAACACGGCGAGCACCCGGCCTTCCGGACTGGGCACCTCGTCGACGAAAGCCGCCAGCCTGCCGCACCAGCGGACGTCCTGGCGGCTCAGGTATGCCTCCACCAACTGCTCCTTGGCCGAGTACAGGGCGTACAGGCGCTTGAGGGAGAGGCCGGAGCCGCTGCGGAGGTCGTCCATCCCCACGGCCTGGATGCCGCGGGCGTAGAACAGGTCCTCGGCGGTGTCCAGCAGTCGGGTGCGCGCCGCGTCGGCGTCCAGGTGCATCGGAAATCCGTCGGGTGTAGGGGTTTGCTCCGGGGAACGTGCGTTCTCCACGGTACTCGGAGAACGCACGTTCTCCGACCGCCGGGATCGCTGTTCGGTTTACCGTGGGGTGTGCCGAACGGACGAACGGGCTATCCCGACCTGGTGACGAACCACGACACCTCCGACGCCCGGTTCGGCGCCAGATCCGTGCTGGCGCTGGTGGCGCTCACCGTCGCCGCCGTGCCGTTCGGCCTGCTGCTGTTCTTCGTGCAGGACCAGTGGCCGCCGTTGGAACGGGTCGACTACGGCGCCCGCGACGCGCTGCACCGGGTGGCGCTCGACCACACCGCGTTCGCCGCGGTGATGAAGGCGCTGAGCGCGGTGGGGTCGGCGCCGGTGTACCTGGTGCTGTTCACCGGGATCGGGGTCTGGCTGGTGTGGCGACGACGGCCCCGGCTGGCCGCGTTCGTCGCGGTCACCGAACTCGGCAGCGCGGCGCTCAACGAACTGGTCAAGGCGGCGGTGCACCGAGCCCGACCGGTCGTGGCCGACCCGATCGCCCACGCCGCGGGCCTGAGCTTCCCCAGCGGCCACGCCCAGTCCGCCGTCGCGTCGTGCTCGGTGCTGCTCCTGCTGTTCTGGTCCGGGCTCGATCCGGTGCGGCGCCGGATCGCTGTGGCGGCCGCTGTCGTCTTCGTGCTGGGCGTCGGCCTGTCGCGGATCGCGCTGTCGGTGCACTACGTGTCCGACGTGCTCGCGGGCTACGCGCTCGGGGTCGCGTGGGTGCTCGTCATGACGGCCGTGTTCACCGCGTGGCGGCGGGAACGCCGGACGCCCGCAGCCCAAGGCTCGGCCAGTTAGGGCTGGACGAACTCGGGCTGGTCCAGCAGGCGCAGCCAGCTGCCGTCAGGCTGGCGGCGGACGACCTGCGCGCGGGCTCCCGAGCCGTCCTTCGGCGGGGTGGAAGTGAGGGCGATGTCGCCGCTGACCAGCGTGGGCAGTGGTTCCTCCTGCTCGAAGTGGGGGCTGTTGGCCAGCACCTGCTCCCACAGCGCGCGGATCGCCTCGCGGCCGACGGTCTGGCCGCCGGGCGGGTAGGCGAGCACGGCGTCCTCCTCGTAGAGGGCGGCCACACCGGCCGCGTCGCCCGCGTTGGACCGCTCGACGAACAGGCGGGTGATGTCTTCGGGTCGCATCGCTTTTTCGCTCATGCGTCCAGCCTGGTCGCGGCTCGACCAGAAGTCCAACAGCTGGTTCTTCTGACGACTAGAATCCACAGTCATGGACTTGAGGCAGCTGGAGTACTTCGTCGCGGTCGCCGAGGAGCACAGCTTCACCAGGGCCGCCGAGCGCGTGCACATCAGCCAGTCCGGGGTCAGCGCCCAGATCCGCCAACTGGAGCGGGAACTCGGCGCCGAACTGTTCGACCGGTCGACTCGCACCGCGACGCTCACCGTCGCGGGCAAGGCCGCGCTCGACCACGCCCGTACCGCGCTGGCCGCCGCGAGCGCGGTCGGCCAGGCCGTCGGCGAGGTGACCGACCTGATCCGGGGCAGGCTCACCGTCGGCATGGTCATCGGCTGCACCGTCACGCCGCTGTTCGACGGGCTCGCCTCCTTCCACCGCGCCCACCCCGGCGTGGAGGTGTCGCTGCTGGAGGACAACTCCGACCGGCTGGTGCGGTCCGTGCGCGACGGCGTGACCGACTTGGCGCTGGTCGGCACGGCGACCGCCGCGCCCGCCGGGCTGGAGTCGGTCACGATCGTCAGCGAGCGGCTGGTCGCGGCCGTTCCACCCGGCCACCCGCTCACGACCCGCAGGCGGGTCACCCTGCGCGGCCTGTGCGAGCACCCGCTCGTGTGCATGCCGCCCGGCACCGGTCTGCGCACGGTGTTCGACCAGGCCTGCGCGGCGCAGGACCTCCACCCGGTGATTTGCCTGCGGGCCAGCGCGGCCGACGCCATCGCCGACCTGGCCGCCCGTGGCCTCGGTGTCGCCGTCCTCAGCGAGTCGATGGCCGCGCACTACGGCGACCGGCTGACCGCCCTGCCGATCGCCGACGTCACGACGCCCGCCCTCCTGTGCCTGGTCTGGCGGAACGGCACCAGCCCTGCCCTGCGGGAACTGCTGGTGCACAGCCGCCGGGCCTTCGCGCGGACATGATCGGGGAAATACTGCGGCATTCGGCGTATCCACGGCCAGGTCACGGTCTCTTTCCTGGTACGGGGCCGCACAGGGGTGCGTACGCCCAGCCGGATGACGACCGGCACGGACCGGGGGGTCTACATGAAAAAGCACGCTCGTGACAGCTTCTTCGTGGTCGGCGAAGGAGTGCTCGAATTCGACGGCAACGGGGATCCGACCGCACGACAGCCGTCCACCGCGGAGGAGTTGCGGCGGTTCCGCTTCTCCCGCCTCGGACCGAAGGGGGTGCGGACCGACGAGGCGCTCCGGACCGCACTGGCCAACGCCACCACCGCCAACGTCCCGCAGGCGGACTCGGCAGTACCTGCCGGTTTCACCTACCTCGGCCAGTTCGTCGACCACGACCTGACCATGGACCGGACCGAGGCGCTGCTCGGCGACGACGTCACGCTCGGGGAACTGCTCCAGGGCCGGTCCCCGGCACTGGACCTGGACTCGGTGTACGGCCGGGGCCCGGAGGACAAGAAGGACCGCGACTTCTACGCCGAGGACGGCGTGAAGCTCAAGGTGGGCAAGACGTCCGCGACGAGCTTCCCGGACGAGCGGGTCAACGTCGAACTCGACGGCTTCGACCTGCCCCGTCGGGGAGGCACGGGTGGCACGGCCGCGGACCGGCGGCTGCCGCTGATCCCGGACGCGCGCAACGACGAGAACCTCGTGGTGGCGCAGACCCACCTGGCGTTCATCCGCTTCCACAACCGGGTGGTCGAGGAACTGGCGCTCAAGGGGCTCACCGGTCGGCGGCTGTTCACCGCCGCCCGCGAGCACGTGGTCCGGCACTACCAGTGGATGCTGCGCACGGACTTCCTGCCGCGGGTCGTCGACCCCACGATCGTGGAGGACGTGTTCACCAACGGCCGCCGGTTCTTCGAGGCCCCCGGCCGGGGGCACAGCTACCACGGGAACCACCCGACGATGCCGATCGAGTTCTCGATCGCCTCGTACCGGTTGGGGCACAGCATGATCCGGGGCGCGTACCAGTGGAACCGGGTGTTCAACACCGGCGGTCCCGGCGGCATCGCGTCGCTGCTGCTGCTGTTCACCTTCACCGGTGTCGCGGGCAACTTCCAGGGCGGGTCGCAAATCCCGGACCTGGACGACCCGAACTCCGGCACGGTCGACACCCTGCCGACCAACTGGATCGCGGACTTCCGCCGCCTCTACGACTTCACCGAGGCGGACCGGCCGGACCTCGCGGTTCCGGCGGGCAGCGGCAACGTGGCGAAGCGGATCGACACGCTGCTGGTCAACCCGCTGACCCAACTGCCTGCGGGCACGTTCGGCGGACGTGGCACGACGTTCGCCGAGATCCAGCGGAACCTCGCCTTCCGCAACCTCACCAGGGCGAGCATGGTCCGGCTGGCCAGCGGGCAGCAGATGGCGGAGTTCCTGGACGTGGAACCGCTGACCGCCGAACAGGTCCTGGTCGGCGACGGCGGTGCGTCGCTCGACGGGCTGACCGAGGAGCAGCGGGCCGAGGTCGCGGCCAACACCCCGCTGTGGTTCTACGTCCTGCGCGAGGCCGAGCTGAACGGCGGCCTGCTCGGACCGGTCGGCGGTCGGATCACCGCCGAGGTGTTCCACCGCGCCATGGAGAGCAGCCGCACGTCGATCGTGCGGGCGCCGTCGTGGCGGCCGTCGCTCGGCCCGGACTCGGAGACGTTCCGGATGGTCGACCTGCTGCTGTTCGCCTTCGAGGGCAAGGGCGACCTGCTCAACCCGCTGGGCGACTGACGTGGTCGCCCAACGGGTCGAGCAGGCGCTGAACCGCGGGACGCGGCCAGCCCTGCGGATCTCGCTCGGCGTCGTGTTCGTGTGGTTCGGGGCGCTGAAGGTGTTCGGTGACTCGCCGGTCGCCGAACTCGTCAGCGCCACCGTGCCCTGGGCGGACCGGGGCTTCCTGGTCCCGGCGCTCGGGTGGGTCGAGATCGTGCTGGGCGCGGCGCTGCTCGTCGGGCGGCCCATCCGGCTGGCGCTGATCGCGGTCGCGGCCCACCTGGCGGGCACGTTCCTCGTGTTCGTCCAGGCGCCGTCGCTGGTGCTGACCGACGGGAATCCCCTGCTGCTCAACGGGAACGGGGAGTTCGTGCTGAAGAACCTCGTGCTCGTGTGCGCCGCGCTGGCCCTGCTCCCGCTGTCCACTCAGGACAGCGGCGGCACGGACTGGGCGAACCGGAAGAAGTCCTCCGGGTCATAGGCGGCCTTGACCTCGCGCAGCCGACCGGTGTTGGCGCCGTAGTAGGCGGTGAACCAGTCGGCCAGCGCGGGGTCGGGGAAGTTGGCGTAGGCGCCGCCGGTGTCCCACGGGTGGACGGCTGCCCAGCTCCGGGCCGCCCAGTCCACCGCCTCCTGTCCTCGTCGGGCCGCGCCAACGGGCCCGACGAGGACGGTGTGCTTCACCAGGTAGGTCGCGTGCCGGTGCGCGAACGCGGTGGCGTGCGCCGGGACGCGGCCGTACGCGCCCAGCCACGGGGTGAAGGCGACCTCGCGCAGTTCGCCGTGCACCCGCCCGTCCTCCAGGTGCGCGATCAGTTCCGCCACGGCGTCCTCCGGCAGCGGCCGGTCGAAGAACCCCGTCTTGGCGGTGCACATGCCCGGCCGCTCGTGGGTGAGCGGCAGGCCGACCGGGTCGTGCGCCACCGCGGAGGCCGGAGTCGCTTGCAGCAGAACGGCTTCGGCGGCGGTCAGGTGTTCGACCTGCACCAGCCGCGGCTCGGCCTCGACCCCGCTGAGGAACTCCGCGAGCGCGTCGGGTGGTGCCGCGCCGATCAGCACGGCCTCCGGCTCGTCCTCCAGGTAGTCCGGCGCGAGCAGCACCAGTTCCAGCGACACGTCGTCCGCCGCGAACGGCGCCCAGGCCAGCCAGCGGCGGACCAGCTCGGGCGCGTCCCGCAGCGGCCACACCAGCCGGACGTGGGTGCGGGGCATCGCAGGCGCGGTGGCGAAGGTCGCGCTGGTGACCACGCCGAAGTTCCCGCCGCCCGCGCCGCGCAGCGCCCAGAACAGGTCCGGCTCGTGGTCGGCGTCCACGGTCAGCACCCGGCCGTCGGCCAGCACGACCTCGGCGGCCACCAGCCGGTCGCAGGTCAGGCCGTGCAGCCTGCCGTGGCTGCCGAAGCCACCGCCGAGCGCGGAACCGACCAGGCCGACCGATGGACAGGAACCGCCGGGTACCAGGCGTTCCGTCGACGCCAGCCGGGCCGCCAACCGTCCTACCCGGACACCCGCGCCGACCGTGACCCGCCACCCGTCCACCGTGATCGAGTCGTCCGGCGACAGGTCGAGCACGAGCCCGTGGGTGCTGGAGTGGCAGGCGTTGCTGTGGCCGCCGCCGCGCACGGCGAACGGCCAGCCGTGCCGCCGGGCCGTGGCCAGCGCCTCGACCACGTCCGCCGCGCCGTCGCACCGGGCGACGGCGCGGGGCAGCACCTCGACCGGTCGGCCGATGAACTGGTTGCGCGACAACGAGTACCGCTCCTCCCCCGGATGCACCAGCTCAAGCATCGGCGTACATCCGGGCCTGGAGGTCGTGCAGTTCGGCGTACCGGCCGCCGAGCGCCATCAGCTCCGCGTGGGTGCCCTGCTCGACGAGTTCCCCCTCGTGCATCAGGTAGATCCGGTCGGCGTACCGCACGCTGGCCAGCCGGTGGGTGATCAGCACTACCGTCCGGTCCTCGGCCAGCGTCCGCAGCGACTCGTAGACCGCGAACTCCGCCTTGGCGTCCAGCGGCGCGGTCGGCTCGTCCCAGATCAGCAGCGGCGCGTCCCGGTACAGCCCGCGGGCGACGGCCAGCCGCTGCCACTGCCCGCCGGACAGTTCGAGCCCTCCCCGGAACTGCTTGGACAGCAGGGTTTCCCAGCCGTCGGGCAGCCGGTCGACCACCTCGTCCGCGCCCGCCTGGATCGCGGCCCCGCCCAGCGCCGCCCCGGCCGGGTCGACGCGGTCGTACCTGCCGACCCGGACGTTGGCGCGTGCGGTGTGCGGCCAGCGGATCGGCTCCTGGAACACCATCATCACCCGCTCGGCGACCCCGGCCCGGTCCAGCGAGCGCACGTCCCGGCCGTCCCAGTCGACCCGGCCGGACGTCGGCGCGTACAGCCCGGCGATGAGCTTGGCGAGGGTGGTCTTGCCCGACCCGTTCTCGCCGACCAGCGCGATGGTCTGGCCGCGGTCGATCGTCAGCGACACGTCGCGGACCGCCGGTCTGGTGTCCGGGCTCTCGGGGTAGGCGAAGACGACCCGGTCGAGCCGGACCCGCTGCGGATCGGCGACGGCGCCTGCGGCTCGCGGCGGTACCTCGGCCGCTGCCAGGAAGGCCAGGTAGTCCCCGACGTACAAACCCTGCTCCACCAACTGGTTCGCCGCCAGGACGAACCGGTTCAACGCCGTGGTCGCCGCCCGGATGGAGATCACCGCCGTGCCCGCGACGGCCAGCGGCACCCACCCGGCGTGCACCAGGAACCCGAGCACGACGTAGGTGGCGGCGAGGCCCGCACCCGCCAGCGCCCGGCCGATCCCGCGCACCCGCGCCTGCGCCACCCCGCGCCGGACGTCCTCGTCCCGCAGCGGGTCCGCGACGATCCGGTACTCCCGCAGCACGAACGGCTCGGCCTGGCAGGCGCGGATCTCCGCCGCGGACTCGCGCTCGGTCGCGAGCTGCGACACCATCTGCACCCGCCGGTCCAGCGTGACGGCCCGCGCCATGCTCGTGTACGCCAGCAGCGCCGCCCGCTGCACGGCCCAGCCGTCGGGCAGCACGGCGAGCAGCAGCACCGGCAGCAGGATCGGGTGCAGCACGCCGAGGCTGCCCACCGCCGCGGCGATGCCGAACAGCGACCCCAGCAGTTCGACCAGGTTGTCCGTCGACCGCTCCAGGTAGAACAGGCCGCGGTCGCGAGCGCGGTGCATCCGGTCGTAGAACCCGGCGTCGTCGAACGCGGCCAGGTCGGCACCGAGGCTGGCGGCGTAGAGCCGTTCCTCGGCGAGGCGGCGGACGGCCGGGGTGATCCGGGCGTGCGCGTGCGCCACCCCGATGTCCATCGCGCCACGGACCCCGAACGCCGCGCCGACGAACAGCAGCGACGGCAGCGCGGCGACCACTCGGTCCGCCGTCGGGCCCGCCGCCAGCAGCTCGGTGAGCACACCCGCCGTGGCGAACAGCCCGAACGCCGCGGCCAAGCCGGAGCACACCTGCATCACCGCGATCATCGCCGTGGGCCGGGGCGCAGTCTCCCAGATCATCCGCACCACGGGCCAGGTGACCGCTGGGAGGCCGCGGACCACCCGCCGCGGCGCGGTGGACGCCGGGTCGTCGAGCTGCCAGTGCGGGGTGTGCAGGGCGTCGTCGCGCGGATCTGGGTCGTCGGTCACCGGGTCGCCCCGCCGAGCAGCAGCACCGACGGCAGGTCGCTGTCCGGGTGCATCCGGAGCAGTTGGTAGGCGACGCCGCCGGAGCCGGACAGCAGGCTCGGCGAGTACACCTCGCGGGCCAGACCGGTGGTCGCGCCGTGCTCCTCGATGCCGCCGAGCACCAGCGCGTCCAGGGTCGCCCGGTCGTGGCCCGCCAACGCCAACAGCTCCCACACACCGGTGTCGCCGTGGCACAGCGTGTGGGTCCAGCCGAACCCGTCGCGCGGGGCGCAGGCGACGGCCCGGCGCAGCACGTCGGCGTGCCGGTCGGCGACCGACGGGCGGTCGCGGGCCAGCAGGTCCGCCGCGGCCAGCCCGACGCCGACCGCGCCGTGGCACCACGCGGCCACCAGCGACGTGGGCTCGCGGGGGTCGCGCCAGCCTCCCCGGTCGGTGTCGTACCAGGTCTCCTCGTACGCGGCCGCCGCGTCGGACAGCTCGGCGAACCGGGACTCGCCGGTGGCGATGGCGAGCCGCGCGAGCGACCAGCCGATGCCGGTGGCCCCGTGCGCGAAACCACCGATCCCGGCAGGCCAGTTCGACACCGACCAGCAGGCCTGGCCGGGGGCGGGCCGCAGCGCGTCGGCGACCAACGTGTCCCCGGTCCGCACGGCGAGGTCCGTCCAGCGGTCGTCACCGGTCCGCTCCGCCAGCAGGAGCAGCGGCACGATCGCGCCCGCGGTGCCGACGACGAGGTCCGGCCCCTCGCTCGCGTCGATCGCGGCGGGCAGCTGCTCGGCCAGGAACAGGGCGTCGGGCAAGGAGTCCTGGCCCAGGCGGTCCAGCGTCAGCCAGGACCACACCTGCGAGCCGAGACCGATGTACCCGCCTGCCGGATCGGGTCGGCGACGGGTGTGCATCGCCTGCTCCGCCCACCACCGCTGCGTGAGCCGAGCCGTCCGCAGCGTCCCGTCGAGCAGGTCGGCGATGCCGTCCACCTCGTCGGCCCGGCCCGCCGCCACCTCGTGCAGGTAGCCGGCCAGCAGCACGGCGACGCCGAGCGTGCCGCCGTACAGGTCGGGGGTGAGCGGCGTGGTCTGCCAGCCGGTGCGGTCCAGGATCGGCGCGAACCACGTGGCCGTGCCGTCGTCGCCGCGCACCGACTCGGCCAGCACCTCGCGGACGAGGTCCGCGGCCAGCGCCCGACGCCGCTTGTCCACGTTGGCCGGGTCCGGGCGTGGGTGGTCCATCCGGCTCAGGTCGGGTTCGGTGCCCTGGTTGAGGTACGCGCTGACCAGCGCCGCACGGGTGACCCGGCGTTCCAGGCCGAGGTCGGCGGCGCGCCACCGCCCCAGCACGGCGGCGACCTGGTCCACCCGCGGTCCGCACACCGTCCCCGCGGGCGTGTGCAGCCAGCCCTCGGCGGGGGTCGTGGTGAACACCGGGATGTCGCCGACGAGCAGTTCCGCCACCTCTGCGGCGTGCCCTTCGGCTGGCCCCCTGGTGTTCGCCGAGTGCTTGGCCAGCAGCGCCACGGCCTTGGTGACGGCCGTGTCCTGGTCGTGCAGGCCGACAGGGTGCCACAGCATCCTGGCGAGTTCGGTGTAGGCCTCGGAGTCGCGGACGACGACCCGGACCACGCAGTCCGCGAATCCCGCGAGCAGCGGCTCCAACTGGCCCGCGCGGTCCAGCTCGGTGATCCGCTCGGCCATCGCGGTGAACCCCGCGAGCACCCCGCCCCAGTGCCGTCCCAGCTGGGGGTGGG
>JBDSAJ010000738.1:0-6706 GCA_039922235.1 Umezawaea sp.
CGAGTGGCCACAGGACCCGGCACCCGCGGCCCGCGGTGGCGACCTGACGCCTGACCCGGCCACCCCCGCCACCCCCGCGGGCCCAAGTGCGGACCCGACGACCGACCCCCACAAGAATGTCTTGGGCAACCCGGCGGGCGTCGTGCCCGGCTTCTCGGACGACGGTCCGTTCATCCCGGTCCACGACAGCACCGGTCCAACCGACCGCGAGGTCGGCACGTACGACCAGCGGGTCGCGGCGATCGTGGAGCCGACGTACCAGCCGTACGGGCCGCACGGGACGTTCGACGAGTTCATGCGGCACCACACCACCACCAACGGCGACATCAACTGGCCGCCGAACCAGGGTGCCGTGGGTGCCCGCGTCGTCGTGACGCTGCCCGCGGGCACGGTGCTCGACCGGTTCGGCAGCCCGCAGGGTGACTTCCTGTCTCCGCTCCGCCCGGACGGTCAGCCGTACGGGTACGGGGAGCGCGCGATCCTGCCCGACAGCATGGGCAAGGGCTACCACGTGTACGTGCTGGACCGGCCCATGCTGGTCGAGCTGGCAACCGTGGCGCCCGCGTTCGACCAGCCCGGCGGGGCACGTCAGCTCCAGCCGGTGTTCGACGCGAGCTTCGCCGACGCCAGCGGCAACGTGAACCTGACCAGCCTCGAGGCCAACGGCGTGCTGCACGAGGTGCCGTCGCCACCGCCGAACGGCCACGTGCTGCCCCCGGACTTCGGCACCGCCGCCCCCGACGGCACGGTCCACACCCCCAACACCGCGACCGTCGCGGACGCCCAAGCAGGCGCCTTCGACCACGCCCCAGCCGACCACACGCCAACGGATCACACCCCGACCGACACGACCCCGCCGACCGGGCCGGCTCCGCTGGGTGACGTCTCGCCGCGGGTGGACCAGGCCATCCGCTCCAGCGAGGTCACCCCGGCGGGAGTGGCGCTGCACTCCGAAGGCCCGCTGCGCGACCTGTCGTCGCGCATCCCGCCGAGCGGCGACCACGTCGTGCTGGACGTGCACACCGCGGGCGACGGCGTCCGGATCGGCGAGACGCACTACACGCGCGCCGAACTGGTCGAGCTGATCAACAACCACCCGGATCTCGCGGGCCGCCCGATCATGTTCGTCGGCTGCGACGCGGCGGCAGGCGGCGAGAACAGCATCGCCGCGCACGTGGCCCGCGAGACCGGTCAGCAGGTGATCGCGCCGGACAGCCTGGCGTGGTCGGACCGGCACGGCAACGTCTACTCCAGCTCGCCCGAGACGACGAACGGCCAGCAGCACCCGCGGATCCCGCCGGACGGCGGCTGGCACGCGTTCGAGCCGGACGGCACGAGCACGCCGGTCGGCGAGAACGGGATGCCGCCGGGCCACACGCCGACGGGCGACCTCGCGGACAGCATCGACGCGGAGCACCGCGGGGACGCCAACCGCGACCTCCACCCGCAGGTCCAGACACCGTGGACCGAGCCGACCACGACGCACCAGCAGACGGTCCGGCTGGGCAACGGGCAGTCGCTGTTCGCCGGCGGCCCGCTGCCGCTCGACACGAGCATCCGGGTGCTCGACCAGAACGGTCAGCTCCGCACGACGGTGCACGTGGACGCCGATGGCGCTGTCAGCGTTGACGCCATCGCGCCGAACACCCGCGACGGCGTGAACCCGGAGATCGCGCACCCGCACCCGGACGCCAACTACCGCGTGCAGGTCGGCAACCACAACGACGTGTTCGTGGCGGGCCCGGACGGCACGCCGTCCGAGGTGACCAAGAAGATCAAGATCGGCGGCGAGTGGGTCGACGTGACCAGGCCCGAAACGATCGCCGGACCGCCCGCCCCCGCGAACGGCGAGCGCACGATCCACCCCGGTGACCCGATGGCGCCACGGCCGGGCGAGGCGTTCACCGCGCGCACGGACCTGCCGCCGAACACCCGCTTCGACGTCACCGACACCCAGGGCAACCACCGCGGCACCGTGCAGACCGACGAGCACGGCACGCCGAAGTGGGTGGCCGCGTCGGAGAGTGCGGGAAACCACCCGAACCCGGAGCTGGCCAGTCCGATCCCCGGCTCGAACTACAACGTCGACCGCGGTCCGCTCTTCCAGGAGTTCAGCACCGACGCGCAGGGCCGTCCCGAGCCCGGCGTCACCTACGAGCGGCCCGCCACGACCGGCCGGGTCGAGGTCACCGACCTGCCGCAGAACCAGGCGCTGCAGAAGCACGACGGGCAGCCGCTCACGCCGGGCACCGAGTACGTCGTCACGGACGGCGAGCGGGTCCGCGGCCGGGTGATCATCGACGAGGGCGGCACGAGCTACGTCGAGACGGAGTCCGGCCAGCGCGGCCGAACCAACACGGAGCTGTCCAGGGCACCCGAGGGCGCGGACGTCACCACGGACGGCTACTACGGCACGGACGCGGCGAAGGCGCCGCACTGGCCGCCGCCCGCGAACGGCGAGGTCCAGGTCACCCAGACCACGGTCAGGGACGAGAACAACAAGAAGGTCAAGGTCGTCACGGTCGTCGGCGACACCTCGGGGTGGACGCCGGAGCAGCGCGCGGCGGTCGAGCGGCCGTTCTCGCAGAACGACCCGTTCGTCACCCGCGACCTGCCGCCGGGCACCCGGTTCACGCTCACCGACGAACGCGGCCCGTACAGCACGTTCCAGAGCGGCGACGACGGCGCGGTGTCGCACGTGCACACCCCGCTGCCGTTCAGCGCGGAGCTGAACACGCCGCGGCCGACCGCGGTGTACGACGTGGACAGCGGCCGGTGGAAGTTCCTCACCGACGACCGGTCGAACACGATCGCCTCGACCGGTGTCCCGGAGTACGGCGGTGGCACGGAACTGCGGCGCGACACGCAGGCGCAGACCGACGCGGGCGCGCTCGCGGGCAAGGGCCCGGACAACCGCAACCTCGCCGACGGCGGTCACCACCAGGGCAAGGAGTCCGGTGGTCCCGGCGAGCTGGCGAACGTCTCCAGCCAGCAGCGCGACCAGAACATGGGCGGCAAGGAGAAGCCCGCGTTCGTGCGCGCGGAGACCTGGTATCAAATGGAGCGGGACCGCGCGGACCTGGTGGCGACCACGAACGGCACGATCGAGCTGGTTGACACCTTCGCGATCAGGGAACCAGGACAGGACCACCCGCACACCTACCAGACCCGGTGGCGCGAGACACTGCCGAACGGTCGCTTCAAGATCCACGTCAGGAGCTATCCGAATGACCACAACGCAGCCCTCTGGCCATCCGACTTCTGAGTCGGACGGTTCGGAGGAAGAGCTGATGCAGCGGATCGGCGCCATGCTGCTCGACGTGGCACCCGAGGGATGGCGGCGGATCGACCTGCTGGTGAAGCTCAACGCGAAGGTGCACGACTTCGAGTTGACCGTGTACCTGGAGGACGGGAAGACGGCCGAGGTGTTCCCGCCGGAGGGGCTGACCAAGGTGTTCGCCGAACTGCGGCAGCTGCTCTACCAGCCCAGCCGGGGCGCTTGGTTCGCCGCGCGCCTCACGCTGGACGCGCCGGGCCGGATGGACTTCTCCTACAACATGGACCACGACCCGCTGTGGAACCCGCCGATCCCCGCCGACTACTGGGCGCGGGACCTGGAGGTCTTCCCCCGCGACGAGGCGTTCATCCCGGACTGGCTGCGCGCGAAGCTCGCCGACGCAGGTGACGAGGAGCAGAAGGCATGACGTTCACGCAGCCACGGCTGACGCCGGAGGACCAGAACGCGCTCCTCGGCTCGGTCACGACCCTGCTCATCCACCGGCTGCCGGGGGACTGGAGCCAGGTGTTCCTGGACTTCCGGGCGCTGGGCAGCTACGTCGAGGCCCCGGTCTCGGTGCTGAACATCTTCGGCCAGTCGGTCGACTGGCCGCTGCCGGACGAGGCGCTGCCGTTCTTCCTGGAACTGCGGGCGGGCATGTACCGCGAGGGCCAGGGCACCTGGTTCTCGGCGCGGTACCACCTGGCGCACCCGAACGTGTACTCGATCGAGTACAACCGGACCGAAGAGCCGAAGTGGACCCACCGGCCCGCGCCGGAGCAGTTCCAGCGCGAGCTGGAGGCGTTCCCGCGCGCCGAGTCGGAGGTCCCGGACTGGCTGCGCGGCGAGTCCTCCGCCGACACGGGCCCCGGCCTGTACGAGGCCCCGGTGTTCGACGGCAGCGACGAGCAGGGCAGGCCGATCGCCCCGCGCCCCGCCGTGCACCCGCAGGACCGCGACGACGTGCTGAACTACCTGGAGAACGCGCCGGTCGTGCTGGCCGCCCGCGGCTACGGGCCCGACCTGCTCCAGCCAGACGCCGAGCCGGACGTGCCGCAGACGTTCCACACCGACGGCACGTGGGTGTGGTCGGGAGCGGTCCCGCACTACTTCCGCAAGCACCACGTGAACCCGGTGCCGCAGCTCGTCCAGCACATCCACGACAACGGCTACCATGTCCCGCCGGTCGACGAGGCCGCGCAGGACGCCGCGACGCGGGTCGCCACGGGCAAGGCCGAGTCGCTCCCGCTGCCGGAGTACCGGCCGCGGGAGATCGCCGAGCACGACCAGCGGTCGCTGGCGCGGCTCCAGGAGCGGCTGAACCGCTTCGGCGTCTCGCCGAACGAGTACGGGATCGTCGAGCCGAAGCTGGACGCGCTGGTCATCGAGCCCGCACCGGGCACCGAGAGCGGCTGGCAGATCCAGTTCTGGGACGCCAACCGCGGCCCGACCGGCAGGCCCACCGTGTTCCCGAACGCCGCCGCGGCCGCCCAGACGATGCTCGGCACCCTCCTGTGGTCAGCCGAGCAGGACGCCGCACGGGCGCAGCGGACCGCGACGCCCGCGACCCCCGCGCCGCAGACCGCGCCGGTGCCGGTGCCGGAGATCCAGCCGCTGCCCGACGAGCCGCCGCTGTCGCTGCTGCGCGACCGCGAGCAGGTCATGCTCCAGCCGGGAGTGGAGGTCGACCGGTTCGGCGACGAGAACGGCAACCTCGTCTTCGCCGCGCGGACCATGTTCGGCAACCGCTCGCTGCCACCGGACTGGCTGAACCGCCGCTACCACGTGTACCGCGTGCAACGGCCGTTCCCGGCCGTCGTGGGCATCGCCGTGCCGTGGTTCGGCCAGCAGGGCGGCGGAACCGGTTTCTTCCTGGTCAAGTCAGTGCGCGACCTGCTCGCCGACGGCAGCCTGGTCGAGGTGGCCGAGGCCACGACCACCCCGCCTCCGCCCCAGGTCTAGCCGGGCGGCTCCGCTTCGGTTTTCCCGCGAGGGCCGATCGGGTTATGGTCGGCCCGGCGTGGTGGTGCTCTGATTCGGCCCAGCAGGGGGCCGTTCCGGTACGCGGAGTCGCGGGGGAAGATGTTGGTGTGTCCGAGCCGAAGCCGTTGAACCCGACAGAGCAGGACGCTCTGGTCAAGCAGATCGGGCTGACCCTGATGCGGGCCGCCCCCGAGGGGTGGCAGCACGTCGTCGCGGACTACCGCGCGACCGGCCGCTACTTCGAGCTGTCCGCCGAAGTGCGGTCGGCTGATGGGGGCGCGCAGGCGTGGACGCCTCCTCAGGAGGTGGCCGCGCTGTTCTCCCGTCTCCGCGCGGGCATGCACCGCGAGGGCCGGGGTAGCTGGTCGAACGCCCGCTACCAGCTCGACCAGCCCGCCAGCTACAACCTCGACTTCGACCGGACCGAGCCGAAGTGGCAGACCCCGCCACCGCCGCAGGCCTACGTCGACGAGATGCGCTTCTTCCCGCGCGCCGAGGAGAACGTGCCGGACTGGCTGCGCAAGTGGCTGCCCGTCCAGGCTCCCGCCGCGCCGGAAGCGGCCCCGCTGGTTCCGCAGGCCCCGCGCGGTTTCCGCACCGCGCGCGTCTTCGACAGCGCCGGGCCGGACGGACGCCCGGCGGTCAACCGCCCGCCGGTGCCGGACCACGAGCGTGAAGCGCTGCTCGACTACCTCGACCGCGCGCCGGTCGCGGTGGCCGGCCGCGGCTTCGACGCCGACGTGCTGGACAAGGACGCGCCATCGGTCGTCCCGGTCGCGTTCCAGACCGACGGCCACTGGATCTGGCCCGCCGCGGTCGGCTACTACCTGCGCGCCTACGGCATCCCGCCGGAGACCGAGCTGGTTGAGCGGGCCCGCGCCGCCGAGTTCCGCACCCCCGAGGTGCCCGAGGACGTCCGCGTCGGCGCCGCGGCGAACATGGGCGCCCCGACCGCGCCCCGTGGCACCCCTCTGCCCAAACCTGCTCTGCCCGCTGTGCCGGTGCCCGCTCCAGAGCCCGAGGTCGAGGAGTTCTCGCCGTTCGGCGACGACCGCACCACGCAGCCGTACGACCCGCACGCCACGGTCGCCGTGTCGTTGCCGGCTCTCGAAGAAGAGGACCAGCCCGAGCAGGCCGCCGACTTCGACCAGGCGACCCAGTTCTTCACGGCGGACGACCGGAGGTCGGCCGAACCATCGCACGACGGTACTGAGCAGTCCCAGGGCTTCGGTGTCGAAGAGCAGTTCTTCGCCGACACCACCGCCCAGCCGGGGCCGGCCGCCCAGTCCAACCCGGACCCCCTGCCGGAGCCCGAACCGAGCCCGGACTTCCGCGCCGAACAGCAGCCCGAGGACTTCCGCACCGAACCGAAACTGCCCGAGGGCTTCGACGCCGACGAGAACTTCTTCGCCGAAGACGACCGGAGGCCGTCCGAGCCGTCGCACG
>JBDSAJ010000739.1:0-8954 GCA_039922235.1 Umezawaea sp.
CAGGAGCCCAGTGCGTTAGCAGCGCACGCTGGGATCTGCGCGGGGGGCCGCCCGCAAGGGCGGTCCCTACCGCGACCGTCCGGATCTGTGAGGGCCGGGGGCTGAGATGCCCCCGGCTACTCGGCCAAGCGCAAGGTCCACGTAGTCGCGGACTTGGTCCTTCGACGGGCTCCAGCCAGGTCGGCGGAGCTCCGGTGCGACCGTGCACCGGAGCTGGTGCCGGTGCGGTTGGTGCTGATCACGTGGGCTCGTCGGTGGCAGTGAACGAGGACAACGGCAGGCTGCCGCGGGCCATCAGGTCGCAGCGGGGTTCAGCTTGGCGGAGGAGAAGGAGCGTCCTACCCTCGTGCCCACAACCGGTCCAAGGCCGATTGGCTCTCCTCGTCCGCGGCGCGGTAGATCGCCAACAACTGGTCCTGGTCTTGAAGTGGCGTGAGGACTTCGAAGTCCACCGCGATCAGTCCGGCTTCCGGATGCCGCATCACCTTGCGTCCCCGGCCTTTCACCTTGACGTCCTGCTGGGTCCACAGTCGCGCGAACCCCTCGACGCCGGCGGTGAGTTCGGCGATGAGGTCGTTCAACGCCTGGTCCTTCGGATGAACGGCCCACGCGGCGCGCAGGTGGGCGACACCCTCCCGCACAACCTGTTCGCGGTCGACGTAGAGCTCACGGGTCTCCGGGTGCAGCAGGCAGAGCCAGATCGAGTTGCGCTGCGACGGCGGCAGCGTGCCGAAATCCAGGAGCAGCTTCGCCATCTCGTCGTTCCAGGCCAGGATGTCGGAGCGGTGGTTCATCAGCATGGCGGGCAGCGGCGACAGGTCGGCGACCAGCCGGGCCAGTGGTGGTGCTGCGGCGGTGGCGGGCCTGTCGACGTTGGGCGGGCGCTGCTGGGCCAGGTTGAAGAGGTAGGCGTGTTCGTCGGAGGTCAGGCGCAGCGCCTCAGCCAGTGCCTCCACCACGTCCACCGACGGCCGTAGCCCGCGGGCCTGTTCCAGCCGCACGATGTAATCGACGCTTACCCCGGCCAGCTCTGCGACCTCTTCCCGGCGCAGTCCTGGCGTTCGACGGGACTGCCGACGCGAGGGCAGACCGAAATCGTGCGGGTCCAGGCGTTCGCGTCGGGCCCGCAGGAACGCGGCCAGCTCCTGCGTCGTGTCCACGGTGCGGGTCATCGTGATCGATCCTACCGCCGGAGGTAGGACTGGCGTTCCCAGGAACTTCCTTCCCTTATTCCCGGCTCGCGGCGATCACAGACTTCGTGTTCGACAACGGATCACGAGCACTGGAGAACACGATGTCCCTCACCCTCGACACCTATCGACTGCTGGGCCGCTCAGGGCTGCGGGTCTCACCGCTGGCGCTGGGCACGGCCACCTTCGGCACCGAGTGGGGCTGGGGTGCCGAGAAGGACGAGGCGCGCAAGCTGTTCGACACCTACGTCGAGCGCGGCGGCAACTTCTTGGACACCGCCAACACCTACACCAACGGCAGCTCCGAGCGCCTGCTGGGCGAGTTCGCCCACGACGACCGCGAGAGCCTGGTGCTGGCGACGAAGTACACGACGCTGCGCAGGCCCGGCGACCCGAACTCCGGGGGCAGCAACCGCAAGAGCCTGTTCGCGTCGGTGGAAGGCAGTCTGCAACGGCTGAACACGGACTACATCGACCTGCTCCACCTGCACGTGTGGGACTTCGCGACGCCGGTCGAGGAGATCCTGCGTGGCATGGACGACCTGGTCCGACAGGGCAAGGTCCTGTACGTGGCGATGTCCAACGTGCCTGCTTGGGAGGTCTCGCGCATGCAGACGATCGCCGACCTGCGCGGGTGGTCACCGTTGGTGGCGCTGCAAATCGAGTACAACCTCATCAACCGGGCCGGGGAACGGGACCTGATTCCCATGGCACAGGAGATGGGGTTGGGCGTGACCCCGTACTCACCGCTGGCGGGCGGGCTGCTCACCGGCAAGTACAGCCGCGCCGATCTGACCGACCCCGGCGCCGACTCCGGCGACAGCAACCGAAGGAGCTTCAACGCCGGGTTGGGCATGGTCACCGAACGCAATCTCGCCATCGCCGACGTCGTGCGGGAGGTCGGCGCGGAGTCGGGCCACAGCCCGGCCCAGGTCGGGTTGGCCTGGACCCTGCGGAACCCCGGTGTGGCGGCACCGATCATCGGCGCACGCACCCCCGCGCAGTTGGAGGACAACCTGGGTGCCCTGGAGGTCGACTTCACCGCGGACCAACTGGCCCGCCTCGACGAGGTCAGCGCGATCGAGCTCGGTAACCCGCACGACCTGCTCGCCAGTGACCACATCCGCGCAGTCGTTCGGGGTGACATGAAGATCGAAACCCGCCGCTGACACCCCGATGCGGCGTCGAGTGCAGCACCCCTGGCTGCCCTCGACGCGGTCGTCAGCGGCGAACTCGCGAGGAGCGTGGCAAAGGCTGGTCATCATGCCGTGCTCGTCCGCAGCAGCATGATCACGACTGCATCCGTACGGGAGCCCTGCAGGCCATCCGCGTCACGCGGACCTCCCCGAACAGTGAGGACAGTGCCCGGTCGTGGTCGGGTTCCATCGTGCGGCGCACCACCGCGTCGGTACCGGTGACCTCCGTCTGCCGCACTTCCCGCGCGGTGCGCAGGTCGAGGTGGTCCTGGAGCAGGCAGCGCAGCAGTTCCCTGCCCTGGCAGGCGATCCGCTCTTCCAGTTCGGCATGGGTGATCACACCTGTCTCCGGTGATCCCAGCTCTGTCACCAGGGTCGCGAACTGCTCTCGCGATCGGGTGAACGCGCCATCCACGGACTCGACCGCGTACTCTTCCACCGGGCTCCTTCTTTGACGTTCAGGCTTCAGCACCTCGAACGTAGCGAGAAGGAGCCCTTCAACATCACCAGGCTCTGCCGAACCCGCAGGTCACACGTCACTCCAGCAGAGCCGCACCCAAGCCATAAGATCAAACTCGCGGTCTCCGAAGGTGCTTCATTCACCTCGACGGTTTGGGCCCGACGCGCTGACGAGCACGTGCTCCGGCGAGTCTTGGCCCTGCCGGAGCACGTGCAAGCTGATCTCGCACCAAGGTGACGTGTGCGGATTTCCACGATGACCTCGGCCGCCGCCCGTGTCATTCTGGTGCCGGTAGATGAGGCGAATCGGGGGTAGCGCTGACCATGGAGTGGGTCTTCGTCGGGGTCGTAGGCCTCTTGCTGCTGTTGCTCGTCTGGCCGACGGCATCGAGTGCGCGCAAGCTCTTGAACACCTGGAGGGTGCACGACCCGTCAGCGGAGCAGATCGATGAAGCCTTGACGTACCTGCGACGTCGTCGTGTCTGGTATCCCTGGTTCTTCTTGGCGACGCCGCTGGTGTTCGGCTGGTTCGGCAGTGCCAATGGCGGCTACAACCAAGCCCTCATCACCGGCCTGGCCGGGTTGCTCATCGCCGAACTGCTCGCGCTGTGGTCGGTACGCACCTCACCGCGGACAACCGAACTCGCGCCGCGAGGGCTGTTCGACCTGATCCCGAAGTGGGCGGCCAGCCTGTACACCTTGCTCGTGCTGATGACCGAGGCGTATGCGGTGGCCGGCCTCACCGGACAGCGGGAGGCATGGCGCCAGCCGGGTGGTCTCGACGGTATTCCCGGGAACTCCTACGGGCCGACGCCGTGGATCATCGCCCTCGCCACGGCGGGGTGCCTGCTCGCGGTCGCCGCTGTGTGCCGACTGACGATGATCAGACCGACCAGCGGTGACGGTGTGGTCGACACCGTGTTGCGCACTCGCAGCGCCCGTGTGGCGCTGGGGCTCGGGATCGCGCTGCAAGGACAACTCCTGGCCGCGGCCGCGGACCGGATCGCCTTCTACGGGGCGAATCCGGTGGCCTCGCACAACTGGGTGCCCACGGCGGCCTGGGCGGGCAGCGTCCTCGCTTGGGTCTGGGTCGCCAACCCACCGCTGAAGCTGTCGCTGCTCGCCGGGAGGAACCGGCGAGCGTAGCCTGCTTGCGGCCGCGGGCTTTCACCCATTACCGGTAGTTTGTTAAGGCGGGAGGTAGTGATTCAAGGAGTGTCCATTCGCGACCGCGTCGAGCAACGCCTGTAACTCGACCGGTGGGGGCCTGGTTGACCACGCTCGCCAGTAGCGTTGAAGCAACTTCCACGGGGCCAGCTATCCACGGACTCGCCGGAGAGCCTGCGGCCAGGAAGGCCGCCACCGCCGGCGGCGGGCACAAGCTGCGCACCCGCCTGTCCAAGGGTGAAAAGCGCAACCGCAAACGGATGGCCGAAGTCGGCGTGGTCTACGACGCCACCCCCGTCGTCCGCGTCCCCGAGCAGATCATCACCCGGTCAGGAGACGACCGGCCCGTCACCTCTGTCACGGGGCCGGTGGCCAGGGGCACGTGGCTGACCGCCAGCGTGGAGCACGACACCACGAGCGTGATCACCGCCGTGTTCGACGAAGCCGAGCGCCGCGACCCCGGACACCGTCGGGACTGGCTCGCCCTGGTCGACGGCAACGCCCACCAGATCGACGTGATCCGCGCCCAGGCGCAGCGACGCGCGGTGAAGGTCACCATCGTGCTCGATTTCGTGCATGTGTTGGAGTACCTGTGGAAAGCGGCCTGGTGCTTCTACCAGGAGGGCGACCAGGCCGCCGAGCGGTGGGTGGCCGACCATGCCCGGCGTGTCCTGGCCGGGCGGGCGGGCATCGTGGCCGCCGCGATCCGCCGCAAGGCCACCTGCCGGGGCCTGCGTCCCGCCCAACGCACAAACGCCGACACCACCGCGAACTACCTGCTGGGCAACCGTTCCTACCTCGACTACGCCCGCGCCCTGGAACAGGGTTGGCCCATCGCGACCGGTGTCATCGAGGGCGCCTGTCGCCACCTTGTGAAGGACCGGATGGACATCACCGGAGCCCGCTGGGGCCTGGCCGGAGCCGAGGCCGTACTCCAACTCCGTGCCCTGACAAGCAATGGTGACTTCGACGAGTACTGGGACTTCCATCTCCAGCAGGAACACCGACGAGTCCACCAGACCGCACGGAGCCCTCGCCGCACTCGGCTACAACTTGCAGCCTGAACGCGTCACTCCAACAGAGCCGCACCCAAACTATTTCGGTCAACGGGACATCCGCTGCCCGATGCTGCACGTCAACCCCAAGATGCTCGCCCGCCTCGACGAACTCGAAGCCGATCTGCTCGACCGCCGGACCCGCGCCGAAGCAGAGAACTGGGCTGGCGAAATCGAAGGCATCGGTATGACCCTCACCTTCCTGCGAGCCGAACGCGATGACACCCAACGGCGGCTCCGGCGACCGGTCGTCAGCCTCGGCATCCCAACTTTCAAGGAGGCGAACGAATGAGCCGCACCTCCTCAAGCAGCAACCACGTCACATTTACAGAGAAAGTGGGCGAGCACCTCTTACGGCACGATCTGGCCGAGACCGCCTTTGCTTCTTGCAGTCGTCAGTGTGGGAACAACGATGCCAGGACCAGGTGTCCTCGGTCAGGGCTGGAGCCAGCGGTCGAACCAGGCACGGGTGCGACGCAGGACGTCGATTTGGTGGTTGCGTTCCCGGATCGAGTGGCCCTCTCGCGGGTAGATAACGAATTCGTGCTCGGCACCGAAGTAGCGCAGGGCCCGGTGGAAGTACACGGCTTGGCCGAGGGGGACGTTGGTGTCCTCGGCGCCGTGCAGGATGAGCACCGGGGTGCGGACGCGGCTGGCGAAGGAGACCGGGCTGACCGCGTCGTGCGGGTGTGGGCCGATCCCATCCCACCCGATGCTGCCGCTGAGCGCGCCGTCGAGCTGGCCGTGCTCCCCGGTCGCGGCGAGCATCCCCCAGTCGGTGATACCCGCGTTGACCAGCGCGGCGCGAAACCGGTTTGTCTGCCCGATCGCCCAGGCGGCCATGAAGCCGCCGTGGCTGCCGCCGGCGATGCCCAGTCGGTCGGGGTCGGCGATGCCCTCGGCGATGAGCAGGTCGATGCCGGTCAGGATGTCGGACCACTCCTCCCTGCCGACCCTGCCCGCGACGCTGGCCGCGAACTCGTGGCCGTGGCCCTGGCCGCCGCGGGGGTTGGGCAGGAACACCGCGTATCCGGCGGTGGCCAGCCACTGTGCCTGTGCGCTGGGGAACGAGAACAACTGGAGGCGATCGGCGTACCGGTCGTCGGGGCCTCCGTGCACGATCGTGACGAGTGGGAACGGGCCGTCCGAGGCGGATTTCCCGGCCGGCAGTACGAGCAGACCGTCCAGATCGAGGCCGTCGGCGGCTCGATAGGCCAGCGGTCGCTGGGTACCGAATGCGATGCCGTCCAGTTCGGGGCGGGTGTCCGTGATCTTCCGCAGCGGCCCGGTCGGTGGCCCGACATAAACGTTCGTGGGTTGGTAACGGGTGCCGGTCAGTGCCGCGATTGTCTTGCCTGCTGGGGTGGTGGTGAGGGCGTCGAGGTGGCCGGGGTGCTGCGACAGTGGCGTGGGACCGTCGGGGTCGAGCCGGGCCAGGGTCGTGTTCAGGCCGTTGGCGAAGACCACCAGCGGGGCGGCGTCGGTCTGGCACAGTTCGGTGGGGCACATCGGCAGGTCGGCGGTGCGGTTGCGGCGGACGCGGCTGCTCATCGCCAGGTCGAACACGGCGGTGCCGGCGTGGAGGACCGGTGGGGTGAGGGCGATGTAACCGAGGTGCCAACCGTCTTCAGCCGGCCACCAGGCCAGGGATTGTGCGTCGACCTCGACCGGTCCGAGGTCTTCCGCGGTCCCCGTGGCGGGGTCGAACAGGTGCAGCTGGCCGGTGCGGGGGCCGTAGTCCTTGTCGGCGCTGGCCTGGGTGAGCACGGCGAGCGGGCCACCGTCGGGTCGTTGCCGCAGTTCCACGACGTGCCGGTCGCCGAACACATCCGGGGTGGTGACCTGGCCGGTGCGCAGGTCAAGCAGGCGCAGCCGAGCACGCGGTTCGCGCTCACCGACGACAATGGCGTCGTCACGGTCCTGGGCGCGGCGCACGTCCTGCTCGGTGGGCTCGTCCTCGGCGAGCAGCGCGATCAGGTCGGGATCGGCGAGCGGCCGGTGGTCGATGATGCCGGCGCGCCAGCGGGTCACCGCGATCACCACGTCGTCGGCGGGGCTGAGCCGGTGCAGCTGCGGAGTGCCACGCTCGGCGCGGTCGGACAGGAAGTACAACGTGCCCGAGTCCGCGGACCAGCGGGGCCGGGACTCCGTCGCGGTGTCGGCGGTCACCCGACTCCACACACCGTCGCCGTTGATGTCGGCCAGCCAGAGCACGGTGTCGAGGTGGTCACCGATTCGGCTGATGGGGGCGAGAACGTAGCAGAGCAGATGCCCGTTCGGAGCGAGAGCCGGTGTCTGCGGGACGCGACCCTCGACCACGAGTTCAGCGGTCAATCCTGTCATGTGATCAGTGTGCCAACGTCAACAGCGCACCACGTGGACGAGTCACTGCGCTCGGCACACTCGGCCGAAGCGTGCAGCCGCAACAACGGTGCAGCACCCCAACGCGCCCGGCCAGTCGAGGTGCAGATAAGCATCGGAGAACAGGAACCCCTTGCCGGGGATCCGAGCAGGACGGACACCGGCGAACCCGACCCACTCGCCGACACCAACACCACGACCAGACCAGCGATCTTCGACCCGAGCACCGAGTCAGAACATTCGGAGACCCACCAGCAGAAGCCTCGACCGTCGCCAACGACGGACAACGACCCGTTCTCCAACACCGCCCTGGCGTGATGACGTGGCCGAGCAGATCGACAAGCTCCCACTTCGAAACGTCGAAAGCTCTCATACAAGAACGTGTCTTCCTTGAACGGCAGCGACTTCACCATGTGCCGTGTCGCGAAGCCAGAAGCGTTCGAGTACATCCATCGCTGCCGATGTGCGACTTGCACGTCGACGCAACAGCAGTGCCCTACGCGGGAAGAGTGAACTGGGTCGGCAGCGACGCGAGTGATGACGCGCCACTCTGCCCGTCGAGGGGCGTCGCACTGCCGGGACGTGGCCTGATGGATGCCCGCCCTCGCGATCCTACGATCGCCGAATTGGTGATCAGCGCCATCGACCCGGCTTTTTCGGCAGGTGAAACATCAGAAATCACGGCGTTGTCAATGTTGGATCTTGGCGCGTTGACCCGAGATGGATCCATGGTCTACGGGATCGCCACACTGGACGGAGGAGGGCGTGTGAGTGAGCGCGTGATCTCACGGCTGCTGGGATGGCAACCGGGACAGAGCCTGGACTTCTCCCGCGTGGACGACGTCATTGTGGTCCGGGGTCATCCCTCGGGCGCATTCCGGGTTCCTGGCAGTGCGCTGGTCGCTATACCCGCAGCCATGAGGCACTGGTGTCGACTGTCGCCCGGTGATCGCGTGCTCCTGGCAGCCGCACCGCGGCAAGGCGTTCTGCCCATCCACACGATGGCCGCACTGGACTGGATGGTCGTCCGCTACGACGTCAGCCTCGCAGAGAGCTCACAGCAGTGACCTCGTCCCCCGACGGACCTGTCGATGTCGAAACCGCGCGTTTCGGCGTGGCGGTCGCCGACCTGCTGAAAAGCCCCGATACCAACACACCAGACGCCGACCTTCAACGAGTACATACCCAAACTGGTCGACGCTGTGCCGGCCGGATCGCTCAAGGCCTACAAGCCATACTGGAACCGAGTGTTGCAGCGTTGGGGGGGAACGACCGATTGACGAGATCACACCTTCCGACATCGCGGCGCTCGCCGAACACGTCAAACGAACCGCGGTGCAGCGCCGTAACGCCCACGGTGGCAACTCCGCCGCCGAACACCTGATCGGCGCACTGCGATGCCTCTACAGGCACGCTGTTGCCGATGAACTCATCAGCGATATGAAGAACCCGGCCATCAAGGTCGCCAAACCCCGACGCCGACCGTCCACTCGTCGAGGACTCCCCGACAATCGCGTGGCCGGGTC
>JBDSAJ010000740.1:0-3988 GCA_039922235.1 Umezawaea sp.
CGCACGCCAGCGCGGGCGGCGCCGGCCGGTTCGTTGAGGGCTCCGAATCACGTGGGTGCCACCTCCATGCAGGGCGAACCGAGGAACACAAGTGGGTGAGAGCGCTCTCACAGTCGGACAGTAAACCGATCCAGCCGGACGCGGAAGGGTTACCCGGAAGAAACACGGCCGACATTGGGAAATTCGCGGGCAAGAGGCCTTCTTGCCCGGTGGAAGCGATCGGTCCTCTTGCGCTGAACAGGGATGATGTGCTGCTCGGGAATGCTCTGGGAGGGCTCCCAGAGCATTCCCGCTACGCCGGACAGCTGCGTTCTGCACCGGCTACCGGCGCAATTTCGGTGAACGGCGACAATGAGAATTCAATGATGTTCGCCCGGACTTGCGAATTCAGCTCATTCGCCTTGCCGGTGCAGCGCGTCCAGCCGGTCCAAGTCGTCTTGGGTCAGCCGCAGCGCGCCCGCGGCCACGTTGTCGGCCAGGTGGTCCGCGTGGCCGGTGCCGGGGATGGCCAGCACGTGCGGCCCGCGCGCCAGCGTCCACGCCAGCCGGACCTGCGTCGCGCTCACGCCGTGCGCGGCGGCGATGGCGAGCACCTCCTCGGGGTGGCCGCCGCTCAGCCCCGCCTCGCGCCCCTTGCCCGCGAGCGCGAAGTACGGCACGAACGCGACCCCCTGCTCACAGCACGACCGCAGGAACCCGTCGTCGCGGGTGGTGCCGATGCCGTACCGGTTCTGCACGCACACCACGGGGGCGATCGCCCGCGCCTCCGCGAGGTGGTGCGGCTTCACGTTGGAGATGCCGAGGTGGCGGACCAGCCCGGCCTCCCGCAGCTCGGCCAGCGCGCCGAAGTGCTCCGCGAGCGGCTCCGACCCGTGGAACCGCAGGTTCACCACGTCGAGGTGGTCGCGGCCGAGCTGGCGGATGTTCTCCTCGACCTGTCCGCGCAGCTGGTCGGGCCGCGCGAGCCCCAGCCACTCGCCGGACGGGTCCTTGCCGGGACCCACCTTCGTGGTGATGACCAGGTCGTCGGGGTAGGGCGCCAGCGCCCGGTTGATCAGCTCGTTGGCCGAGCGCAGCGGGGAGAAGTAGAAGGCGGCGGTGTCGATGTGGTTCACGCCCAGTTCGAGTGCGCGCCGCAGCACGCCGATCGCCCGGTCGCGGTCGCTCGGCGTCCCGTCGGAGTTGGACGTCAGGCGCATCGCGCCGAAGCCGATCCGGTTGACGGTCAGGTCGCCGAGGGTCCACGTCATCGAGTCCATGATCGGGAGTCTGCCTGGTGGGGGTTCGGCGGAACACATCCCCACCAGGTCAGCGCGGTGGTGGACGCCCGGCAGCAGTGCGGCGAGACTGTGGCGATGACCCCCTCAGAGGCCTGCGCGGTCGCGCACGGCGAAGCACCCGCCGAAACCTCCGACCGCACGCTCGTCGCCGTGTTCGCCTCGCCGGTCGCCCGGTACCTGCTCGCCTACGGCGCCGACCTCGGCTACCGCACCCTGCTGGTTGACCCGGACCCCGCGCGCGACGGCGAGACGGCCTTTCCCGACCTCGACGACCGCACCGACGTCGTGGTCACCGACCACCACCGGCCCGAACTCGGCGAGGTGCTGCGCGACGCGCTCGCGGGCCGGTCACGCTGGATCGGGGTGCTGGGCAACCCGCGCCACCAGGGCCCGCACGTCGAGGCGCTGGCCGCGCTCGGCGTGCCCGAGGCCGACGTGGCGCGCGTGCACCGGCCCGTCGGCCTCAACATCGGCTCCCGGACCCCGCCGGAGATCGCCATCGCCACGCTCGCCGGGCTCATCGCCGAACGCGCGGGCCGTCCCGGCGGCTTCGACTTCTAGCCGAGGTCCTTGAGGATCGCCTCGCCCTTGGTCAGCCAGGCGAAGCCGAACGCCAGGATCGCCGCCGACTCCAGCCACAGCGCCAGGTGCAGTTCGGTGTGGGGGAGCAAGTTCACCACCACGATCAGCGCCAGGCACACGAGGATCACCCACCCCGACACCACGTACACGCGGTTGCGCTGCAGCTTGCGCGTCGTCGGGCGCGCCTTGTCGGACTTCGTGAACAGCACCAGGCAGAAGTACGCCAACGCCAGGAAGAACACCGACGCGAACGCCAGGTGCACCACCCCGATCACGCCCTGCAACGGCGTGTGGGTGTCGACCGGCGTCGTGGGGAACAGCGCCACCCCGACCGCAGCCACCCCGGCGGCCGCCGACGTCACGTTGTCGAGCCGGTCGTAGCCCCGGTAGGACAGCAGGAACGCCCCGACCGCGCACATGCTGCCGACGAACACGCCCCGCATCGGGCTGTAGTAGTAGCCGCTGATGGAGTCCAGGAACTCCTGGTCGACCAGCAGCACCCCCACCACCAGCACCACCGGCAACCCGATGCCGATGAACCCGATCGCCCGGCGCAGGAACAGGTACGAGTGGACGAGCGAGTCCTGTGGGGTCATGGCCGCCTCCGCGTGCAGTACCGCTGTCAAAGTGATCGGCAGGGTACGGGTCGGTCTCCAGCCGCCATCGGGGTGCATAACGTTCCCGACGCGGCGTCGTTGAACAGGGCAGACCCGACACGAGAGGGGCAGGGAATGCTGCTCGAGGACGGCACCGAGCTGAACGTGGTGCGCTCCGGCGATCCGGACGCCAACGTGACCGTGGTGCTGGTGCACGGCTACGCGCTCGACCACCGCACGTGGTGGCGGGTGGTCGAGGCGCTGGACGGGAACTGCCAGGTCGTCGCGTACGACCACAGAGGACACGGCAGGTCCGACCCGGCCACAAAGGACACCGCGTCCATCGAGCAGTTGGCCGACGACCTCGGGGAGTTGCTCGAACGCGGCGTGCCGACCGGCCGGATCGTCCTCGTTGGCCACTCGATGGGCGGCATGGCCGTGATGGCGATGGCCGAACGCCGTCCCAGGCTCTACCGGCAGCGCGTCGCGGGCGTCGTGTTCGTCTCGACCGCGACCACCGGACTGGCCGAGACGTCCCTCGCGTGGCCGAAGGCCGTCGGCAAACTGGTGCGCGAACTCGAACGCGCCTTCGGCCCGATCGTGCGCGCCGTGCGGGAGAAGATCGAGCCGGCGAAGACGGCCGGCCTGCGCTGGTGGCTGTTCGGCGACCAGCCGCGCGCGGAGGACGTGGAACTGACCGCGGAGATGGTCTGGGCGCACTGGCCCGCGACCGTGGCCCTGTTCCGGCCCGCCGTCGACCGCTACGACCGCGAGGCCGCTCTGACCGTGGCGGGGGAGAAGCCGGTCGTCGCCGTCGTCGGCGACGAGGACCGCCTGTGCCCCGAGTCCAACGCCAGGGAACTGGCGCGGGCCGTGGGCGGCGAAGCCCTGATCGTGCCCGACGCGGGCCACATGCTGCCCCTCGAACGCCCCGACGAAATTGTCGCCTGCGTTGCGAAACTCACCAGTTCAGAGTCCCGCCTCCCGCGTCCCGCCAGCTAGGGTTTTGTCATGGTGGCCCTGAACGCCTGGTACGGCGACGAGTTGATCAGCCTTCGCGGTGCTGACGACCTGGACCTTTTGCTCGACCGGATGTCCCGCGAGCACGCGGCGGCCCCAGCGCCCCCGCTGCTGCAGATCTCGCGAAGAGAGCGCGGGTCCTGGGCGATCCTGCACATCGGGCTGAACCACAACCGCGGCGTCGTCGGGCACACCGACAAGTCCGGCGCCGTGATCAGCACCGATGGCACGGCGCCCACCGGCCGTGAACTGACCTACGACCACCGGGGGGAGCCGCACCCGATGCCCTCCAACGCGGAAGTCCCGGCGGCCAACGTCCGCCAGGCCGCGCACGACTTCCTCCGCGCCGACGGCGCCCGTCCCACGTGCGTCCAGTGGCAGGTCACGGTCTCACCGGCCGACTGACCCACCCGTCCACTCCGAACTGTGCCCGCCGTCCTCGTAGGACCAGCGGGCACAGTTCGCTCCGACCATTCGAGACAGTCGTGTTCCTGCACACACTGGTGCCCC
>JBDSAJ010000741.1:0-25053 GCA_039922235.1 Umezawaea sp.
CACCCATCGGCGGTACTTGTCGCGGTTGTAGCCCTAGTCGAAGTGGAGCGCGTCCGGACGCCTGCGATGGAGCCTGCGCCGCCCTCGCGCTGAGGGGACCTTGCTTTTCCTGAGGTAGTCGCACAAGGCTGTTGATCATTGGTGTTCGAAGCGTCTACGTCAGCTATCTGCATCGCACCCGTGGACTTGTCGGTGACTTGAGGATTTGTCGCCTGACGCTAGTCTTCAACATGTCCCTCAGGCGTTGCTGGCTATGGATCGCGTTGCTGGTCCGTGCAGGGCCGCCTGGGATAGGTCTTGGTCTGGCCGTCCTGGGGCTCAGTTTGAAGTTTTCACTGGTGGAGGTCTCTGCGTCAACGTAAGAGACCCGTCCTGCGTGACCATCGCGGGACGGGCCTCAAGTGCTAATCGGGACAGGTGGACCTACTCGGGGCCAGGAAGGGCTATGCGGGTCCGGCCTCGGTCACCAAAAAGACTGAAATCTCAGCAGTCGTAGTCCACGGAGTGTAACCGAATGGTTACGCTACGTGGACTTTTTGGCATGTTAGAACACGGTCGCATCCGTGGACGAGACCGTTGTGATCCGGATACCGGTGTTGACGTCGGTGGAGACTCCACCGTTATGACTGAGATATCAGCCGTCGTCAACGACGGCGTCACGTTGACCCAACGAGCGGTCCCTCTGTTCGTTCCACCTGCAGTTCGTCCTCGATCTATACCCAAAACGCAGTGGCTCCCGATGCTGCCGACACGTCGCGACGACAATGACATGGACGTGGCGGTCGGTCGGATTGACCATTCCGGTCGCGTCGGCGACCGGTGGCTGATCGGTGATCTTGGATGGGAGGCTGGCGACTATTACAGCCTGACCGTGTCACCGGAGGGCGCGACGGTCTCGATCGACCGCGCGGGCGACTACCGCATCGATCTGCGCCGGCACGTGTTCCTCCCTGTGGCTACCCGTCAACTTCTGGACATCAGCGTCGGGGATCGACTTGTCCTGGTGGCGCGCCGGGAGCAGAACAGCCTGACGATCCATCCGGTCGCCGTGGTTGCCGAACTTCTCCGGCAGCACTACGCCGCCGCGCCGGGGGTGAACCATGACCGATGACCCGGACAAAATCGAACTTGTGCGTGAGTTGATCAGGCAACTGGGTATCGATCCGTCGAAGCTGCTTCCGGCACCGAGCACTCCGACCGTCTCGGCTTACCTGCCGCAGGTGTTGGCGGCGGCATCGCCGTCCCAACTGCAACGATACGGTGTTCACTGGACCCGTGCCGTCGAAGCCTTCGGCGAGCGTCGGCTTGACCAGGTGACGCCAAGCGATGTCGTTGCCCTGCAACGGTTGGCGACTCGTCAGGCACAAGTGCGGTCCACGACTCGCAAAGGCAGGTATGCGGGCGAGAGCGCGGTTCGGGCCATGCGGATGTTCTTCCGACTTGCGACAGCGGACGGCTTGTTGAGGCCAGGTGCCAACCCGGCCGCGAAGGTCCAACTCGAGCGCAGACTGCCCAATGTGCGTCGGGCGTTGACACCCAAGGAAATGATGGCGATCAACCACATCGTCGTTACGACCGGTCGGGACGTCGTTCTGGACTCGCTTCTGCTGCGATTGCACATTGAGACAGCGTGCCGCAGGTCCGGGGCGCTGGGCTTGCGTGTGGCCGATCTGGACTCCGAGTCCTGTGCGGTGCGGCTGCGGGAGAAGTTCGGCACCGAACGCTGGCAACCGATCAGCCCGACACTGGCCGCTCTGCTGCACGAGCACGCGGAATCGCGGGGAGCGCGACATGATGACGACCAGCTTCTGCGGCACTCGAACGGCACCGCCTTGTCCGGGCGTCGCTACGACCTGCTGTGGAAGCGGGTGCAGACGAATCTGGCCTGGGCCGGGAAACTCGGTGTATCGGCACATTGGTTGCGCCACACCACTCTGACCTGGGTCGAGCGGCATTTTAGTTACGCTGTCGCTCGAGCGTACGCGGGGCACACCGATACCAAGGGCGGCTCGACGCTGACCTACGTCAAGGGGATGCCCCAAGAGGTCGCGCGGGCATTGTCGGCGTATACCCGCGAACGGCATCCCATGGCGGAGTTGGGCCACCTGTGATCGAGTCGGTTGCCTCGTTGCGGGTGTCGATCTTCACGGTGATCGGGTAGGCGCTGGTCGGCGAGCGTATGGTCGCCGACCAGCACTCTCCGTTCGACACTCGACTACCGTGCGGGGTTCGGGTCGGCTCAGTCAGGAATCCCGGTCTGGCGGCATAGAACTTAGGGTCCGCTCCTTGGGGGACAACCTCAGTCTGCGTGGTGGTCACCCACAACCGTCGCTGCGCTCGACGCCATCGAGACGAAGTACGCGCAGCGCGGCAAGACCGTCGAGATCATCGGGCTCAACTCGCCCAGCGCTCACCTGTACGGCAAGCTCACGGGCGAACTCAGCGCCAGTCACTGACCGAATAAGGTAGACAGCTGTTGCGCGGAGCGAAAGCTGGCCTGCAGCGTCTACCACGAGCGCTTTTGCGTTTGGGCGGAAGAGAGTCAGACGGTCGGGTATTCGGATGGACGGACCATCGGACCCGACCGCGGACTACCTCGGCATGTGGTGCAGCCTTGGTGGGCCGTCGCCGGTAAAGGAAGTCGGACGGCCGCTACTCGGACCTCCCGGTGAACTCGTCGCGACTTTGGTCGCGGGTATCGGCGCCTTTCGCCGATCTTCACCGAGCACGCCACCTGACAGGGTGACGGGGTGACGGTTTTCGTGAACGAGCTGGGACCGCGCACGGCACCCATCACTGTCGTGCTGCTGCACGGTTTGAGCACCAGCGGTTGGATGTGGCGCGATCAGATGGCGTCGCTGGGGGAGGACCTGCACGTGCTGGTCCCGGACCTGCCCGGTCACGGGCGCAGCAACGACCGCCCGTGGGTTTCGCTGGCGGATACGGTTCGGGCGGTGGCGGATCTCATCGTGGCCCGGTCGCCGTGGGGGCGGGCGCACGTCGTCGGGTTGTCGCTGGGCGGTTACGTCGCCGCCCAACTGGTCGCGGACGTGCCTGCTGTGGTGGACAGCGCGATCGTCAGCGGGGTCAACGCGCTGCCGTTCCCAAACCCGGCGATGATGCGGCTGGCCGGGCGGATGATGGCCCCGTTCGTGACGACCAGTCCGGTGCTGAGGGCCAACGCCAGGACGCTTCGCGTGCCCGAGGCCGACTTTGAGGAGTACCGGGCGTCGGCCAAGGCCATGGCCAGGGGGACGGTCGGGCGCGTCGCTGGGGACGTCATGTCCTTCCGGGTGCCCGCTGCGGCGGGCACGTCACCGTGCAGGCTGCTCGCCGTCGCGGGCGGCGACGAACATGATCTGGTCATCCGGTCGCTCCGGGAACTGGCCACCGGCTTCCCGTCGGGCGACGCCCGCGTCGCACCGGGTCTGGGTCACGCGTGGAACGGCGAAGCGCCGGACCTGTTCACCGCCATGATCCGTGCCCACATCGCGGACACCGCACTGCCCACCGCACTGCGCATCGTCGACTGAATCCTCATCGATCAGGGCTGGACGAAGCACGAGCCGCAGAACACACTGGCGTGATGCCCACCGCGTACAAGAGCCCACGTGGTGAACGCGCGGTGCGGCAGTGGTGTGCGGAAGCCGTGGCGCGAGCGGACTTCCCACTCACCCACGCGACCGTGGACACCAGCGTCGGCCGGGTGGAACTCACCTCCGCCGGAACCGGACGGACGCGGGTCGTCCTGGTGCCGGGAACCGGCTTCAACGCCGCGGTGGCCCTGCCGTGGCTGAAGGCGCTGTCGGCCCACTGGGCGACCACCGTGGTGGACCTGCCGGGTCAACCCGGCCTCAGCGACCCACGCAGGCCCCGCCGGGACCGGCTGGCCTGGTACGGCCGGGTGCTGGACGAGGTCCTGGCGGTCGTGGATGCCGACGGTGTCGTGCTGGTGGGCAATTCCCTGGGCGCCGCGGTGGTCTTGGCGGCCGACTCGCCCCGGATAGCGGCGCGGGCGCTGGTCTCGCCCGCGGGGTTCATCCGACTCGGCGTGGACCCCGCAGTGGCGCTGGCGTCGGCCGTGTGGCTGGTGCGTCCCACGGCCGAGCACACCCGTCGCATGCTCCAGCTGTTCGTCGCCCCCGGCGAGGAGCCGCCCGAGACCGAGGTGGAGTGGATGGCCCTCATGGCCACCGCGTGCCGCACGACGCTGGCCCCTCCGCCCCTGCCCGCCGCACTGCTGGCCCGTCGCGCCGAGCTGCCGTGCGTGGTCGGGGTGGGGGAGCACGACCGGTTCCTGCCGCCCCGCCGACTGGCACCGGCCGTCCGCCGCACCATGGACCTCGACCTCCGGGTCTTCCCCGGTGCCGGCCACCTGACCACCTCCGCTCACCTCGACGAGGTGGTGTCCCTGGTGGGCGAGGTCGTCGACCCGTCGGGCACCTGAGTGGCCATGATGTCGATCACGAGGTGGGCTCGCGCAGCAGCCGGACGGCCAGCGCGATGATCCAGCAGAATCCGGCGAGCAGCGCGGCGTGTTCGAGCAGACCGGCGGGGGCGGGTCGCCAGACGTCCTGGACATCGAGGCGGTACGCAACGCCCGCGGCCACGGCGAAGATGATGATGAGGGTGCCGGAGACTCGGGAGTAGATCGTCCAACCGCGACCGGTGCCCACGCGAGGATCCCTGGTGTGGGCGCGAGCCAGGACGAACGCGGCGGCGCTCAGCCCGGCGAACAGGACCAGCCCGATCAGTCCGTGTACCCGACCGCCGACCGTGGCCACAGCCTGCTGCCCGGGTGGGTAGCCGAGCGCTGGATCGGTGGGCACCACGCCGGCCACGACCAGCGCTGCTCCGGCCGCCGCCACCAGGAGCGGTCCCCAGGTGGAGCCTGGGCCGTGGCGCAGCGCTTGGCGCAGCCCGGCCGCGAAGGCCATCAGCAGCAGGCCACCGACGACGAAGGTCAGTACCAGCAGCCAGGCCCTCTCGCCGGTGCCGAGTTGACTGGCGCCGTGGTGCCACAGGCTGTAGCCGGGGCGGGTGGCGCCGTCGGCCCAGATCAGCACGGGCACGAGCACACCGGCTGCGACACCGCAGGCCAGCAGCGGTCTGGTGATGGCCACTGGAGATCCTCCTCGCTCTCCGCGACCGTGGCGGGTCGCGGGCCGACCAGGCTTCCCGGCTCACCGATGTCACGCCCCAAGGGCGCCTTGCTCACAAGATATAGGTATTTTAGTACGTGCTGAAATACCTGTAAACGGGAGGTGGGTTCGCCATGGACGACCAGGAGCGGTTGCTGGAGTGGGTGGAGCGGGTGGCCATGTACCTGGCCCGTGACGGCGTGCCGCCGATCGCGGGACGGGTGCTGGGGTGGCTGATGGTCTGCGATCCGCCGGAGCAGACCGCCGCGCAGATCAGCGCCGCCATCGGCGCCAGCCGCGCATCCCTGACCTCCAACCTGCGGCTGCTGTCGAGCATGGGTTTCCTCACCTGGCGGACCCGGCCCGGTGAGCGCACGGTCTACCACCGGATGGCGGAGGAGGCGTGGTCGGCGGTGGTGCGCCAGCAGATCGCCGGTATCACCTCGTTCCTGGACATCACCCGCGACGGCCTGGACCTGGTCGGCTCGGACGACGATCGCGCGAAGCGCGTCCGCCAGGCGCACGCCACCTTCGAGTGGATGGCTGCCGTCTTCGACAACGCACCACCCCTGCACGCCGACGATGAGGAGACATCGTGACCGGAGAGGCCATCGTGATCGGTGCCGGCATCGGCGGTGTGGCCGCCGCTCTGGCGCTGCGCCGCATCGGTTGGCGGGTCACGGTCCTGGAGCGGGCGCCGGTACTGGGTGAGATCGGCGCGGGCATGTCCCAGGCCCCGAACGCCCTGCGCGCGCTGGACGCGCTCGGTGTCGGCGAGCAGGCCCGATCAGCCGGGGTGCCCACCCACGCCGCGGGCAACCTGCGCACACCTGATGGCCGTTACCTGCAACGGGCCCGGCCCTGTGACGTGACCGCGATGCTCGCCTTCCACCGCGCCGACCTGCACCGGGTGCTGTTGGACGCGCTACCCGGCGGCTGCGTGCGCACGGGCGCGGAGGTCACCGGACTGCGGCAGGAGAAGGACAGGGTGGCTGTCGGGTTCGGCGTCGTCGAGTTGACTGCTGATCTGGTCGTCGCTGCCGACGGCATCCGCAGCACCGTTCGCCGACTGCTGTGGCCGGACGCTCCGCCGCCGCGGTTCCTCGGCCGCACCGCCTGGTTGGGCGTCGCCGAGGTCACCGACCTGCCCGGCAGCATCACCCTCGGTCCGGGCGGCTACTTCCTCATCCACCCCATCGGACGTGGCCGCGCGTACTGGGCCTACGTCACCACCACTTGTCAGCCGAACGTCCGCTCTGACCAGGAGAAGACCGAACTCATCCGCCGCGTCGGAACCTGGCACGACCCGATCCCGCGCTTGATCGGGGCAACTCCGACCGAGGCGTTGATCCGCATCGACATCCACGACCTGGACCCGTTGCCCAGCTACATCACGGGGCGGGTGGCACTGCTGGGCGACGCGGCGCATGCGATGAGCCCGGACCGCGGTCAAGGTGCCGGGCAGTCCATTGAGGACGGTGTCGTCCTGGCCGCCGCGCTCACAGGGGAGTCGACCGTCGACGCGGCGTTGCGACGCTATGACGCCGACCGCCGGCCACGCACCCAGGCCACCGTTCGCGGTGCCCGCAAGGACGGCCACCGGACCACCTCAAAGGCCCTTCACCGCGCGATGGTCAGCATGATCCGGATGACGCCCGCGTCCTTGTGGCGCAAAGGGATCGCAGCCGATGGCAACCCCACTTGGCGATGGCGGCCACCGCTCCTGCCCGACCGCACTTGACACAGCCCCGGTGGTGGGAAGAAGGGCCACGACTTGGCGGTCTTCGCTGAGATCCACCGTTGCCGATGAACACGACGTCAGCCGGACCTGGTCACCTCGGCCGACAGTGGTTTTTACTCCTTTTCCCTGTACCGCCAGGAATACCACGCGTACATCAGTGGGAACGCGGCGGTGAGCAGCGCGCCGAGCAGGACCAGGAATCCGGATGACAGGGTCACTCCGGCGATGATGATGGTCAAGCCGATCACCCACACCACGAGCACTTCCACGACGATCCGCGTGATGCGGGAGACCCTGTGGCGCTGTCGGCAACCGGATCGTTCAGCTGCCCCAAGGTCGCGGCGAGCCAGGGCTCCTCGTCGAGGAGATACCGCTCGATCTCGGCCAGTTGCCGTCGCTCGTCATCGCGCAACGCCATGGTGCTCCCGCCTTTACCAGTCGCCGGGCCTGGACAGGGGCAGCGTGACAGCGCGCAGACCCGGCAACTTCAGGCGGTACCGGGATCGCACGTCTGCTGCTTCGCGGTCCGTCACGGCACGGGGGTCCGCGGTGTACAGCGACAGGTGAGCCCCCTGCGCGGACGTGGAGGGCAGGAGTGGCTGCGGGGATGGATTGGTCACGTCGCCGACCAGGCTTCCCGGCACATCACGACTCCTCGGACGAGAGGGGGTCAGTGCGCGGACCGTACCCGAGAAGTTCCCGAAGGCGTCACCCTGATCCGGTATCTTCAGAGATCCGGGACCGGAACCGCCGCATCCCAGGACGGTTGTCTCCGGAAGCCGCACGCTCGGTTGAAACAGTCGCTGCTCGTCGGGAGGACCTCGGCGATGGACGGGCGGTCGAGGAACTGCGCCGTGGTGTTCGCGTCGAAGACGGTGCCCTGGCGATGATCGAGTAACGTTCGCGACGGATGACGGGATCCCGCGTCACCGCAGGGCGCGCGGCGACTCCTGCCTCGGCTTGTGCGGTCGGTCATCCTGCGTTCCGGTGCCGTCGAGACCCTCCTCGGAGAAGAGGGCATCCGGTGGCTGAGCGTTCTCGGGCACCTCGGTCACACGGCTGCACGCCAGTAAACCACCCGAGACCAGCGTGCAGAGGACGGCAACCACGTACGGCCAGGTCACGTGGTTGCTGATTCCGATCAGCGTGTTGGTCACGGCGACCATCAGAAACGCGGCGGCCAAGACCCGTAACAGCGTGTTCCTCATCTGTTTCGCATCCCGATGTCCTGGACTGCCATGTCCTGGTCATCGTCGATCGCCGCCACCTGCGTTACGCGTGCACACCACTACCCGTACCGAGAACCTCATCGCCACCGGTTCGGACTGCCTTCGGACGGCCGAGGGGCGCATGACCGCTAGGCTGGCACGCGGTGTGCCGGGAAGTCTGGTCGGCGAGCAGTAGGACGCCGCCCTCAGACTGGAGTCGCTCATGGCCGCCCACTCCGACTCATCGCGCGCCGCGGGGCACACCGTCGTGATCGGGTACGGAGCCACCGGCGGTCATGCCGCGCGCACCATCGCCACACGCGTCCCGTCCGGCTCCCGCATACCGGTGGTGGTGGACCACGACGTCGAACGGATGGCCGCCGCGCTGCTCGACGGGCTCTGGTTCGTCCTCGGGGACGGGGCAGACCCGACCGTGCTGCGCCAAGCAGGGGTCACGGACGCCGGGCGGGTCGTCGTCGCTGTGCCGGAAGGCAGGGACGTCGTGCGCATCATCTCGGCCGTGCGGTCGCTCAACCCCGTGGCGGCCATCATCGCCCTGGTACGCGAGCCCGGCTGGTGCGATTCGGTCACCCGCGCGGGAGCCGATCACATCGTGGTCGCCGACCGGGAAGTGGGACGCCGACTCGGCCTGATGGTCCGCCGCGGCACCGACAGCGAGCGCGCGCGCCCAACGGTGGAGCGGGAATGGGCCGTGGCACGGCGTCCGGTTCGACCAGTGGACGTCGGGCGTCCAGCAGTCGCCTGCGGTCCCGACGTCCTCGCGGTGGTGCGCGACGGCGTGCGCCACTGGCGGGAAGATCCCGAAGTCGCGCCTCTGCGAGCTGACGACCACCTGCTCGTCGCGTGCACTCGCGCACCGACGCGGCCGGGGACGCCCTGGTGAGGTGTGCGAGCACGGCCGGCGTGGTGTCAGTGTCGTTCGACGTAGCGCAAGACCAGCGCGGCGAGCCCGAACACGCCGATCAACAGGAAGGCATTGGTGAGACCGGACATGACTACCAACTCCCGCACAGGCGGTTCCGTTGTCGGACCTCTCATCCTAGGGCCCTGTGTGGCGCAGGTCATGGCGATGTCGGCGGGGAGTGGTGGCCGTGCGCGCTCGTGATCTCGCCGAGGACTACCCGCTGGTGCGGTTGAGCGACCCAGCGTTGACTGCGGCACGGTTGATCGCCGAGCAGCACCGGCCCGCGGTCGTCGTGGTGGACGAGCAGGACCGCCCGGTGACCGTGCTGCCGGCATCGCAGGTGCTGCGGTTCAGCGTGCCCGGCTACGTGCAGGACGACCCGTCGCTGTCGCGGGTCTACGACGAGCGCGGCGGTGCCGAGGTGTGCGTGGCGAAGTTGACGCAGCGCACGGTCAAAGACGTGCTCCCACCCAAGGACAAGCGCTACGAGTTGCCGGTGGTGTCGGGGGAGGCGACGGTGCTGGAGTGCGCGGCCACCATGGCCCGGCTGCGCACCCCGCTGGTCGTCGTGGTCGACGACGACACCATCCACGGCGTGGTCACCGCCTCGCACCTGCTCGCCGTGATCCTCGAGGCCTCGGAGCCGCCGTCATGAGCTTCACCCAGATCCTGTCGGTGGTGGTGTTCGTCGGCGCGTACATCCTCATCGCCACCGAACGCGTGCACCGCGTCGCCGCCGCGCTCGGCGGCGCCGCGCTGATGCTCGCCCTCGGGCTGACCGACGGCGAGACGGCGTTCCACTCGGTGGACGCGGGCATCGACTGGAACGTGGTGTTCCTGCTGCTGGGCATGATGATCATCGTCGGGGTGATCAAGCAGACCGGGCTGTTCGAGTACCTCGCCATCGCGGCGGCCAAGCGGGCCAGGGGCAAGCCCTACGTCATGCTGGTCATGCTGGTGACCATCACCGCGGTGGCCTCGGCCGCGCTGGACAACGTCACCACGGTGCTGCTGATCGCGCCGGTGACGTTCCTGGTGTGCGACCGGCTGGGCCTCAACCCGATCCCGTTCCTGATCGCCGAGGTCTTCGCGTCCAACATCGGCGGCACCGCCACCCTCATCGGCGACCCGCCCAACATCATCATCGCCAGCCGCGGCGGCCTGACCTTCAACGACTTCCTCGTGCACCTCGCACCGTTCATCGTGGTGCTGATGGTCGTGTTCGTACTGGTGTGCCGGTGGCTGTTCCGCGACGCGTTGCACTACGACGAGAAGCGCGTCGCCGAGGTGATGGCGTTGTCGGAACGGGAAGCCATCAAGAACCGCATCCTGCTGGTGCAGAGCCTGGTCGTGCTCGCCCTCGTGCTGGTCGGGTTCACCCTGCACAGCGTCGTGCACGTGGAGCCGTCGGTGGTGGCGCTGCTGGGCGCGGGTCTGCTGGTGCTGATCTCCAAGGTCACCACCGAGGAGGCCATCGCCGACGTGGAGTGGGAGACCCTGGTCTTCTTCATGGGCCTGTTCGTCATGGTCGGCGCCCTGGTGCAGACCGGCGTCATCGACCAGGTGTCCACCGCGCTGGCCGGCGCGGTCGAGGGCAAACCGCTGGTCGCGGTGATGGCGCTGCTCGGCGTGTCCGCGGTGCTGTCGGCGATCGTGGACAACATTCCCTACGTCGCCACGATGGCGCCGATCGTGGGTGACCTGGTCGCCGCCCAGGGCGGCACACCGCAGGCGGAGTCGCTGTGGTGGTCGCTCGCGCTGGGTGCGGACCTGGGCGGCAACGCCACCGCCGTCGGAGCCAGCGCCAACGTCGTCGTCCTCGGTCTGGCCGCGCGCAACGGCACCCCGATCAGCTTCTGGCAGTTCACCCGCTACGGCATCATCGTCGCGAGCCTGTCCATCGCGCTCGCCGCCCCGTACCTGTGGCTGCGCTACTTCGTGCTCGCCTGACCGGTCGATCCACGACCGTAAGAATGAGCGTTGCCGCGAGTTTCGCGACCTGGGACAGCAGGCCGCTGAACTCGACGTGGAGCTGCTCACTGAGGCGCTGCCGAAGATCTCGTCGAACGGGACACTTCTCACGAGGGCGGTTTCCCGTTTCGTCGAAGGGAGACCGATCGCCGTACCGGAGCACAGCCGACTCGGGCGTGCTCCGGTACGTCCTTTTCCACTCCCGTCCAACCCGCAAGCGGACTCATGGCGCCGGCCAATGTGGTCGGTCGGGAACCGCGCCTGCGTTATTTCCTGCTCGTTTCGGTACCCGGCCCATGATCTTCGGGATGTCGTCCGCTCTCGATCCACCGCAACCACAGCCACAGCAGGCTGTAGCCCGTGGCGGCCAGTCCGACCGAGTCCGTCCAGTGGTTGGCCCACTCGCCGTCCACCCACACCAGCGACCACCCCAGCACCGCTGGCAGTCGCACCCGCCACAGGCGGCGGGGGATCAGCGCCAGCGTGACCATGAACAGCACCGCGAACACCACCCCGGCGTTCACAGCCCTCGCCGCCGGTCGGTCTTCTCGACGGGCTGCCCGGTGGGCAGGTTGTCCGGTGGCTCCACGCTGAGCGCTTTGGCGATCGGCACGTCGGTGGAGGAGTGCAGCACGATCGACAACGCGATCGTGACTGCCACGAGGTCGAACACGTGCTCTCCGGTGGGGATGCCCGCTTGCAGCACCAGCAGTCCGTAGACCACCGAGGCGAACCCCTTGGGGCCGAACCAGGCCGCCACCGACCGTTCCCGCGCGGGCAGCGGGGTGCGCAGCAGCGACAGCAGCATCGCGGCGGGCCGGATGAGCAGGATCGCGATGACGGCGACGGCCCAGTCTCCGACGGTCAGGTGGGAGATCCGTTCCGGGGTGATCAGCGCGCCGAACACCAGCAGCGCGGCGAACTTCGTCACCTCGGAGAGCAGGTCGCCGAAGTGCTCGAAGTTCTCCGCGGTCTCGTGGTCCAGGGTGGCCAGCACCGATCCGGCGGCGAACGCGGCGAGGTAGGGGTTGGCGTGGGTGAGGTGGCAGGCCGCGTAGACGATCACGCCGATCGACAGTGGTCCCAGCGCCTGCAGGCGGGGTTCGGCGGTGAGGATGCGCAGCTTCCAGGCCAGGGTGATGACCGCCGCGATCGCGATGCCCAACGCCAGGCCAGCGACCAGTTCGATGGCGATGGTGCCCAGGTCGGTGTCGCTGCCGGTGGCGGTGGCCAGGAAGATCAGCACGAACGGCAGCGCCAGCCCGTCGTTGAGCCCGGACTCCACGTTGAGCAGTCGCCGCAACCGCAGCGGCACGTCGATGCGGCCCACGATGGCCGCGGCGAACACCGGGTCGGTGGGGGACAGGATCGCGCCGATCAGCAGCGAGGTCGTCCAGTCCAGCCCGGCCAGGAAGTGCGCGGGCAGCGCGATGCCGATCATGGTCAGCGGCATCGCCAGGCCCAGCGCCCGGCCGGAGAGCCGCCAGCCGTCGCGCAACGCGGGCAGACCCGCGCGTTGCCCGTCGGTGAACAGCACGGTGAACAGCGCCAAGTCCGCCAGGCCGGTGACGAACGCCCCGTTGGAGGGGATGTCGACGAGCCCGAACCCGCCTTGGCCGATCAACGCCCCGGCCACCAGGAACAGCAGGGCGGTCGACAGGACGGTGCGCGCCGCCAGACCAGACAGGGACACGCTGACCAGCAGTACCAACCCGAACGCGAGCACCAACGCCATCGACTTCATCCCGTCCACGTCGAACAGGCCCACCACCGGACGAGGTGGGCGTGCCGACCAGACTTCCCGGCGCTCCGCGGGCAAAGATGCCGCAAAAGCACGCCGCAAGCAAACCGGCCCGCGTGAACCGGGCCGAACCCGCGACGGTCAGGTCCACGGCGATCACTGTCGTGGACCTGACCGAGGAGATCGCGAATCAGCTGCGCAAGATCGGGTCGACATCGCTCGGCAGTGCGAAGTCTGCTTTCGGTTCAGCGGAAAGAGTGGCGGAAATCCTTATGAATCGAATTCCGCCTTCTTGTCCGAGGAAGGTCGGGGACGTGCATGCGTGAGTGGGTCGACCGCATATGACCGTGAGCCGTGGGAAATGCTCTCGACGGTCCAGCCTTCGATGATCGCCGAACTGTCTGCCAGGCAATTCAGGTGTCGGGCGAGGTCGGCAGGCACTGGCTCGGTGGGTTCAAACCCGTTCAACGGTCGGCCGTGCGATCTTCGGCCCGCTGACCGTCTCGTACAGCAGCGCTGCCGCCACGCCGCCCACGATCGGGCCGACGAGGTAGACGACCAGGTGCGACCAGGCGACCTCGCCGCCGGTGACGGCGAGCACCAGGTCGGGGCCCATGGTCCGGGCGAAGTTGACCGAGGCGCCGGTGAGTGGCCCGATCGCCATGATCTGGACCGCCAGCGCCAGCCCGATGCCGAAACCGACCACGCCCTGGGGCGCCGACGAGGTCACGGCCAACGCATAGACGGCGGTGACCAGCAAGAACGCACCGAACGCCTCGGCGAGCAGGCCTTGGCCGACGTTCACCCCGTCGGCGAGTGTCGTCGCACCGAGTCCGCCTGTGGTGCCCGATCCCGCGTAGGCCAGATGGACGACGGTCGCGCCGAGCGTGCCGCCGAGGAGTTGCGCGACGAGGTAGGCGGGCACCTCGCGCCAGGGGAACCGGGCCCTCGCGGCCAGGGCGACGGTGACGGTCGGGTTGAAGTGCCCGCCGGAGACCGAGCCGAACGCGTAGATGGCGACAGCGAGGGCGAGCCCGTGGGCGAGCGCCACCACCAGCAGTCCCGGTCCACCCGCTTCGACCCTGGCCACGGCTGCGGCGGCACCGATGCCGAAGAGGCACAGGATGGTTGTTCCGGCGAGTTCGGCGAGCAGTCGACGCAATAGCGGAGTTTCCACGTGGATCGTTCCCCTCGGTTCCGATTCGGGCCAGCACCTATCATTGCGGGGAATGGTCGGGCGAGGTGACCGCCAAGTTGGCCAAGGCTGCCTTACGTGTTCCTTACGAGCACCGAACGATGTCGTACTTCAGTCCGATGTCTGGTTTTGGTCATTGTGCCGGGTAATCGAGAATGGGGTGCAGGCGTTGGAGTTCCCGGTCAATTCACGGCGACCACATGGCTCCTGCTCGGTGCCCGCGACGTCTCCTCCACGACGACGACCGCGAGTCCGTCGAGCGCCCGGCCCAGCCAAATCATCGACCCGAACCCATCGACCCGAACCGCAGGTATCCCCGCTCCGCCGACCACGTCCACCGCGATGGCGCTGTGGTTCGCTGTTCCGTCGCTGTTCCGCATCGGAGCGTGCGGGACTGCTGACGGCTAACTTGGACGGAATGGGAGATCCACTCGCCAGGCCCGGCTTGCAGCTTCGCGCGCTCTTGCAGGCCCTGCGGGACCACGATGTCGAGTGGGTGCTGTCCGGTTCGACGGTCCTGGCGATCTACGGCGCGCAGGTGACACCCAATGACCTGGACGTGGTGCCAGTGCCGGATCCGGAGAACCTTCGGCGGGTCGTCAACCTGCTGAGGGATCTGGACGCCGTTCCGGCCCACGTCCCGGAATGGCCGGGCGGGCTCAGCCTGGAGCAGTGCCGTGCCTGGCGACCTGAACCGCCGACATCGCGGCAACTCGACCACCTGTTCGTCACCAGGTTGGGCATGGTCGACGTTCCCCCCTCGCTCACCGGCACCTACGCGCAACTGCGCCCGGTGCTGCTCGACTGGAACTGGCGGGAACGCGGATCTGGGTGTGCGACCCCGACGAGGTGCTGAACCGGATCCCGGAACGTCCACGCCCCAAGGACATCGAGCGCACGGCCACCTACGCCGCAGTGCGGGAGCGGTTGCGCACCGACCGCCGTCCACACGGCTTGGTCGAACTGGAACGACGCCTGGCGAACTGACCACTCCACCAGCCCGAGGCCGCGCACCTGCCGCCTGACGACCACCTCCGGGAGTTGCGCGGCAGTGCACCCGGCGGCTGAACTGCCGGAACCAGACCGTGTCGTCGGGCAGGACGTCGGCCTGCCCGACGACTGCGGTCGCGTCGACACCGCACGGCCGATACCCGGTACTCGGCCGGGTTTCTGAGCGTGGCCCCTTGGACGGGCCGTCGAGTGGAGGTGTCAGCCTTCGCGCTGGTAGACGTCGGGGATGCCGTCCTGGTCGGTGTCCACTGACTCTTCGGCGCAGATCCGTCGGTGGACCCGGTTGCGGGCGCGCAGGATGACCGTGGCGATCAGGCCCGCGAGCAGGGAGCCGACCAGGATCGCGATCTTGGCGTGCTCGTCGCTCTCGCTGCCCGGCCCGAAGGCCAGGTCGCCGATCAGCAGGGACACGGTGAACCCGATGCCGCCCAGCACGGCCACGCCGACCACGTCGGTCCACGCGAGGTCGTCGTGCAGTTCGGCACGGGTGAACCGGGACACCAGGAAGGTCGCGCCGGTGATGCCGATGGTCTTGCCGAGCACGAGCGCCAGCACGATGCCCACCGCGATCGGATCGACGAGCGCGGTGAGCAGGCCGCCGAAGCCGCCGACGGTGACACCGGCGGCGAAGAACGCGAACACCGGGACCACCACGGCGGCCGAGATCGGTCGGAACCGGTGTTCGAAGTGCTCGGCGAGCCCTGGCCCGTTCCCGTGCTTGCGGATCACCGGGACGGCGAACCCGAGCAGCACCCCGGCGACGGTGGCGTGGATCCCGGAGGCGTGCACCAGCGCCCAGCTCGCCCCTGCCAACGGGAGCAGCAGCCACCAGGACCGCACCCGGCGCTGCACCAGCACGGTGAACACCGCGAGGGGAAGCAGGGCCAGCGCCAGCGGGACGATGGAGAGTTCGCGGGTGTAGAAGACCGCGATGATCATGATGGCCAGCAGGTCGTCCACGACCGCCAGGGTGAGCAGGAACGTGCGCAGTGCGGCGGGCAGGTGGTGGCCGATCACGGCCAGCACGGCCAACGCGAACGCGATGTCCGTGGCGGTCGGGATCGCCCAGCCACCCAGCGCCGCGGAATCGCCGAGGTTGACCGCGATGAAGATCAGCGCGGGCACGATGACCCCGCCGACCGCGGCGGCCACCGGGACCGCGGCCCGCCGCGGGTCGCGCAGGTCACCCGCGACGAACTCGCGTTTGACCTCCAGGCCGGCGACGAAGAAGAAGATCGCGAGCAGCCCGTCCCCGGCCCAGGTGGCCAGATCGAGGTCCAGGTGCAGCGCGGCAGGACCGACGCGGACCTCGCGCAGCGCGTCGTAGGCGCCCGACCAGGGCGAGTTCGCCCACACGAGCGCCAGCAAGGCGCCGATCAGGAGCAGGACACCGCCCACGGTCTCCTTGCGGAGGATCTCCGTGACGCGCTGGGTCTCGGGCCACGATTCCCGGTCCAACAGCCGGACACGCCGACCGGTGTCAGCCATGCGCGACCGCAGTGAGGGAGGGGGTGGTGGGGACGGAGGTCATCGGCAACTCCATGGTGTGGTTCGGCTCGGTTCGCCGACCAGGCTTCCCGGCACACCACGAGGCCGCACCTCGACCGACAGACCCTAACCCGCCGATCCCAGTCCTGCCGGACTCGGCCGACCAAGCACAGCGCCGTACCGGGATGAATGGGCGTCGTCCACGATCGCGGTCACCCTCCCGGATCGCGCCTCTGCGTCACGGTTCTGCCGGGACCTGTTTCTCCGGCCATCCGAGCAGACCCGCGCCGAGCACGGCGACCCGCAACGCGAAAGCCTGCTCGGGATCATCGGCGCAGTACCCGGTCAGCTCCGTGATCCGCCGCAGTCGGTAGGTCACCGTGCGCACCCCGACCTGAAGCGCCCGCGCGGTGACGGTCGCGACCCCGCCCGCGGCGAAGTACGCCGACAGGGTGTCCAACAACGGCTGCCCGCCACCCCGCGCACCGCGCAGCGGGTCGAGCACCACGGTGACGAGCTCGGCCAGAGCCGCGCTGTCGCGCAGCAGCACCTGATACACCAGGAGATCGGCCGCCCTGTGCAGCGTTCCCGGCAACCGCAGGCGGCCGGCGATGTCGACCACCTGCTTGGCCTGTTCGAACGACCGCACGACACCACCCGGACCCGGCTGCGGACGACCGACACCCGCTCGCCACCCGCTCACCGAACCGACGGCCGCGGCTACCTGGCGGACGTACTCGTCGACGGCGTTCTCCACGGCTTCGGGCGCCACACAGACCAGCAGCCCGTCCTTCGTGGTGACCAGGACGTCCCGCGAACCCAGACGCACGTGCAACGAGGTCTCCACCCGTCGCGCCACCAGCCCGCCGTCGATGAACGGTTTGGCGGCATGCACAGTGACCACGACGTGACTCCCGGCGAGCCGCAGGCCGAACCGTTCGGCCCGCTCGGCCAGATTCCCAGGGTTGCGACCGTCCAGCAGATCGTCGACGAATTCCCGCCGAAGCGACTCCTCCTGGCGCACAGACCAGCGCTGCGCTTGCTCGTAACCCTCGACGACCGCCAGGACGGCCGTGTCGGCCGCCCGAAACACCACGTCGCCGATGTCGCGCAGTGCCGTGCTGGTGGTGGCGGCCGTCACCGCGGGCAACGACGACCACGCCAGCCACGTGGCCTTCAGATACAGGTCGATCAGATCGCGCATCGGCACACCTCGCTGAGCGGCCCTGCCGCCGATGTCGTGCAGATCGCGGATCTGGTCCTCGTCCAGAGGCCGAAGCGTCGAGCTGGCCGTGGCCAACGCGACGACGTACCCGCTCAGGAGTTCCGGAGATGCCCCTTGCATCCCCTTGCCGGCCCGCTTGGCGATGTCCGCGGCGTCCAAGGAGTGGGCTACCGGTGAGGAACGGCGCTTGGTGCTCGACATGGGGCAATTGTCCATCTTCGTCGTGTTCTTGTCGCTGTGCACGCGACCGGGACGCGGCCGCTTCGTCCGAGGTTGGACCACGACCGCTCTGTCCGTCGAGAACCCGAGTAGCGGGCGCTGGCCGGTACCGAGTCCGCGGAAACCGCCTGTAGAGCATCGTCTCGGCAAGCGAGCAGGGAAGGCGTGCCGGCAACGGTGCCGAAACCGGTGGCGGGTTTGTTCGATGTGGACGGTTGTCGGCAATTGGCTTTGTCCACTGAACTGCTGATCCTCGCCGCAGCCGCTCTGGTTGGTCACGGAGGTTTCGGCATGGTCGATCTTCTGCCCACAAGTCGTTCGTCGCCGCTCTGACCGACCTCGCGCTGTCCACCCACCACCGCATGAACCGGCTGGACGCCGATTTCCCTGATCGGCACGATCTTCTTGCGGGCCGATCCTGCGTTCGCCTCAGCGATCGTCGGTTGCGCCCGAAATACCTCTGCGGTTCCGGTGTCTGCTCAACGTCGAATCCAGGCTCGACGAACACCGCGGCCCACCAATCGCTCTGATCCTCTTGGGCTGCCAACGGCAACGACATCACTTTCGGCACCGTGGCGTTGGAACTGGTTTCCGGACTCATGCTTGGCATCGTCATCCCAGCACTCATCGCGCCTGCTAGGCGGCCGAGGACCCTCATCGCGGAACCTCGACCGCAGACGTTGGGACCGCCGGCGATCACGGTGATCCTCTGCGTGGTCTGCAACCTCGCCAACGCCATCTGGCTGTGTTCCCGCAAAGTAGGGGCAGGACCCCTCTCCGCCGAACGCTTCGAGCGCTTCGGCGACCTGGTGGCGGAGACGACGGAGTTCGCCACCCTGCCGGTCTTCGGGCGCTGATCATTCCGGAGCGGATCTTCTACCTCGGTGTGTCGGCGACCAGGCTGCCGCGAGCATTGCGATCCTGCTCGTGCGGCCCGTGGCCATGATGCTGTCGCCGCTGAGCACCCCACTGCTGGCCAGGAACCCCGTGGTTCGGACATCGGGGAGTTCGCCTCCGTCGTCAACGGGCTGCCAGCACTGTCCGGATGCCCAGGCGTCTTCCACAAGAGACGATGTGCGGTCGTGGACGCAGCAGTCGCAGCCCACGGTGTTCGTCGCGTCCCCGTCGACTCGGAGCACTTCAGCGTCCTGATCGGCAGTGGACAATCAACGTCTTCCCGACAAAAGAGACGCAGACCACAGTGCGTTGACCCTCCGCGGCGGGGCGGATACGTTCGGTGTGTCGACGAGCGCCTCGCATGGGGCGCGGCATCGAATGGGGGGATATCACGTGAATGCTGTAACGAGTCGAGCGCGGTGATCTCGGCGCCGGGGGAACGGTGTCGTTGCTAGGTTATTGACAAGCTGGAGAAGTGTGTTTCTCCGGTTGTGCCGACAAGTTATTCACTGTGCGACATGTCCACTGTCAACTCGCCATATCCGGCATGTGCTGACTCGCTACCGGCCGGGCGGGGCGACTTTCAGGTCACTGCAGTCTGCTGTGAGTTTCGTGGTGGTTCACCATATTGCCCAAGTGGTTGAACGTCTATCGCGGTGGCCGAGTTTCCTCATGTGCGACGGCGCATGGTTCGACACGTCGTCACTTCGGAGGGTCGAATTTCGGCGTGGATGTTCTCCTTGTGGGATTGTCAAGGGAAAAAAGGGGTAGTGGTAAGCGTATGCGTACCTTTGTCGGGGCATTGGCTATCGTACTTTTGACCATCGTTTCGGGCGGTGCCGCGCAAGCGTCCACCGAGGGCGACCCCGCTGGCGGCGTGGGCGTTCTCAGCGCGGAGGTCTGTACAGGCAACGCAGGTCTTGACTACTCCGTGTGTGTGATCGTGCGGGGCAGTGGCCTGCACGTGGACTACATCGGACTGACTCGACACACCAACGTCGCCGCGGCCTCGCCGTGGACCGACTACGGCAAGATCAGCATCGGGAACAACGTGTACTACTACCAAAGCACGAACGTCACCGGTCAGCGAACGCAGCGAATCGAGGTTGGCACCGGTGTCGGCCTCAGCTTCGCTGACGGCAGTCAGGTGTGCGGAAACTGGAATGGTCTGCCCGGTAAGAGGCCGTGCGCGACGATCCACAGCTAGTCGTATAACTCCGCCAGTGCGGTCTACGGGTTTTCACGTGGGCCGTTCAGGGCTCCGTCCCGGACCACGGGACGGAGCCCGAGGGCGAACGGAAGGGGACTTGGTCTCGCGCTCCGCGATTCTCCGGCGATAAGAGGCTCGTCGAAGCGTGCATCGAACGCTCGAATCTACTCGAATGTCAGACTCAATTCTGGCTGATCTTCGATCGGGGATGTCCGGCGTGTGCCCGATGCGGAGAACTCGATGAGCGCGCACCCTTCCCTCGGCGTGCGCCGCTGAACTTCTCAAGTCACACCATGTGTTCGGTCAAGGGCGCCGACGTGCTGAATCGAGTGTGGCCGTGACCGGAGCGCAACGAGTTCGGCGTACTCGCCGGTCACCGCGCGATCCGCCCCTCCCTGCCCGGCGTGCCACTCGGCTGGGCTGCAGCACGATGCGGGTTCCTGCCTCGGCGCCGATTCCGCAACACCGATATATGACATCATGAGGTAGTGGTCCGAATGCAGCAGAGGCGCGTCGTCGTTGCAGTGGTGATTGCTCTCGCCGTCGGGTGGGTCGCCTTCATCACCATCTCGATCTCGCGGGAGCCCGATCCTGGTGCTGCCTCGATCGAGGACCTCGCCAGAGACCTCCGTGTCTCGCTGGACCACCGCGACCGAGACGCCTTCGGGAACCTGATGGACTACCCAAGCGCGGGTGTCAAGGACTTCACCAACTCCTACTTCAGCCGCCTGGACGAGGCGAAGGTCGGCGGGGTGACCACGACGCCAGGCAGCAGTCGCAGTGGCCTCCCGCAGATCGCCGTATCGGGCCGATCCGAATCGAGCGGCGAGGTGAGTTTCACCCAAGCCGTCGTGGAGAAGGACGGGCGCTGGCTGTTGTCACCGCTTCCCGTGTTCTGACATTCCCGCGGACCACGACGTCCATGATGGACGGCAGCGCTTCGCCGCGCTCCCGGTATGGTCCCCCTGTCGACCTCCACGGCGTCCGGGTTGTACTTGCCGAACATGCCATGTGCCGCTCGACAGTCGTCGCTGCTGGTCAAGCGGTGCTTCTGTCCTCGTTGATGAATCCGTCCAGGATGCGGGTGCGGAACAGCCTGGCGGACGACGAGGTCGAGTACTGCAGTGAGGCGCAAGGCCTTGGGTGTAGTCGGTCGCGGGCCTGGCGGGGCCGGTGTCGGTTGTGGTGGTCTCCATAGGTCGTGAGTACCTGACGTGCGTGGGCTTCTCCCGGATTGGGATGTGGTAAGGCTTTCGCGCGGATGGTGCCCATGATCCATTCGTGGTGGGTGTTCAACCGGGCGCGCCTGGGGCGTGCTTCCCAGTAGGTGTCGCCATAGCTGCTCGGGTAGGCGTGAACTGGGCAATCGGTGCCGCCAGCCCCTACGACGTATCCGTGACGACGGTCCTCGGCCGACAACGACTTGGCCACCTTGGCGATCCAGCGCCTGGTCACCGTCCGGGTGACTTTCCGTAGCTTGAGGCGATCAGCGGTCGTGGTCGGCACGGGTCCACCAAGCCGCAGTCGCCACGATTCCGCTCGCACCCACCAGGCCCACGAGGGTGTAGCCGAGCGGACCGGGTGGGGGTTGGCCTGGGGCTGCCAGACCGTTGAACAGGGCGGGCACCGACCAGGGGAAGTAGTGGCCGTAGCCGAGCGCGGCGACGACCTGGGCCAGGAAGATCGCCGCGACCATGAAGCCCACCCCGGTCAGGTAGCCGCGGCCGATGCTGGCGGCGAGGGCGACCGGTGTCGCCAGCAGGAACGTCATCGCGGTGGTGGCCAGCAGCGTGGTCAAGCCGTCGAGCCCGACCGCGGTTGACCAGCCGGGCAGCCCGAGCGCGGTGCCGACCGCCAGCCCGAGAAGGTAGGTGTAGAGGTCGAGGAGCACGCACCACACTGCGGCGACGGTGAACTTGGCGCCGACGATCGTCGCGCGCGGGGTGGGCAGGGCGAGCAGGTCCTTGACGGTGCTCTGGCCGAACTCGCGGCCGAACATCCACGCCAGCACCAGCCCGAAGACGGCCATGCCGCCGATCGCCGTTGCCTGCCCCAGGAAACCGAAGTACCCCGGCCAGTCGGCCGCACTGGCGGCCAGCGTCGCCTTGGCGCCGAGCAGTCCCAGGGACCGGGCGCGTCCCTGGTCCTGCAGGATGAACATGAACAGGCCGCCGACCAGGGTGACGAGCACCGTGACCCACGGCGTGCGCGATCTGCGCGCCTTGAGCGACTCCACCGCGATGGCGCCGTTCATCGGGGACCCTCGCCGATCACACGCAGGAAGTAGGTTTCCAGGTCGTCCTGCTCCACGACGAGCCTCGTCGGTGGGCAGTCGGCGTTGACGAGCAGGGCGGCGATGTCGTCGGGTCTGCGGACCGCGCGCTCGTCGTCGACCACGACTCCGTTGGCACCGGTGTCCTCGGGGCTGAAACCCGCTGCCCGCAAGACTTCTGTCGCGGTGGTGTTGTCCCGTGCGGCGATGCTGAGCCGTGGGTGCGCCAGTGTCGCGAGGTCGTCGGTGTGGATCTCCCGCACGAGGCGCCCGTGGTCGATGACGCCGATGCGGGTGGCCAGGCGGGCGACCTCGGTGAGGATGTGGCTGGACAGCACGACCGCGACCCCCTGCCGGTGGGCGAGGTCGTGCAGCAGGTCGCGGATCTCGGCCACGCCCGCGGGGTCCAGTCCGTTGGCGGGCTCGTCGAGGATCACCAGATCCGGGTGGTGGACAAGGGCTTTCGCCAGGCCGAGTCGCTGGGCGTTGCCCAGCGACAGGGTGCGGGCGCGTTGATCGGCGTAGGGGCGCAGGCCCAGTCGGGTGATGACGTCGCCGACCGCGGCCCGTGGATCGGGCAGCCGTCGCAGCCGGGCCGCGGCGTGGACGTTCTCGGTGACGGTGAGTTCGGGATAGGCGACCGGAGTCTCCACGAGGTAGCCGACCCGTGACCACAGGGCGTGTGCGCCCGGCCGGACCCGGTGGCCCAGCATGGACACGTGGCCGTCGGTGGGGCGGATCATGCCCAGCAGCATCCGGATCATGGTGGTCTTGCCCGCGCCGTTCAATCCGAGCAGTGCGTAGACCTCGCCGGGGTCCACTCGCAGGGACACCCGGTCCACGGCGAGGAGGTCGCCGTAGCTCTTGGTCAGGTCGTGTGCGGCTATCGCCGGTGTGGTCGGCATTCGGGTCTCCTGAGTTCGCGCGCGCTGCTGCCACGCCGACCAGGCTTCCCGGCACTCCTCCCGACACCATAACGGGTTTTCGACGAGCTGGCCGGTTCCGTGGTGTTCCTCGGGTGACTCGCCGATGTCACCAGATACGGCCACGAACGTTCGCGGTTCCACGACCCGTCCCACCAGGGGGCGACGATCTCGCCATCGGTGGAACTCGCCTTACGTAAGTGTGACGAGGCGGTGCCATGCCCGTCTCGGCGATCACCACGTCCGTATGCCCCGGTGTCGCACCCTGTACGACCAGACCTATCGAGGTGACAGACCCATGGCGCGCACAACCGGACGGCACCACGTTTCCCGTGGTGTGAAGATGACCGCGGGGATCACGGGCGTCCTGCTCGTGGCCGGGCTGGCGGTCGCCCTCACGACCCACGATTCCGGGACGGCACAGGCCGATGGAGCCGACAAGTCCCTGTTCGTCGACATCACGAAGGTCCAGCCCAACGTCAAGCAGGCCAGGCAGCGCGGCGGCGCGTCCAAGGGCACGTTCACCGTGGACTGCGGCAGGAACGAGAACGAGCACTTCAACCCGGACAACTTCATCGCCCAGCCCGGCGTCAAGAACGGCGCCCAGCACCTGCACGACTACGTGGGCAACCTGTCGACCGAGGCCGACACGACCAACGACACCCTCGCGAACGCCGACACCACCTGCAAGAACGGCGACAAGTCCGCCTACTACTGGCCGGTGCTGCGGATCGACACCGACGATGAGACCAGCACCGGCGGAGGCAAACCAGCTACTCCCGCCAAGCCGGCCGCTGCCGCCGTCGCGTGCCCGGATGTCGCCAGCATGCTCGGTGACGTGCCCGACCAGGCGCAGGACGAGGTCGAGCGGAACCTGGCGTTGCTGGACCAGCAGGTGGACGAAGCCACCAAGCGCGTGGAGTCGGAGAAGGCCAACAAGGACCCCAACTTCGTCGACAACGCCATCCTCGGCCCGCTCAAGGCCAAGCGCGTCGCGACCATCGACCGCATCCGCATCGCCATCGACCGCGTCAAGGGACAGCCCCAGCAGCGCCAGGCCGACGCGCGGGTGCCCGACGGGGAGGAAGGCGACGCCGCCTGGCAGGAGCGTGACATGGCGCAGGAGCAACAGGGTCAGCGGGACCTGAGCGGTCTCGCCCCGTGTGCCCTGGCCGCCGCGGGCGATGCCAACGGCAACGGCGACCAGACCGACGACGGCCAGCAGGACCCGGCCAGGAAGAACCCGCCCAAGGGCGTCGACGACAAGAACGAGTTGGAGGGCAACGACGGCGAGGTCCAACGGCCCGTGTCGGTCGACCTGACCTTCCGCGGCAGCTCGATCAGCAACGTCAGGGCGATGCCGAGGTTCCTGCGGGTGCTCACCGGGGACGCCAAGGTGTCGGTCAACGGGACCAAGAACGCCCGCGAGTCCTGGAGCTGCGGCGGGTTCGAGCGGAAGACGGTGATCAACAAGTACCCGATCTGCCCCGAGGGCAGCAAGGTGCTGCGCATCCACGACTTCCCGAGCTGCTGGGACGGCAAGAACCATCGACAGCAAGAACCACCGCGACCACATCGTCTTCCCCAACGCCAACGGGTCCTGCAAGCGGGGGTTCACGCCGGTTCCGCAGTTGCGGGTGACCCTGGCCTACGACATCCCGAGGGCGATCCAGAAGGCGGGCCAGTACAAGGTCGACTCCTTCCCCCAGGAGGACCACGACCCCGCCACCGACCACGACGACTTCGCCAACGTGATGTCCCAGCGGATCATGAACCGCGTCGTCCGGTGCATCAACCACGACCGGACCTGCAAGGAATGACCGCGACCCGCTCCTGATCCGTCCACATCGACCACAAGATCGACGTGGTGCCGTCCGCCACACGCG
>JBDSAJ010000742.1:0-8121 GCA_039922235.1 Umezawaea sp.
CAACTACATCGCCCTCGCGGGCGCGCTGGAGCCCATCGGCCGGGCCGGCGCGGCGCCCACCGTGCCGCTGAACCTGCTCGGCGACTTCGGCGGCGGTGGCCTGCTGCTGGCGATGGGCGTGCTGGCCGCGCTGTACGAGCGCGAGCGCTCGGGCCGTGGACAGGTCGTGGACACGGCGATGGTCGAGGGCGCGGCGCTGCTCACCACGTTCCTGCACGGGGTGCGCGGTGCGGGCGGGGAGCAGGGCGAGCGCGGCACGAACCTGCTGGACAGCGGTGCGCCGTTCTACGACGTCTACCGCGCGGCCGACGGCCGGTACGTGAGCATCGGTGCGCTGGAGGACCGGTTCTACGCCGAGCTGGTCGCGGTGCTCGGCCTGGCCGACGTGGCGAACCGGCACGACCCGGCGAACTGGCCCGAGCTGCGGGAACGCATCGCGGCGGCGGTCGCGACGAAGACGAGGGACGAGTGGGCGGACCTCGCGGCGGGCACCGATGCGTGCCTGGTGCCAGTGCTGGAACCCGGTGAGGCGCCATCGCACCCGCACAACGTCGCGCGCGGGGTCTTCATCGACGTGGACGGCGTGGCGTTGCCCGCTCCGGCTCCTCGGTTCGACCGCACTCCTGCCGGTCGACCCACGGCACCCGTGCGGGCCGGAAAACACACGATCGAAGTACTGGAGGAGCTGGGTGTCCCAGACTTTGAGATTACGGAACTGACGCGGATCGGAGTTATTGGCTGATCAATAAAAGGGCGCAGAAATACCGCCGGGAAAGAATCGCGGCCGTGAAACATGGTGATCACGCAGAGTGCTCACCGATGCGGCTCCCGGGGGAGCGGCGGGACCCTCGGGGTGTGCTGACGGTTCGCGAGTACCTCGGTGCGTTAGCTGGGGGGTTGCCGGACGAGACGTCCGTAACCAGGTCATCGTCCCTTCGGGGTGGCTCCTTGAGCGGCCATTCGGGTGACGTTGCCGACTGTGGAGCCGTCTCATACGGCCGTTCCTGAGGCTGGATGGGCGTAGCGCGCGTGTTAGTCGCTCATCATCCGGGTGAATGGTGGACCATGTCGGGTGACACGGCGTGCGACCGGTGGTCACCGGAGCCGCAGGCGCGCGCCTGAGCGGACGGAGTGGCTTGACGTGAACACGAAGAAGGTGGTCGTGCTGGCGGCGGTCGCGCTGGTGCTGTTCCTCCTGATCACCCGCCCGGTGGAGTCGGCCGACGCGGTCTCGCAGGTCCTCGCCTGGCTGCGCCAGGGCGCCGAAGCGATCATCACGTTCCTCCGGAGCCTCTTCGGCTAGTCCACGCCGAGGTCTCGCGGCCCCCTTCCCACCGGGGTCGCGAGACCTGTGTGCGAGCCATCACCCACGGTGACACCACCCCTAGGGCGTTGGACCTTATGGGTGGAATAGGGGCTATAACACCCTGGTAACGGGGTTATCGGCAAACAAGGGTCTAGCGGTTCCCCGAACCCTTGAATACGGTGCGCTGCATTGGCTGATCTTCGACCCCAGGGAGGCATAAATGGTCGAGGACTCCGGAGTCGACGAACTGCTGCGGCAGTGGGCGGCGGAGCGGTCGGATGACGCTGAGATGCAGGAGGTGAACCGGATCAAGAACGCCTGGCTGGCGGAGGCACCACCCAGCGCGTCACCGGGGATCCCCTCTCAGCGGGCAACCGGTGGTCCACGTGGAGTGGTGCGGGTCGAGTCGGCCAGCCCCGCGTACGTGGCGGCTATGCGGAGGAGGGCACCCGAGGTGCCCGAGGTCCTCTTGGAGGCGGCGGCGAGCTACTGGCAGCTCGTTGGCGACCTCGCCGAGGCGGAGCAGTGGTGGGACGCGGGCATCAGCCCGTTGGACCAGCGCGCTCTCGACTACCGGGTGGCCGGGCTGCTGCCCGCCGACCTCGGTCGTCGACTCGGCCCGATGACGGTGCTCCAGCACCTGCGTCGGGGCAGTGCGGCAGCGTGGTGCGTAGCCAGGCTGCAGCGGCAACGCCGGGACGGCGTGGCCTAGGAGGTCGGCGGTCCGGATACGGGCGTGGGCTCCGAGCGTGGAGCCCCAACCCTTGGGTCACCCGGCCCTGGACCTCCAACCGCTTCACCGCCGGTGCTAGCTTGGACGTGTGCCCGGCGGTTCTCCCACCCCTCAGCGATTGGCCATAGCGCTGGTCTGCGTGGTCGCGCTGGTGGGCTGTTGCGGTCTCGCGTGGTGGCAGTGGACGAGGTTCGAGTCCGCCAGCGGGACCTTCCAGAACCTCGGCTACGTGTTGCAGTGGCCGCTGTTCGGGCTCTTCCCGGCCTTCATGGTCTGGCGCATCCGCAGGCTCGACGCGCAGCGCGCGGTGCCAGTCCTTAAAACCGAGCCGCCGGTGGAAGCGCCCACGCCTGTCGTTACCGTTGATGCCGTCAGGGCTCCCGTCGTGGACGAAGACGACGAGCTGGCGGTCTACAACCGCTACCTCGCCGAGCTGAACGCGCGGGACCAGCACTAGCGGAACGAAGGCGGTCGGACGGGCGATGAGCGGTGCGTTGAACCGGTTCAGGTTCATGGCCTACGTGGTCGGTGTCGGCCTGTTGCTGCTGGTCGTGGCGATGCTCCTCAAGTACGTCGGCGATGCCCCCGGCATGGTCAAGCTCGTCGGTCCGATCCACGGCTTCCTCTACGCCATCTACCTGGTCGTCGCCGTCGACCTCGGGCTCAAGTCCCGGTGGTCCATCAAGGGCACGGTGCTGGTGCTGCTCGCGGGCACGATCCCGTTCCTGTCGTTCTACGCGGAGCGCAAGGTGGTCGAGCGCGTCCGGGAGGGCGTCCCCCTGTGAGGCGACCCCTGTTGACCTGCGCCCAGGCCTGCGAATAGCGTCTGCGGGTATCAACTGAACACGGCCGTCGATGGCGCGCGGAAGAGTCCCCGCAAGGGGCGCCGAAGGAGCAACTCCTCCCCGGAATCTCTCAGGCACAGGTACCGCCCGCCGCAGGCAACTCTGAAAAGCAGGCGCACCCTTGTGCCTCGCCCACGGTGCAAGTCGCGCTCGCGCGACGAAGCTCTCAGGCCCATGACAGAGGGGGAGGCTCACTCTCGAGGAGGAGTCTCGCCGATGACCGTGTCCCCACTGCCCGCCGATGGTCGACCAGTCGCCTCGGCGCGGTCGCCCGTTGGGCATGCCCACCAGGGAGGACTCACCCAGATGGAAAGCCGTCGGACGCCGCTGCACGCCGAGCACGAGGCACTGGGCGCCATGTTCACCGACTTCGCGGGCTGGCGGATGCCCCTGCGCTACGACAGCGAGCTGGCCGAGCACCACGCGGTCCGCAAGACGGCGGGGCTGTTCGACCTGACCCACATGGGCGAGATCGTGCTGGAGGGCCCGGAAGCAGGTGCCGCGCTGGACTACGCACTGGTCGGCCACAGCTCCGCGATCGGCGTCGGCCGCGCCCGCTACACGATGATCACCCAGGCCGACGGCGGTGTGCTGGATGACCTGATCGTGTACCGGTTGGGCGACCTGGAGTACCTCGTCGTCGCCAACGCCTCGAACGCCGAGCTGGTGTTCGGCGAGCTGGTCGAGCGGGCGAAGGGCTTCGACACCACCGTCGTCGACAAGTCGACGGACTACGCGCTGCTGGCCGTGCAGGGGCCCGCGTCCACCGCGATCGTGGCGGGCCTGACGCCGACCGACCTGTCGACGGTGAAGTACTACGCCTCCTACCCGACCGAGGTCGCGGGCACGCCGGTGCTGCTGGCCAGGACGGGCTACACGGGCGAGGACGGCTTCGAGCTGTTCGTGGCCCCGGCCGACGCCCCCGCCGTGTGGGCGGCGCTGCTGGAGGCCGGCAAGGCGCACGACCTGAGGCCCGCCGGTCTCGGCTGCCGCGACACGCTCCGGCTCGAAGCCGGGATGCCGTTGTACGGCAACGAACTCGACACCGCGCACACGCCGTTCCACGCCAACCTCGGCCGGGTCGTGAAGCTCGACAAGCCGGGCGACTTCGTCGGCCGCGACGCACTGGCCAAGATCGCGGAGTCCGGTGTGGACACCACGCTGGTCGGCCTCAAGGCCGCCGGTCGCCGGGCACCGCGGCACGGGTACACCGTGCTCGACGCGGACGGCGCCGCGGTCGGCGAGATCACCAGCGGCGCACTCTCCCCGACGCTCGGCTACTCGGTCGCGATGGCCTACGTGGCCAAGGGCAGCGCCGAGCCGGGCACCAAGCTGGCGGTGGACGTCCGGGGCAGGCAGGAGCCCGTCGAGGTCGTCGCACTGCCGTTCTACAAGCGCGCCAACTGATCCGTCCAAGGGAGATTCCATGTCAGACCACTTCAACTCCTCCCTCGCGGAGTTCGACCCGGAGGTGGCGGAAGCCGTCGCCGCCGAACTCGCCCGCCAGCAGAACACGCTGGAGATGATCGCGTCGGAGAACTTCACCCCCGTGGCCGTCCTGGAGGCCCAGGGTTCGGTGCTCACCAACAAGTACGCCGAGGGCTACCCCGGTCGCCGCTACTACGGCGGCTGCGAGAACGTGGACGTCATCGAGCGGTTGGCCATCGCGCGGGTCAAGGAGCTGTTCGGCGCGGGCTTCGCCAACGTGCAGCCGCACTCCGGCGCGCAGGCCAACGCCGCCGCCATGTTCGCGCTGCTGAACACCGGCGACACGATCCTCGGCCTCGACCTGGCGCACGGCGGCCACCTCACGCACGGCATGCGGATCAACTTCTCCGGCAAGCTGTACAACGTCGTGCCGTACCACGTGTCCGATTCGGACGGCCTGGTCGACATGGCCGAGGTCGAGCGCCTCGCGCAGGAGCACCAGCCGAAGATGATCGTCGCGGGCTGGTCCGCCTACCCCCGCCAGCTGGACTTCCCGGAGTTCCGCCGGATCGCGGACTCCGTCGGCGCGTTCCTGATGGTGGACATGGCCCACTTCGCGGGCCTGGTCGCCGCCGGTCTGCACCCGAGCCCGGTGCCGCACGCGCACGTGACCACGACGACGACGCACAAGACGCTCGGCGGCCCGCGCGGTGGTGTGATCCTCTCCAATGACGCCGACATCGCGAAGAAGATCAACTCCGCGGTGTTCCCCGGCCAGCAGGGTGGGCCGCTGGAGCACGTGATCGCGGGCAAGGCCGTCGCGTTCAAGCACGCCGCCAGCCCCGAGTTCGCCGACCGCCAGCGCCGCACCGTCGAGGGCGCGAAGATCCTCGCGGACCGGCTGACCAAGCCCGACGCCGCCGCGGCGGGCATCAAGGTGCTCACCGGCGGCACGGACGTGCACCTGGTACTGGTCGACCTCGTCGCGTCCGAACTGGACGGCAAGCAGGCAGAGGACCGGCTGCACCAGGTCGGGATCACGGTCAACCGCAACGCGGTCCCGAACGACCCCCGCCCGCCGATGGTCACCTCCGGCCTGCGCGTCGGCACGCCCGCACTGGCCACCCGCGGCTTCGGCGAGGTGGACTTCGCGGAGGTGGCGGACATCATCGTCGCCGCGCTCCAGGCCGAGCCTGATTTCGCGGAGCTGCGCTCCCGCGTCGAGGTGCTCGCCGCCAAGCACCCGCTCTACTCGACCCTCTGATCCCCAGCCGCACCAACGAGAACGGCCCCCCGCCGGGTGGCGGGGGGCCGTTCTCGTCATTATTCACGTCTGGGGCCCGATGGTTGCGCTGCGCAGGTGTCGTACGGCGCCGCGGTGAGTGCTGTGGCGGAGCCAAGCAGCCCTCTTTGGCGCCGCAGCCGCTTCGCAAAGCGCTCTCCCAGGCAAGAAGCAAACTTGCGGGTCATCCGAACTTGCTCGCGTGGCGAAACTGCACATTCTCCGCAAACTTGCCTAGAATCAGCACTTGCCTCCAATAGGCAAGTTTGGCTTTTGGGCAAGTTAGGGTCAGCTGAGCAACGGAGAGCACCCCATGAGCAGCGTCGACGAGAAGCCCAGCACACTGCTTGACCAGGCCTTGGAGTCTTTGGGGCATCTTCTGGGCGCTGGCTGGACCGTTCGGACGCTGCCACAGAAGGACCACGACAACACGCCTGATGGTGTGATCGACGCCAGCGTGCAGATCTCACCCCCCGATGGGGCGAGCCCGTACACGGAGGTCCTGGTCACCGCGAGGCAGAACGTGCTGCCGCGCGAGGTGGACACCGAACTCCGCACGGTGCGCAACATCATGCGCCACTCCAACAACCGCCAAACCCTGCTCGTGGTGTCGCCGTGGCTCAGCCCTCGCACCCAGCAACAGTTGCGCGATCACGACATCGCCTACCTGGACCTGACCGGCAACGCCTCGCTGTCGATCACCTACCCGTCCATCCGCATCTACACCCACGGTGCCTCCAGGGCTCCTCGGTCGGTCCTGGCGAATCCGGACTCCGGCCGAACGGTTGGACTCGGTGGCGCTCAAGCCGGGCGCGTCGTGCGGTTGTTGGCCGACTTCGCTCCTCCGTACCAGGCCAAGCAAATCTCCGACGCCACCGGAGTCAGCCTGGCATGGGTATCCCGATTGCTGGGCCAATTGGAAGACCAGCTGCTGATCCGCCGGAAGGGCCGCACGATCACCGAGGTGAGGTGGCCGGAACTGCTGCGGGCACGGGCCGAATCCTACGATTTGCTGCGGCAGAACCCCTACGTCACCGCGATCGCCCTGAACGGTGCCCGATCGACGATGGACGATCTCCGTGAAGTGCTCCACAGCGGCCACGTCCTGCCGCGGATCGCGGTCACGGGCCCTTTCGCCGCACACCGGATCGCTCCACTCGCGGTCGGCGGCCAGCTGCTGCTCTACGTCGACGATGAACCCGAGACTCCTCGCAAGTGGATCGATGCGCTGAACTTGCTCCCGGACGTTGAGGGGGGTGACGTTCTCCTGCTTCGCGCGCACGACCCGATCGTGTTCGAGCGCACCAGAACGGTGGACGGCATTCCCCACGTGGCGCTCACGCAGGTGGTTCTCGACGGGCTGTCCGGGCCGGGGCGAATGCCCGCGGAAGCTGAGCAGGTACTACAGCGCTTGCTCAGTACCGAATCGGAGTGGCGACGTCCATGGTCACCCGATCGTGTTTGACCGGGCGTCACTAGGATCCCCGCCTTCCTACTAGGTGAGGCCGAAGTCATGTCCAAGTCCCCAGAGGACGTCGATCCTGCCGAGCTGAACATCGTGGCGCGCAAGGTCCTGCTCGATGGATTGACGGCGTTGAGCGACCAGCTCGACGCCGTCACCGTCGTCGGCGCACAAGCCGTGTACCTGCGAACTCAAGGCGCGCAGATCGCTACGGCCGCGTACACCTCGGATGGGGATCTCGGACTCGACCCGGCGCTCCTGAACTCCGAGCCGTTGATCCAGCAGCGCCTGCGCCAAGCCGGTTTCGAACTGCTCGACAAGAACCAACCGGGCCTGTGGGTGCGAGAAGAGATCATCGCCGGAGCCGATGCGCCGGTTCGGGTGGAACTGGACCTGCTCGTCGGTGACACAGTGGCGGGGGGAGGATCCCGCAGCGCCGACATCAAGCCGCACGACAAGATGACCGCGCGCAGGGTTCCCGGCCTCGAAACAGCTCTCGTGGACCGATCCCCGATGGAGATCACCGCGCTCGACGGGACCGACCGTTCGATTCGTGTCCACGTGGCAGGCCCCGTTGCCCTCTTCGTCGCCAAAGCGCACAAGATCCACGATCGGCTGAGCAACGCGGACAAGAAGCCGAACCGTTTGACCAACAAGGATGCCGGGGACGTCTTCCGCCTCATGGTGACGACGAACGCCCGCGACATGGCCGTGTCTTTCGCCCGTCTCCTTGCCGATCCAAGGGTGGGGGAGGTGACAGCGGTCGGGTTGCGCTACCTGCGTGAGCAGTTCGGTGGACTGGACACCCCTGGTGTGCGGCTCGCGATCGGCGCACTCGCCGGTGACGTCCCCGCTGGCCGCATCGCCCTCGTCTCCCGCGCGTATCTCAACGCTTTGAACGACCTCTCTTGACCCGGCAGCACCAGTTGCGGCCGCGAGGAGCCTGATCCCCAGTCGCACCAACGAGAACGGCCCCCCACCGGTGGCGGGGGGCCGTTCTCGTCATTACTCACCGCGAAGCGAATGAGCGGTAAGCCTTTCGGGGAGCGGTGAAGCCCGGCCCCT
>JBDSAJ010000743.1:0-3771 GCA_039922235.1 Umezawaea sp.
CGTCGGTCGGACCGGCGATCACCACCGTGCGCGGCCCGTTGACCGTCGCCAGCTCGACCGTCGAGGCCAGCGGGCCGAGGGCGGCCGCCAGTTCGTCCTCCGACAGCTCCACCGACGCCATCCGACCCGACCCGGTGGCCTCCTGCATGATCCGGCCGCGCTCCACCACCAGGCGGACCGCGTCACGGAGGTCGAGCGCGCCCGCGGTGTGGGCGGCGGCGATCTCGCCGACGCTGTGCCCGACCACGGCCGAAGGCGGCAGGCCCCACGACGTCCACAGCCGCGTCAACGCGACCTGGACGGCGAAGATCGCGGGCTGCGCGAACCGGGTCGCGGCGAGGTTGCTGCCCTCAGTCCTGGCCAGCTCGTCCAGCAGCGACCAGCCCGCGTGCTCCCGCACGAGCGCGTCGCACTCGTCCAGTGCGTCGCGGACGACCGGTCGGGTCCGGTAGAGGTCCAGGCCCATGCCCGGCCACTGCGAGCCCTGACCGGAGAACACGTGCACGACCCGCGGCGGACGAGCGCCGAGCACGTCACCGGCCGCGATCCCCGGTCGCGACTCGCCTGCGAGGTGCGCCTCCAGCGCCTCGACCAGTTCCGGCGCGGTCGCGCCGGTCACGGCCAGCCGGTGGTCGTGGTGCGTGCGGCGCACGGCGGCACTGCGCACGAGCGCGGGCACGGACGAGCCCGAGCGGTCGGCGTCCGCGATCACGTCGCGGTAGGCGGTGACCTGTTGCGCGAGTGCGGCCGGTGTCGGGCCGCTCACCAGCAGCAGCGGCACGTCGAGGTCCGCCTCCGGCGGTGGCGCGGGCGGCGCGGTGGCGAGGATGACGTGCACGTTGGTACCGGACAGGCCGAACGCGCTCACCCCCACGTGCCGGGTCCGGTCGGGCAGTGGCGTCGACTCGACCGCGACCCGCACCCCGGCGTCGTCGCCCGCGAGCAGGTGCATCGGCCGGGTGATGTTGATCTGCGGCGGCACGACTCCGTGCCGAGCCACCAGGAGGGCCTTGAGCAGCCCGAGGATGCCTGCGGCCGAGTCGCAGTGCCCGAAGTTCGCCTTGTGGGAACCGACGAGCAGCGGCCGTGACGCGTCGCGGCCCAGCACGGCGGTCAGGGCGCCGACCTCGATCTGGTCGCCGAGCGACGTCCCGGTGCCGTGCGCCTCGACGTAGTCGATGTCGTCGGCGCTCACGCCCGCGTTCGCCAGTGCGGACCGGAGCAGCATCTCCTGCGCCGTGGCGTTCGGCGCGATCAGCCCGGCGCTGTGCCCGTCGTGGTTGGTGGCGCTGCCTTCGATGACGGCCCAGACCCGGTCGCCGTCCGCCACCGCGTCGGCGTACCGCTTGAGCACGACCATGCCGCAGCCCTCGCCGCGCACGACGCCGTCGGCCTCGGCGTCGAACGGGCGGCACCGCTGCGTCGGCGACAACGCCTCGATCTTGCTCATGAAGATGTTCAGCTCGGGGGCCAGCAGGAGGTTCACGCCGCCCGCGATCGCGGTGTCGGCCTCGCCGGTCCGCAACGACTGGACGGCCAGGTGCACGGCGAGCAGGGACGACGAGCAGGCCGAGTTGACCATCATGCACGGGCCGTGCAGGCCGAACGTGTACGCGATGCGGCCGACGCCGAAGCTGGGCTCCTTGCCGCTGGCGTAGTACGGGCTGATGGACTCGACGCCCGCGGTCTTGGCGTGCAGGAGGGTGTAGTCCTGGTTGAGCACGCCGGCGAACACGCCGGTGCGGCTGCCCGCCCACCGCTCCTGGGGCACGCCGCTGTCCTCCATGGCGGCCCACGTGGTTTCCAGCAGGAGCCGTTGCTGCGGGTCGATCTCGGCGGCCTCGCGGGGGGTGATGCCGAAGTAGTTGGCGTCGAAGCGGTCGACCTCGTCGAGGAAACCCCCTCGCCGCGAGTACATGGTGCCCGGCGTGGTGGGGTCGGTGCTGTGGAACCGCTCGCCCCAGCGGTCCGGCGGCACGTCGGACTTCACGTCGACGCCGTCGCAGAGCACCCGCCACAGGGCGCTCAGGTCTCGGACACCGCCCGCGAACCGCAGACCGACGCCGACGATCGCGATGTCGTCGGATCGGACGGTCCGCGGTCCGGCGGCGGGTGCGCGGACTTCCCGGTTGTCGGTCATCCTGTCTCCCCTGTCACTGACTCCCCAGATGATGAGTTCATCAAGTGGGGAAGTCTATGGCTGATGAGCCATCCCGGTCAACGAAACCGAGCTCGGTGCCGTAATGTCGTCCGGACCACCGGGTCCGGCGGAAGGCGAGGAGTGCGCGGTGACGGATGACGTCCAGCAGGCGCCCCACAAGAAGCGCAGCGGGCGGCGCGTAGGTCCGACCAGCAGCCACGACATGATCCTCGACGCCGCTCGCGGGAAATTCAGCGAGCAGGGGTTCGAGGGCGCCACCATGCGAGCCATCGCCACCGCCGCCAACGTCGACTCGGCGTTGATCCACCATTTCTTCCTGTCCAAGGACGGCCTGTTCATGGCCGCCGTCCAGGACGCCTTCACCGTGCCCGACCTCGTCCCGCTCGTGGTGGACGGGGAGCCCGAGGAAGCGGGGGAGCGGCTGGCCCACGCGTTCCTCGCGCACTGGGAGGACCCCGGCACCCGCCCTCGGCTGGAGAGCCTGATCCGGTCCGTGCGGTCGTTCGAGGGCGCCACCGAGACCATTCGCGACTTCCTCGAAGGCGACGTGCTCCAGCCCGTGACGGCGGCTCTGGGGCACGGCCGCCCCGAGTTGCGCGCGGCGTTGATCGGCACGCAGCTGATCGGCCTGGCGTACCTGCGGTTCGTGCTGCGCGTCGAGCCGTTGGCGTCGATGGGCCCGCGCGAGCTGGCCGCGTGCGTCGGCGGCACGTGCCAGGGCTACCTCACCGGGCGCCTCTGACCGGGGCTGCCAGGCGTGTGCGCAGCACGTCCAGGAACTCCTCGCGCTGCAACGGGAAGTGGTCGCCGGGTACGCGCACGACCTCGCACTCGCCGGTGGTCTCCGCGCTCCAGTCGGCCATGCCCGCGGCGTCGGTCATCCGGTCGTCCTGGCCGCTCACCGCCAGCACGGGGCACGAAAGCCCCGGTCCCGGCGCACGGGTGTAGTGCTCGGCGAGCCGCAGGTCGGTGCGCAGCGCGGGCAGGAACATCCGCAGCAGCTCCGGCTGCCGCAGTACCCCGTCCGGCAGGCCGCCGAGCCGCCGGAGGGCGCCGAAGAACGGCAGGTCCGGCAGGGCGTGGATCGGCGGGTGCGACAGCGGCGCGGCAGGCGCGTTCCGCCCGACCGCGACCAGCAGCTCCGGCGGCGTGCCCCGCCGTTCCAGCGTTCGCGCGACCTCGAACGCCAGCAACGCGCCCAGGCTGTGCCCCAGGATCGCGTACGGTCCGCCGACTCGGCTGCCGATCACCGCGACGAGGTCCGCCACCAGTTCGTCCCACTCGTCGACGAGCGGCTCGCCGAGCCGGGTGCCGTGACCCGGCAGGTCGACCGGGACCACCTCCACCGATTCCGGCAGGGCACGCCGCCAGAGCAGGAAGTGCTGGGCGTTGCCGCCCGCGTGGGGCAGGCAGAACACCTTCAGTCGTCCTTCTGACACCGTCGTTCTCCTCTCGTCGGGGACGTCGTCGAACGCGGGTGGCCCGGCCGCCGACAGGAGGTCGCCGAGGTCCACCTCGTACCGGATGACGTGCACGTCGGGCGCGTGGACCGCGACCGACCCCACGTAACCCGTGCGGACGGGGAAGTCCCGGATGGTCCAGTCGCCGAC
>JBDSAJ010000744.1:0-20613 GCA_039922235.1 Umezawaea sp.
ATCAGCCCTTGTCGCGGCCGACGAGCTGGGACAGGTCGAGCTTGCCGTCGAGCACGCGGCCGACGAGCAGGCCGAGTGCGCCGAAGAGCAGGACGACGAGGAAGGCGCCGAAGCCGCCGAACGCCGCGGCGAGGCCGAGGACCAGTCCGGTGAGCAGACCGATTTCAGTGGAGGACACGGTGTTTCTCCTTGCTGTGGCGATCGGCCCGCGAAGGAGAGGGGAGCCGGTCAGGATGGTCAGGGACGTGCCAGTCCGGACGCGGTGTCCCGGCATTCGGCCTCGACGGCGGCGGGCGGCGCGATGTCTCCGATGTGGACGTGTACCGGGCGGTCCACCGGACCGACGGCGGTGCGGACGCCGTCACCGATCTCGATGATGGTGGCCGGGTAGAGGCCGGTGACGCCGACGGTGAGCTCGCCGAGGCGGATCCGGACTCCCGCAATCCTGCGGCCGGGCAGCAACGTGGCGATCTCGCCGAACCAGCCGCTGTGCAACCCCGCCACGTACGGGAGGGCCGTCACAGCGGTAGCGATGCGCTCAGCGTCGATCTCGACGCCGGGGGTCACAGGACGCGGCCGGTGTCGGTCTTGGTGTCGTCGCCCTCGTCGTCGCCCGGGATGTGGACGTCGGAGACGTTGATGTTGACCTCGACCACCTCCAGGCCGGTGATCTGCTCGACCGCGGTGATGACGTTCTTGCGCACCGAGCGGGACAGGTCTGCGATGGAGACGCCGTATTCGACGAGGATCTGCAGGTCGATCGCGGCCTGGCGCTCGCCGACCTCGACCGACACACCCTGGGAGATCGAGGCCGACGCGCCGGGGATGCGCTCGCGGAGCGCGCCGAACGCACGGGCCGCGCCGCCGCCGAGGGCGTAGACGCCGGACACCTCACGGGCCGCGAGGCCGGCGACCTTCGACACGACGATGTCGGCGATGGTGGTGGAGCCCTTCGTGGACGACAGCGCGCCGGCGGTGGCCTTCTCCAGTTCGGTCGAGTGGACGCCGGTGGTGGTGGTCGGGTTCGTCATGACTCTCCTTGGGCCGGTTCCGGGTGTCTGGAGCGGAAGTTCGGGGTGTCCCGTTTCGCTTCCACACCAGTAGGACCCGGCTCCCGAACGATCGTCACGACCCGATCGTGTGTCCCCCGTCTCCCCGCCTCACCGCGGGCTGAACCGCGCTCCGTCCGGTAAGGGCGGAGGCGTCGATATCGGTGATCACCAGGCGCAGCCGGGCGTTCTTCCACATCGAGTCGTCCAGCACCGATCGCAACGCGGCCTCCGCGCGCCGCAGCACGGGAGGTAGCGGCAGGGCTAGGGCGACGAGCCGCAACTGCACGACGTCGTCGTCGATGTCGACGGCCATCGCGTCGAGGTCCCAGGGAACCCACGAGGCCTCTGCGCGGGTGGACGGGGTCGCGGCGCGCAGGCCTGCGAGGCCTCGCAGGGTTTCGAGCAGGGCTCGGGTGAGGTCGTTCGCGGCGCTCATCGGACACCGTCGTGCGGGATCTCGATGTTCAGGACGAAGACCGACACCGCCGAGGTGGAGAGCCCGGTGGCCGCGGTGACCGCACGGGCGACGGTGCGCTGCACGGTCTGGGCGACCGCGGCGGCCTGGTCGTACCCGGACACGGCCAGGTCGATCTCGAGACGGATGGTCGCCGCAGCGGTGTCGGGTGTGTGGTGGACGCTGACGCGGACACCTTCGGTGGGCGCCGGGTCGAGGTTCTTGATTCGCTGGCGCGCGGTGCGGGCCAGCGAGGCGACCAGACCGGTCACCCCCGGTTCCAGACGAGTCACGCCGGCCACCGAGGTAGCGGCGTGCGCGGCGATCGCGGCGATCACCGGTTCGGTGATCACCGATTCCACCCGTGCTCCGTCCCCGCCGGTGTCGTCGACTTGGATGATCAAAACTTTCTCGCGTTTCTCCTAGGCGGGCCGGGTCGCGACAAGTGCCGCCGCGCCAAGGATCCGGGTGTCGGCGCGGGGCCTCGGTGCTCGTATCCGGCAAGGCCGGCTGTGCCGGTTCAGGCGTCGTAGAGGTCGCTCAGGGTCAGGTCCAGGCGGACGAGCCGGATCCCGATCCGCGCCGAGGCGGCAGCGGTCACCCGTTCCCGGACGTCGTCGAGGGCTTGGCCGGAAAAACGGCGGTGGCTGACCGCGATGCTCATGGTGACCGTTACGGCGTAATCCGGCGAGTCGACGGTCGTGACCCGGCACTGCCGGGCGCGGACACCCTCGACGGTGTCGGCGGCGAACCGCAGTACCGCCGCGACCGCCTCCGCGCTGACCCGCACCACACCGGGCTCCGGGGTCGGCAGCGGCAGCAGGTCGTGGCGGCGGACCTCCGCGCGCACCGCGGACATGATCCGGCTCGTCAGGTCGAACGACGGCTCCTCGTCCGCCGCCGCGAGCTCACCGGTCAGCTCACGCAGGACCGTGAGGCTTTCCCGTGTGGCCCGGCAGTGCGCACAGTCGATCTCGTGGGCGTCGGCGCGGCCGGCTTCCACCTCACCGAGTCGTTCCCACACGTACTCGACGTCGCGGCCGCACGGCAGGATGTATCCCTGCGTCGCCTGGTTCACCTCCATGGCGCCATCACCTCCATCAGTTGTGCTCGTGCCCGCGCGATACGTCCGCGCACCGCGGTGTTCGTCGCGCCCGTCGTCTCGGCGATCTCGTCGTAGGACCGCCCGTGTACTTCCCGCAGCAGCCAGCACGCCCGCTGGTGTGCGGGCAGCAGTTCCAGTGCTTTCGCCAGCGCGGTCATCTGCTCACTCGTCTCCGCCGCCCGCTCCGGCCTGCCGGCCGAACCGACGGTCCCGAACCCCTCGAGCTCCACCTCGGCGGTCGGTTTCCGCGAACGGATGACATTCAAGCAGCGGTTCGTCGTGGTCCGATACAGCCAGCCGACGAACGCGGCGTCCTCCTGCAGCTGGCCAAGCCGCCGCCACGCGATCAGGAAAACCTCCTGGACCACGTCCTCGGCATCGCTGCTGCTCGCCAGCATCCGCCGCGCCAGTCCGAACATCGGGCCCTGATACCGGCGCACCAGCTGCTCGAACGCGTTCACGTCCCCGTCGCGGGCTCGGGCGACGAGCGTGACGTCGTCCAGCGCCGTGCCCCGTTCGACGGCCGGTGGGCCGGCGACGGCTTCCGTCGAGCTCGTCATCGGCGGCACCTGTGTTCACCGGTCATGGGTCGGCGTTCCTCTCCGGCGGCGTGCCTGGGCTGTGCGGGATGACAATCCGAGGACACCTGCCAATGGTGATTCGTCACGGACAGACCTGCAGTTGGCCGTGTGACCGCAGTCACCCGATCGTGGCCGTGAGGATCGCGTGGATGCCGGTGTCCTCAGGACAGGACGGCGCCCACCCGGTGCGCCGCGGCAGCAAAGGGAGAGTCCCATGTCTCTGGGCGACAAGATCAGCAACAAGGCCGAAGACCTCGGCGGCAAGGCCAAGGAAGCCACCGGACAGGTCACCGGTGACGAGCAGCTTCAGGCCGAGGGCCAAGGCGACCAGGCCAAAGCCGGTCTCAAGGACGCAGTCGAGGACGTCAAGGACGCGGTCGGCAACGTCGCCGACAAGATCAAGAGCGTCTTCACGAAGTAGAACCACAGCATGCTTCGACCTGGGTCCAGGGCGTAGCCACCCTGGACCCAGGCTGGCGGCGAGGAGCGTTGCGGTAACCGCCCACACGGTGTCCGCGTCGGTCGCACCGACGTACAACTCACCGCCACGCAGCAGATTCGCACAGCGGTGCTCGTCGGCGATATCTCGGCGACCATCCGCGCCCGCGTCCCGGATCTGCCCGATCCACCGCCCGCGACCGCACCCGGTGTGATCACCACCGCCGTGCTGTGGGCGCCAGCCGCACCCCGGACAGCACCAAGTCAGAAACGGTGGGCACTCACTTACGGGTGGCAGCGCACGAGGGCGGCAGGCTCTACCTCACCGACGATGAGCTGGACCTGCCGTGCTCGACCGCTCGACCGGAACGCACCTCGACATGACAGCGCATCCGGCCGAACGCGCACCACGCGGCATCGGTGCATACGTATCGGGCGCTGCGTTCACCTTCGCGCTTCTCTCAGCCGTTGCGGGGTTCGGGGCGAGTTCTGCTGCCGGTGTCCACCGTCCTGTTCGGACTACGAACCCACCTCGTGATCGACATCATGGCCGCTCAGGTGGCGGACGGGTCCACAACCTCGCCCACCAGGGACACCACCTCGTCAAGGTGACCGGAGGTGGTCAGGTGGCCGACACCGGGGAAGACCCGGAGGTCGAGGCCCATGGTTCGGCGGACGGCCGGTGCCAATCGACGGGGCGGCAGGAACCGGTCGTGCTCCCCCACCCCGACCACGCACGGCAACTCGGCGCGACGGGCCAGCAGCGCGGCGGGCAGGGGCGGAGGAGCCAGCGTCGTGCGGCACGCGGTGGCCATCAGAGTCATCCACTCCACCTCGGTCTCGGGCGGCTCCCCGCCGGGGGCGACGAACAGCCGGAGCATCCGACGGGTGTGCTCGACCGTGGGACGCACCAGCCACACGGCCGACGCCAGTGCCAGTGCCGGGTCCACGCCGAGTCGGATGAACCCCGCGGGCGAGACCAGCGCCCGCGCCGCGATCCGGGGCGAGTCGGCCGCCAAGACCACTGCGGCACCCAGGGAATTGCCCACCAGCACGACACCGTCGGCATCCACGGCCGCCAGGTATCGATGTGGATCACGGTGTCGGGCCAAGCGGTCTCGATCAGGTGTGGGATCGGATCGTGCCGGGCACCGACCCGGCGGGCGAGTTCGGCGCGTTCCCATTCGCAGCAGCGCCCAAGCTGGTCGACGATCACGGCTTCCGGCGCGGTAAACGGGCCTCCGACGTCCGCGGTAGGTCGGCGCCCATCGCGTGCTGGGCGTATCACCCACGCTCGGCCGCAACACCGCGCTGATGGAGATGGCCAGCGAGATGCCCGCCGCCGTGATCACATGGCTACTCGGGATAAGCCTCAACCGGGCGACACGCTGGACCCAGGACGCAGGCAACACCCGCCCCGGCTACGCCGCAGAGCTCGCGCGCCGCCGTGCAGCCCAACCTTCTCCACAACAGGGGTAGTCGACCCCCAACCACACAGCCCTGAAGTCAGCAGCACACAATGCCGAGCGTCGTCGGTCGACGCGCTGCATCCCGCAAAGGGCGTTCTTCTCAACGGCGGGTGCTCAGGACGCGGGTTGGTCGCTGGAAAAGAACACCTTCTCGACTTGGTCGTGTTGGGTGTGCAGCTCCCAGTACAGCGGCGCGATCTCTTCCGGTGCGGTGGCGCCGGGCTGGCGGCCGATCCACGCGCCGATCGCGATGTGGCCGACCTGTACTCCTTGGGGAGCGGCGGCGGCGTGCAGACCGTGGGCCCAGTTGCGCAGCCACGCCGCGGCCGGGGCGACGTTGCCGAACATGTCATGGCCCATCTCGGGGCGTACCGATGAGGCGCCGGTGGTGAACAGGATCGTGCCCGAGCCTCGGGCGAGCATCTCCGGGAGCACCTGGTTGACCGCCGCCACGGCGCCGTGCACGTAGAAGTCGAGCTGGATCTGCACGTTGTCATAAGTCAGCTCGGTGGAGGAAGCCATCGGCAGCGCCGGGTTGGACGGCGAGTACTCGAGGACGTCGATCTGCCCGAATCGCTGCTTGACCGCCGCGAGGCCGGAGACGATCGAGGGCCGGTCGAGCACGTCGGCGGCAAAAGCCGCCGCGTCGATGCCCTGGTCGGTCAGTTCGGCGACGACCGGCTCGAGCTTGGCCGGGGTACGCGACAGCAGTGCGACCTGGTGGCCTTGACTGCCGAAGGTCTGGGCGATGGCGAGCCCCATTCCGGGACCGGCACCCATGATGGCGATTGTAGGCATGACTTCTCCTTCGATGAAACCAGCGATGTGGACAGGGTGGTGAACAGCGGGTTCGGCCGGGGCCGAGTGCCACTGGGAGTTGGTGAGGCGCAAGAGGTGCATGCAGGGGCGCCGCGTACAACTGCGCGGCGGCGTGCAGGGCCGGATCAGTTGCTGATCCGCAGCTCCTGCCGCGCGTGCCGAAGGTCATCGGCCTGAGCGAGCATGAACTGTGCGAGGTCGGCCCGGGAGATGCGCGAGCCGACTCGGTCCCCGGTTCCGTTCCCGGTGCGCACCTTGACCCGTCCCGTGCCGGGCTCGTCGTGGGGCGCGGTGACGGCCACGATGGTCCAGTCGCGATCCGAGCCGCGAATGGCCTCGCCCACCTCGGCCGTCTCGTTGACCATGGGGCGGGTGGCGGGCAGAAGTCTGAGCAGGGCGAAGCTCGCGCTGCGCACTGCGCGCAGCAGGGGGTGGCGGGGGATCAGGATGCTCGGCCCCCAGCTGTAGACGAGCTTGCGGACGCCGTGTGTGCGCATCGCGGCCAGGATGGTGCCCGTTCCCGACGCGAGGGGCAGGTCCCTGGGCCCGCCGAAGATCTTGGGGCTCAGGGCGGCGAGGACGGCGTCAGCGCCGCGGACAGCGTCCTCGACGGCCACCTCGTCGGTCAGTTCGCCCTGCGCGATCCGCAGCCGTTCGTGGCGCAAGGTGAGCTTCGCCGGATTTCGGATCAACGCCACCACGTCGTGTCCCGCGGCGAGCGCCTGCTCGGCCAGGTGCGTGCCAGTGCGCCCGCTGGCGCCGAAGATGGTCAGTTTCATCAAGTCTCCCGAGCCCGGTCCGAGCCGAATCGCGGCACAGCCGCACAACACGAGGGGTGCCTCACCTTTCGGGGCCAGCGTAACACGGAAGTCGAGGCACCCCTCACGTTGGTAGGCTGTGGAGCATGCCCCCTGAACGCGCACCAGCCGCGACCACGGCCTCCGCGCCCGCCCGGCCGCTGCGTCGCGACGCCCAGCGCAACCGCGACTCGCTGCTGGCCGCGGCCCGGGCCATGTTCGCCGAGCACGGGATGCAGGCGTCGCTGGAGCAGGTCGCCAAGCGTGCCGGGGTGGCCATCGGCACGCTCTACAACCACTTCCCCGCCCGGCTGGACCTGGTGCAGGAGGTCTTCGCCGGCAAGCTCGCGATCTGGGTCGCCGCCGCCGAGCAGGCCCTGAGCATGGATGACGCGTGGGAAGGGCTGTGCCTGTTCCTGGAAACCATGTGCGAACTGCAGGCCCGCGACCGGGGCTTCAACGACTTCGCCTCGATCCGGCTGCCCGAGACCGCCTGCCTGGCCGGCCAGCAGACCCGCATCCACGACCTCGGCGTACGCATCGTCGAACGGGCGCGAGAGCAGGGTCGCCTCCGACCCGACCTGGTACCCGAGGACCTCGCCTTCGTCATCTGGTCCCACAGCCGGATCATCGAGGCGACCGACGGGATCGCCCCGCACGCCTGGCGCCGCCACCTGCACCTGATGCTCGACGGCTTCCGCGCCGAGCGCGCCCACCCGCTGCCCGAACCGCCCCTGACCCCCACACAGCTCTACCGCGCCATGCTCCGCCTCGGCGGCGCCGACAACAGCACCGACTGAACACCCGGACTGCCGAGCCAGTCACCGTCATGCCGGACGAATGCGTTCCCAATGCCGACCTTGTGTTAGCCGAAAATGGCGTCCGTGCTGGTCAGGCCACGTGGTGACACTCCTTGAAGTTGCCGCACAGCCGTTGAGGTCGGCGGATGTCGAAGTCAGTGTTCTGGGCATCGTCCCGGAGTTCAAGCCGCACCACCGGGCAGTGGTCGGTGGCGGAACTGCGCGGCAGGAGCCAGCCAGGACCGCCGACGGCGACCCACTCGCCCTCGCACCACCGCCGACCGACCGTGCGATTCCGGTTCAACCGGGGCATCGCACTCAACAAACTCCGACATGGGGACACCATGGCGATGGTCGAGAAGTCACGGTCAACTGACGGTCAAACGGCACACCTGAGCGGCGGGCCGCCAATCCGGCCCCACGGTCACATCAGGGTCACACGATCAATCTCACCACGACCGGTACCACTCCTGTCATAGCAGCTCACGGACACCACGGCACAGCTTCACGGTCAAACCACGGTCAAATGATCAAGCCCGACACGACCGCCGCTCCCCCGTCATCACTGCTCACGCCCTCACCAGCGACTAAAAGAGATCAACTCCGGGGCTCGTGAGCACTACCGTCCACGGTCAAACCACGGTCAGAACGACAGAAGCGCCACCGGAGAGGACCTCCAATGACGCTTCTGACCTGCTATAACAGTTGTGGACGATACAGGGATTGAACCTGTGACCCCTACCGTGTCAAAAGTAAAGATCAACATCCTTCTGACCTGCGGTTTTACCGATTCTACTGGTCAGGCGCGGTAGGGGCCACCGGTTCAATCCCGTTCCGACGCGTTGCAACGGGTTCCCGTCTCCCCAGGATCTCCCACCGATCTTGATCTCCACTGGTGGGCGGACGGGCGTCCATGGACGTGCGAGTTCCCGAATTGGTACACCCACCGCCGCCCCCAACGTCGCCGAAAAGGTGACTGCTGGTCCGCCGTTCCCTCACACCCAACAGCAGGGGCGAATACGAGCTGGCCTACTGCTCGTGTTGCGCCCCAAGCGGAACCACCGACGACGATCTCATCCGCGTGGCCGGCGCCCGCTGGGCGGTCGAGGACTGCTTCCAGACCGCCCAGACCGAGGTCAGGCTCGACCACTACCAGGTCCGCCGCCACGACGCCTGGTACCGACACATCACCCTTGCGATGCTCGCCCACACCTACCTTGCCGTTACGGCGGCGATCGCCCCAAAAGCCCTGGCAGCGGCCTCATCCCGCTCACGCTTGGCGAGGTCAAGCGTCTCCTTGCACACCTGATCACCACGGTCTCCGACCGGGCCGTGACTTGGGCTTGGTCCCACTGGCGCAGACGTCATCAATACCGCGCGAAAACCTGCCACTACCAGCGAAGACAGGCCAAATACTACGAAGTGCTGCTGGAGTACTAGCTTCCTTATCACCGAATACCGATTGCACCCGTGAGGATCGCTCCAGTTAGATCTGCGCCGGTGAGATTCGCGTCGGAGAGGTTAGCATCCGTTAGATTGGCACCGCTGAGATTCGCACCGCTTAGGTCCGCACCTAGGAGGCTTGCCCCGGCGAGGTCTGCGCCAGCAAGGTGCGCGCCCTTTAAGTGGGTGCCGCGGAGGCTGGCATCGCTAAAGTTCGCATTAGAAAGTTCTGCACCAAGAAGATCTGCTCGATCAAGGATCGCGTGAGGGAATTTAGCTTCCTGGGCATCAGCCATAGTGAGGTTGGCATCAAGCATGCTTGCTTGACTGAAGTTCGCCCGAGTCAACGTCGAATAGTCAAAGAAGGTGCTATGGAGAATAGCATTGCTAAGGTTGGCTTCGGTGAGCTTGGCGTGTCGCAAATTCGCCTCCTCCATCACTGCGTCGGTGAGATTCGCGGACGTCAAGTTTGCGTAATCGAGGTGCGCAATGTACCCATAAGCGCCAGCCAAATCGGCACCCCGAAGATTGGCGTAATTGGCCTGTATCACACCAAGGTCGGTGTCGCGAAGGTCGACATCCGCCAGTCGGGCGTACGTGAGCGGCGCTTGATGAAGGAGCGCTCCCCTCAAGCACGCTCGCGGAAGATCAATCCTGACCTCGCTGGTGGATTGATTCTCTCTTAACCAGTCGGAACGCGCCAGTACAGTGAATGCGGCTTGGATATCCGCTGGCGGCTTGACTTGATCCAGTGAACACGTCCCGGTTGGGGTATGGATGTTCGCGAAGGTCACGAGGACCGAGCTGACTGTTGGAAGGAACCGGCTTGCATCTTCTGCGAGGTGCTCAAGTGAGTAGATGGCACCAACCCGGACGTCGATCTTGTCGGAACTGAGTTGTTCTACGGCCTTACCGAATCGGTCGTTCTGCTGCCCCTGCTCAGCGAGTCGAACCTGATCTTCTGTCGACTTTGATTGCCGCTCCGTCGCAAGCAACGTCCTGCCGGTGAAGAAGAGACCAACCAGTACAGCGATTACGCCGATGGCGGTGGGGGTCTTCGACCAGCCGCGCCACTTCAACGGCCGATGTAGCCATCCAAGATTTTTCGTGCTTGGCGCGAGCCGGCCAGCTCGCGCCTCGCCCGCAACAGTGGCGCGGCGAACAGGTACGGCGACTGGTTGAAGTGGCCGCCGCGGAGCACCGGTTGACCTCATGGCGGATCAACATAGGCGGACAAGTGGTCAACCGCTCGCTACAGCCAACTTCGAACCCAGACGGAGCAACGAGCCGCACGACGCTGGCCAGGAAAAGTCGTGGTGTAACCGCGGTGTCGCGTCCGGCGATAGACGCCATGCCGGCGACGCTGGAGGCAAGCATGGCTAATGCGGGCTGGGTGGCGCGAAGCATCGCAATCGCAAGCGCGATCTTCACAGGTGGATCATGGATCGTGAACGTAGTGGCGCAGCGTCGTACCGGTCCCTGGATGTGGGTCAATGTACGGAAGTGGAAGGTTCTTGGTGTTGGAGGTGAGCGCGAGTGCCGAGGTGAACATCTCCAGCTTGATTGCCCAGTCGCGTAGGACGACCGGGATGAGGGTGCGGTGATGCAGCATTGCGTCGCCGCGGTGGTGGCGGCTGAACCAGAGCGCGCTGGTGCGGCGCTTGGAGTCGCCGTCCTTGGTGGGCTTGCGGAACGTGGCGCCGCCGAACGTCCGCAGGCTCCGGAAGTCGGCGTGGGGGAGGCTGGGTGGCTGCCAGCAATCCTGCTCCATCCAGTGCGCGATGGGATCGCGAAACCGGAGCGGTCGGTGATTGGGCTGGAGGAGACGACGTCCGATCTCAGCGGAGAACGCGGCCTGGTCATCGGGTCCGCCGGCCGCGAGTCGCCTCCAGTGCAACGAGCCGACGAGCTCGGCGACCGCGACCGCTTCGGGGTGGGTGGCGGCGAAGAACTTGGAGGCGCTGAAAGTTTCGTCTTGGGTGCCGGGCTGGATTAGCAGGTCCGCGCGCTGGAACCAGGTGCGCCAGGCGTCGTTGTCACCGACCTGGTTGGGTTCGGTGAAGTTCCAGCGGTGGGCGCAGATCAGGAACCCGGTCAGCACGGCGTCGAACGTTGCGGCCGGGCCGATGCGGTGCAGCAGCCGCAGGTGTCGGTGTTGCGCGGCAACGACTTCGGGCAGTTCAGCCAGGCTGGGTTGTGGGAGGTCGACCTGGTCGGGTGGGCCGATCCAGATCTGGTGGCGGGTGCAGACGTAGGTGTGGTGGCCGAGCAGGTGCAGCACCGGTCCGCCGCGGTGGCGGGCGTTGCAGCGCCAGCAGCCGAGCTGGGGTTGATGGCGCAGCGCGAGCCAGTCCGGTTCCGGCGTGATCAGCTCGACGATGGCGAGCAGGTCGTCGTCGAGGCGCCGGGTCGGGTTCCCGTTGCCTTGGGTCGGCTGACCTGCTGCCAGAGATGCTCGACCGGCATCTCGTGCAGGGCGGCGAGCCGGGTGAGGTAGGAGACGGCGATCTCCTGGTGTGCGGACCGGGTCGTGATCGGCAGCCGGGAAACCATCAGGCTGGATCGACCTCGTCCGTAGAGATCGAGTCGATGGCTGGAGCCTCGTCTTTGGCGAGCATGGTGGTCCACTTCGTGTCGATCTCGTGCTGCTTCTGCCGGGTGGCTTCAACGACGGTTGCGACGTCCTTGGCGGAGTAACGGTCGTGGACTCGATCTGACCGTCGGGCCTGAAGGTCACGTTGTTGTCCTTGTTGCGCTCAGCCGCCTTGGTGCGTTGCCGTTGCGCGAGCGTGTGGTCTGCGGGTCGTAGCCAGGACGTGGCTGCGCGCCGGGCGCTAGGTTCGGCGGCAGGCCTGTCTCGACCTCGTCGAGGTGATCACTCACGCCACTGCTCGGTCTCGGCGACGACCTCGGCGGACAGCGACTCCAGCAGCCCGAGCGGCTCGATCTCGGGCAACGAGGCCGCGTCGAGCAGCTCGAAGTCCGGGGCCGCCATCAGGTGCCCGGCCAGGATCACCTGCTCGGTGCCGGAGTCCGCGCGCAGCCGCACCTGCGTGCCCGCCAGGTCCGTGACGAGGTGTTCGTCGCCGTCGAAGCCGATCCGGTCGCCGACCCGCAGCACCGGCCGAGGCCCGGTCATTACGCGCTCACTGCCGTCACGACCGCGTCGGTGTGCAGCGGCCTGGACAGCTCGACATGCAATTCCTGGTGCCAGAGCAGGTGAAACAGCACCGGCAACACCGCGATCGGATCGCCCACCTGTTCCGCGCCGTCGAGCAGCCCAGTCGGGCGCGCGAACACCGCGCGCAGCGCGGTAGAGACCTCGACGAGGTCATGGCGCGGATGCCGGTAGCCCGCCAGCCAACGGACGTTGGCCAGCAGCGTGGACGCCGGCGCGTCGACGACTTCGTAGCGCCAGCCCAGCAGCGCGCAGGCCTGCTGGGTCGCGTCGAACGCGACCTGATCCTTCGGCTTGATCCGGTCGGCTGGGCGGACGTCGAGCACCAGTGCAGTGCCGTCCGCGAGGCGCGCGAAGTAGTCCGGCGCGTGCGAGCGTTCCTTGCCGTTCGGGGCGTCGAAGAACAGCCAGAACAGCTGGGAGGCGATGCCGACGACGTCCGGATCGAAGTCCAGCAGCACCAGTTGCTATCCGGCGTCGTCGCGAGTAAGACACCTGTTTACGCTGGTCAGATCGTGAGCGGTATGGCGCTCACGAGGGCGGCCGCCCATGTGAGACGCCACTTCATATCTCAGTGCATACTTCAGGCTTAGTGATCATTTCAGTCGTGTCACCGACCATTTCAGGCACTGGCGGATAGGTTGTCCTGTTCGAGGGAACCACTCGGGTTCCTGGCCTGGTTCTCGGGTCTGCCCCTTGGGTGTTCGGGGCACCACTTGGGTGACTGTCAGTCCGGTGTTGCGATTCGCGGTGATCTGGCGATCATCAGAGCATGTCGCGCAGGTGGTGGTGGGTGTTGGTCGGCCTGGTCCTGCTTGTGGCGTGGCTGGGGTGGTGGGTGCTGGGGGTCACCCTGCTTGAGGGTTCAGCCAGGACCGATGCCAGCACATACGGCCAGTTCGTGCTAGCCGCCGTCGGTCTGGTGATCGCGGTGATCGGGCTGATCCTGATGCTGAAGGACCGGATCTCCGGTGAGCGCCCCGAACCCGATATCGACAAATTGACCGACGCACTCGCGGTGGCCGTCCGCGCCCAGTGGACCGCTGCGGCCACCGACCGCAGGCTGCTGCATCCGCCACCATTGCCGACCCGATGGCGCCGCAGCCCTCTGCCCGTCGCAGGCCCCGTGTCGGGGGCCACCACACCCCGACCGGGCACCTTCGACCCGCTACCCGGCCTGAACCGGACCACCCCGGCGCAGTTGCGTGAGGGCACCCACCGCACACTGCACCGCGTCTACGGGGGCCTGGCCTCCGGACGGCTGATCATCACCGGTGCCCCAGGCTCCGGAAAGACTTCAGCGGCCATCCTGCTGCTGCTCGACGCCCTCGACTTCCGCGACCACACCCCCGCCGACGAACGCGACCAGATACCCGTCCCCGTGCTGTTCACCCTCACCGGATGGAACCCGGCCACCACCACCGTGCACATGTGGCTGGCCGCCAAACTCACCGAATTCGTCCCGCTCGCCGGTCGCCACGGCAAAAAACACGCCGAGGCACTGCTCGCCGCCGGCCGGATCGCGGTCATCCTCGACGGCCTCGACGAAATCCCCGAACGGCACCACGCCATCACCCTGCGCGCCCTCGCCGACCAGGCCACCTTTCGCCTTGTCCTGCTCACTCGCACCGCCGAACTCGCCACCGCCGCCCAGCAGCAGATCCTCACCAGTGCCGCCTGCCTCGAACTTCGCCCGCTGACCCCCGCCGACGTCGCCAGCTACCTCCACCACAGCCTTCCCGACCCGCCGCCCAGCGACTGGCAACGCCTCCTGGACGCCCTCACCCCCACCAGTTCCACACCCCTGGCCGCCGCGCTCACCAACCCGCTGACCGTCACCCTGCTCCGCGACATCTACCACCCACCACCGCCACCGGGCTCAACCCTCGGCACCCTCGACGAACTTCTCGACACCAAGCTCTTCCCCACCCCCGACCGCATCACCCACCACCTCCTCGACCACGTCATCATCACCGCCTACACACCCAAACCGGGTAGACCCCGACCCTCATACACCCCTCAGACCGCCCACCACACCCTCACCGTCATCGCCCAACACCTCCGCGACCACGACACCCACGACCTGAACTGGTGGCAGATCCCCGACTGGATACCCCGCACATCACGAACCCGCCTCATGGGGATTTCAACGTGGTTTTCGGCCGGTCTCTTGTTCGGGCTTATGGACGTGATCCTGGGCGGCGGCCTCACGGAAGCGCTTTTGAGCGGGCTCGTGGTCGGGCTCCCGATCGGGTATCTCAGATGGCAGTTCAGCGGACACCCCGCAGTACAGCATCCCCGGCAGGCTCTGAATCTGACTACAGAGCTACGTGGCGACTTGACTGTCGGGCTCCCGGTCGGGCTCTTGATCGGGCTCGTATACGGGCTCACGGAGGAGCTCGTGGGCGGCCTCCTGCATGGGCTCTTGATCGGGCTAGTGTTGGGGCTCGCCCCCATACTGCTGATTTCGGCAGTATGGCCGGTCTTTGTCGGCCAACTCTACCTAGCCCGCAAGCACCATGTCCCCGTGCGGCTACTCGCGTTTCTCGCCGACGCCCACAAACGCCACCTACTACGAACCGTCGGCCCCACCTACCAGTTCCGCCACGCAACTCTGCAAGACCGCCTTGCTCCACCACATCAACCCACCACACCACCACCGAACACCCAAACCCACCAGTAGTCGCGTGGAAGCGGTGCGACAAGACATATCGCGCCCCTGACTTGGCTTACGGAAACCTGTCCGGCGCCGTCCCCATCCGGGAACTGCCGTCCTCCGCCCATCTCACCGGCGACCAGCGACACGTCAGCAGCACGACCACCGACACGACCGAGATCCGATCCCTGGCTACGAACGACCTGATAGCGACGCTGCCCCGCGCGGTCCTGTCGGAGATGACGGTCGCACCCGGCGCCAGGATGCTCGCCGTCAAGACGGGGAACGGGACCCAACTGAACCCGCTCGGCCCGGACTCACGGCCCAGGGTTCTCCTGCCGGACAGGTCGGGGTCGGGCGCCCCCCTTGTCGTCGGCGACTCCATCGTGCTCAGGTCGGACGCGAACGGATTGTCCGTATGGGACCTGAACGCGCTGCGAGACCTCGCCTACGACCCCGACCGCGGCCTGGCCTGCCAGGTCGCGGAGCGCGGGTTCACCGAGAGCGAGTGGGAGAAGCACGTCCCCGGATTGGCCTACATCCCGACCTGTCCACCTGTGCGGTAACGGCACGGCCCGGCACATCATCACCGCTGCCTGGCACACCGAGGCGACCTCGTCCCGCACGAACCCCAATCACCACAGAACAACCTCGCCCGACACGGCGAGCACCAGCGCTGACCCGTCCGCCAGGCGAGCGAGGTAGTCCGGCGCGTGCGAGCGGTGTTTGCTGTTCGCGGCCTCGAAGAACAGCCAGAACGGCTGCGAGGCGATCCCGACGACGTCCGGATCGAAGTCCAGCAGCACCGATCACGCTCCAGCCACGACTCGTAGCCCCACCAACGTGCCGGTCGTGGCCGTCCACCACCGGCCGGAGAGATGGCGTTGCCCCCTTGTACGAGGTGAACTCCCGGACCGGGCGGCACGACTCGAACGGCACTGACAAGGCTGCGGTTAGTTCTAGGCGTTGTTCACCGTCATCGTCCGCGAACACGACTTCGAAGGCCTCCATCGGGGCGGCAAGCGCGTCCCCGAGGACCAGTTCCAGCTCGGGCACGCCGGGAGGAGACCCCCGGCCACGACCTCACTCATGGCCGGGGGGTTTCTGTTTTTCCTACTGGTGGAGCTTCACGGCATCAGCTCGACGAGCCGCTGTCGCTCCCCGAGCTGCCCTCTCCGTCGGTTCCCTGCATGGCGCCCCTCTTCCGCACTAGGTTCCGTGGGTTGATCGGTAGCGTGACCTAGTGCATGTCCAGGTCGCCCCGTCGGACGGTGGCAAGGAACGCGGAGAACGCCACAGGACGGAAGTCGAGAACGGGACCCGTCCGGTTCTTCGTGTCACGGACGTAGGTCTCGCCGTCCGGGTCCTGGGCCAGTTCGACGCACGTACTTTGTGCGTTAGTCCGCGTGGAGGTTTTCCAATTTAGTTGAGTCATACGAGACGTGCCTTTCTCTGTCGGATGAACTCGGCCGTTTCTTCGGCCGACAGCGCAAGCTCTGACGCGTCGTCCCACACGCCGGACAGCGCTTGCACTTGCTCCAGATCCTTTACCGCCATGAGTCCCGCCGCACTGTCGATGTAGGCGGATAGCGGCTCATAGTCGGAATCGGGAAAGTTCAACAGGGTCAGCGCACCGTTATGAAATCCGTAGGCACCGACCGACTTTGAAAGGGCTCTGATTTCAACGTTCGGAAGTGCGCCCACTTCCAGTAGGTGGTCGTATTGCCGCGCCATGAGATCAGCGGCAGAGACGCCACGGCAGCTGACCTGGTTTTCGAGGGCTTTGACGTGGATCAGCGCGCGAACGTTAAGCGGGTTGGGACGGGTAAGCAGGTCGCTCCGCTCCTTACGTTCAGCCGGGGCTTTCTCGCTCCACTCCGCATCGGTGAGACTGAGAAGCCGCCACGAACTCTGTGCAACGCCCTCGGCGTACTCAGGCGTTTGCAACAGACCCGGCACAAGATCCGCATCAAGGGTGCGTTCGAGCACGCACACCCGTTCATCCCGGCGGAACCTGACGTAGGTCTTCGGCAGCTTGGCAGCGTGCTGGATCACCACGCCGTCATCGTCATCAGCCGCATTCCAGGCGGCCCACAGTTCGTCGCGTTCCTCGTCCGTGAGGTCAGGGAAGACCGACAACAGGGCAACGAAGGTGGGTTTGCGCGGCCGGTTTTCACCGGCGAGCAGGTTGAAGACGCCCGGTCGGGACGTCCCGATCAACTTGACGATGTCCGGGACCGATACCCCGTACTTCGTCATGAGCGCCTGGTACTTCGCTCCCAAGCTGCGCTTGCCGCGCGTGCTCCCTGATGCCATGAGACCACCTTATCGTCAACACCCTACATCAAGACTCTAGTTGGCATCTTCACCCATACGGACAGGTGCAAGTTAGACTCTAAAACGCTACCGTCGGTTTGCCAGCGGGACATCGGGGCGGGGGCGCATGACCTCTGTCGGGTGTGTTTCCGCTTTCCCACTCACGACGGTGTCCCGCTGGCCCTAGACGCCGTAGGGAGCCGCGCATGTCAGGCACAGGCCTAGTTCTGGTGGCCATGGGGGTGGCGACGGCGGTGCCGGTGGCCGCCTGTGTTGTCGGCTGGTTCCGGCAGCGTCCTCGGCGTCGAGCTGGCGCACACCAGCACGGGGCAGCGTCATGACCACCTTGTTGAACGCCCTGCTCGTGGTCTTGGGGCTGCTGACCGTGTTCGCCGGGTTCGTCATGTACAGGCTGTGGGACTGGGCACGGCGGGGGTGCCAGACGTGCGAGCGCAGATTGACGGCACAACTTCCCTGTGAGCTGGCCCGGCGCGCGTTCGGGTGGTGCCGCTACGGCGTCCGCCTCGTCGTCTGGCGCGTGACCGGGGAGTGTGGGTCATGACGGCCCAGTTCAGGTGGTTCCCCCATGACGGCCGCCGACACGCGGTCCCCAACACCTTGCAGCCCCTGCACGAGGGCGTGACGTTGTGCGGCGAAGACGTCACGGCCCCGGCCACCGCGCCCCCGAAGTGCCCCGACTGGTGCTGGCCCGAGTGCGCCACCTGTGACGCGTCCTGGCGCACGGCCGAGGGACTGAAGCCCCGACCAGAGCTACCTGCCCCCCGCACGGAAGACGAACCCAAGCGCACGCACCCCAAGCTCACGAGCGGAGCGAAGTCATGAGCAGCCACGCCGGAAACTCGCCGGTCCTTCACTCAGTCATGTGTGACCGTGTACGGACCGAGGCACGGACGGCCTTAGACGTCTTGCGTGGCGGGGACAAGCCGTCCGTGTTGTCCGTCGCCGCGAGCCACCTGCCCATGTACGCAGCCGCCGTCATGGCCATCGTGGCGGAGCACCAGCCGGACGCCGAGGGCAACTGTGAGACGTGCTCCCGTCCGAGTAGGTGGGGGCGGTCGCGGCGGGTGCACTCCCCGTGCAAGGCCATGATCGTGGTTCAGTTCGCCTTGTCCAACCCCATGGCGGTCTTGGACAAGTACCTGCACCGGACCGGGCACGCCCCGGTTCTGACGGCCCGGTGAGTCATGCGGGGCGACATCTTGATCCGTCAGGCCATGGGCACCGCGGTCGATCACGGGTTCGCTGCGGACAGCGAGGACTTTCCCGTGTGGCTCGCGCTGTGCATGGAGCCGTTCCAACCCGACGAACTGGGCGAAGCGGCATCCGACGTCCCTACGTGCATGGGGTGCATGATCGCGTGGGGCACGGCGACTGCTGATCGGCACGACGCACTGACAGCGCGGGAGATCAGCGCCGGAACTCATGTCCCACCGGAGAACCCTCTACCCGATGAGCTATGACAGGGGTGGTGCAAGAGCGCTCGTCGGATCGTCATACCGCCCCTTGCGGCACCTGGGGCCGCGAGAAGACCGGCCGCACACGTGGGTGTGGCCCTGGCAGAACCTGTCCGCAGAGGGTGCCCGGCGGCTGGAGGCAAGCACCCGGCGGCTACTACTTCGCGTACTGCGGTGCAGTGGGCGTCGAGCACCGCCCCCGCCCCGGCCAGAGGACGGCCCCGTGGCGGGACTGGGAGATGTACACAGAGTGTCTTAGCCGCTCCCAGCCTGCCCTGTAGTCCCGGCTTACGAGCAATAGCCCTGGCAGCGACAGCCGAGGGCTATTGCCGTGTCGGGCCTGCTCGGGGTCGGCAGGTTCGGGCCTGCCGACCCCACCCCTATGAGACTCGCGGGCGATGACGCGTGGGCAAGCCATCAGTCCATTAGAGACAGTCAAGGAGCGTGTGCAGAGATAGCGGGTCTGGACGACAACGTGCCTTCCACATCGCCTCCCGTTCGCGATGATCAACCACGAAGGGAACGCTGGTGAACACCGACCGCACGACCATCGACGAGGAAGCACTCGTCGCGCTCGACCTTCGTCCCCAATGCAGGGTGCTGTCCATCGGTGTCCCCCTGCCCGAGGTCGTGTCTGCGATCGCTGACCGCACCGGTGTCCATCTGAGCTGCGTACTCATCGACGACTCCGATCTCAAGGCCGCAGCCGCTACGGTCCGCGCGGCCGCGGAGCGGCTGGTGCTCGCGGTCCGCGCGGCCGCGGAGCGGCTGGTGCTCGCGGTCCAGGGGACAGCGGCTTCCGCGCCTGCCATCCCTCGGTTCCGGTTTGTTCGCGGCGGGGTGGCCGTCCGGCATCCTCTGGAGGTCTGCGGCTGTTCGGTGTCGACGTCGCCGGTGTCGGTGTCGGTGTCGGTGTTGATCAACCACTCGCGTGGGAGTTCCTACGTGAGAAACAATTTGCACGTGATAAACCCCAGCGGCCACGGTCGACAGAGCGAGCATGACCCCACAACCCCCGGTTCCCTTGCCTTTGCCGCTGTGACCGAAAGGCCGACTCCACACATGGTCAAGAAAGAAAATCAAGACGCCGAACAGCCCAATGGCGACCATGTTTGTATCATCGGCGCGGGCTTCTCCGGCTTGGCGACCGCTCGAAGACTGCGCAAGCGCAACATCCCCTTCGTGTGCATCGACCGAACCAGCGGCTTGGGCGGCATCTGGCGACAGCCCGGCACCGACGAACCCGGCCCTGGCTATCGGTCACTGCACATGAACACCTCGCGGAAAGTCAGCGCATTCTCCGACGTCCCGATGCCGTCGGACTATCCGCAGCACCCTCGGCACGACCAGATCCACGACTACCTCGTCGGCTACGCCGAGACACACGACCTCGTCCGGCACATGAAGTTCGACACAGAGGTCGTGAGCGTCTCACAACGCCGAAAATCCAGGTGGGACGTGACGATGGTCGATCGTCGGATGGGTCTGGAGAGCCGCAGGACGTTCCGCCACGTGGTGGTCGCCACCGGACACCAGTGGGACCCGGTGCGGCCCGGTCCGGAGATCCCCGGAGCAGGCTCCTTCCCCGGCGTGCAGCAGCACACCTTCGACTACTCGACCCCGTTCGAGCACCTCGACAAGCGGGTCGTTGTGGTGGGCTTCGGCAACTCGGCCGCGGACCTGTCCGTGGAGCTGTCCAGGCTCGCGCGGAAGACGATCCTCTCGTTCCGGCGAAGCCAGCACGTGGTCCCGAGGTCGCTGCTGGGCCTTTCCCTCGACGAGATCGGCACCACGCGCTGGTGGAACAGGCTGACGTTCGCTGAACAGCAGCGGCTGATCAAGACCCTGCTGACGGTCGTCCGCGGCAGGTTGACCGACTTCGGCATCCCCAGGCCGGACCACAAGCTGTTCACCAGGCCCATCACGATCTCCGACGAACTGCTCAGCCGGATCGGTCACGGCGACATCGTGGTCAAGCCCGCGATCGAGCGCTTCGACGGTTCCACGGTGTGGTTCACCGACGGCACGAG
>JBDSAJ010000745.1:0-11032 GCA_039922235.1 Umezawaea sp.
AGCCGTCGACGAGACGGACCAGGACGGGCGTGCGCCGGTTGTTGCGCAGTCGCCCCAGGATCCGCGCGCCGGTGGCGTGCACCTCGACGAGGAAGGCGTTGCTGTCGAAACCTTTGTCCCACAACACCACCATGTCCGGGGTGAGAAGGTGCAGCAGCCGCCTAGCGTAGTCAGTCTCGCCCTCGCGGGTGGGGCCGAACACCGCGCCGATCAGCGCTCTCATGCCGGTCTCGACCAGTGTCATCAGTTCCACCAGTGGGTAGCCGCCGTTGCCTGGTGAATTGAGCCAGGCCCGGTTGCGGGTGGTGTCGGGGACTTTGATCGAGCTGCAGCCGTCGAAGGAGACCGTGCGGTAGGACCTGAACCGAACACCGGGGGTTCGGGGTTGGGCCAGCGGCCCGGCCAGTACCTCGAACAATCGGCGCATCGGCGTGCCGCCGAGTCTGCGTCGCAGGTCGCGTAAGGCTTTCGCGGATGGCTCGGCCACCGGAAGACCAGCCAGTCCTCCGGTCAGTTTCTGCCAGACCAGTCGGTAGCCGACCTCGGGGAACAGGCACATCGCCAACAGGAAGTAGACACCGACCCGCGAGGGCAGGTCCCGCAACCGACGCTGTACGTGGCGGGTCTCCTCCAGGACCGCGTCGACGAGCTCGAACGGGACCACCTGCGTCAGCTCTCCGAGATGTCCTGGGGCGAAGACACCACCTGCGACCGTGAGAGAACGCGTGAGAACAGTGACAACGGGCTGGCCGCGCAACGGAACCTCGCTGACTCGGACGAACATCGGCAACCACCCGATCTACCAGATCCTGTCGCCCCGTAGCCGCAGTCGGCTCGTCTTCACCCCAGACATGAACGGTGTGCTAAACGATCAAACTCACCCTCTTGACCAGGCTCGAATAACTATAACTACCCGGCCTTGGGGGAACCTCAGTCGACGCAACGCACTGCGGGCTGCGACCCGATCCTGTGTGGACGCCGGAGTCACCAACACAGCGACCAGCAAACCCAGGGTGTCCACGACGATGTGCCGCTTACGCCCTGGGCCTTCTTGCCCGCGTCGTAGCCGCAGGTTGCCTTGCCGACGGTCTCCGCGGCCCGCACCGACTGCGAGTCGATGATCGCCGCCGACGGCGCCGCCACCCGACCGTCCCTCAACCGCACACGGTCCCGCAGCGCGTCGAGTATCCGCTGGGTTGCGTCGGCTTTCTCCCAGAGGGCGAAGCGTGTGTAGACCGTGGGCCAGGGTGGGAAGTCCGCGGGCAGCGTCCGCCACGTGATGCCGTTGTCCACCACGTAGAGGATCGCGTCCACGATCACCCGGCGACAGTGCTTCTCCCGACGTCCACCCCGGCCTGCCAGGCATGCCGGATCGGGCAACAACGGGTCGAGTTCCGCCCACTGGGTGTCGGTGACGTCGGAGGGATACCGGCGCTCCCGCCGGACGGGCTGATGAGACGCGGCAAGACGGCAGCACGGCGAACCCGTGGTGCCATCGCCCGCGGGATAGCAACGGAACTCCTGGTGGAACGGCGCTTCGACACCGTCCGATCTACCAGGAGTTCCCCATGTCCGCACCAAAGGTCTATTTCATCTCCCGTTGAGAAACGGGCACTTACACAGGTGGGCTACAGCATGGCGTGCCGCTTGGCTGGGTTGGTGTGAAGGCCTGGAAACGACGTAGTTGCGGCGAAGGCGACAAGGCCCCCGCGTGTTCGACTGGTCGGTGGCCTTGCCGCCGGTCTATAAGGACACCACCCCGCCGGGCTGGCGTCAGTGGCTGCTGGTCCGCCGATCGTTGCTCCGAACAGCAAGGGAAACACGAGTTGGCGTTGCGGTTCAGGGGATGCTCGGCTCCTGCACGGCGGGGTCCGCGGGAGAGCGTGCGTGGTCGCGGCGGTCCCAGAAGCTGAGCATCGGGGCCGCCATGACGGTCGTGACCAGCGCGACCACCACGAGGACGCTGAAGAGCTCCTTCGTGACGATGCCCGCGGCGAGGCCGACGTTGATCGCGATCAACTGCATCAGGCCGCGGGCGTTCATCAGGGTTCCGACCCGCAGTGCCACGGCCTGCGGCTCGCCCACCAGGCGCGCGGAGAGCCAGCAGGCGCCGAACTTGCCGAGCACCGCGACGGCGACGGAGGCGAGGGCGAACAGCAGCAGCGCCGGGTGCACCAGCAGGCCGAAGTCGGTGTTGAGGCCGGAATAGGTGAAGAACAGCGGCAGGAACACCAGGTTGATCGGGTTGATCGTCGAGACCGCTTTGTCCACGGCGTCTGTATGCGGGAACACCACACCCAGAGTGAACGCGCCGAACACCGCGTAGAGGCCGATCACGTCGGTGTACCAGCACGCCAAGAACAGCATGACGACGACCATGAGCAGCAGGTGGTCGGGGCTGAGCCGCTCGGTCACCGCGCCGATGCGCCCGCGGACGCGGACCAGGAGCGCGAGACCGATGACCAGCACGCTCGTGCCGCCCGCAGCGAGGGCGAACTGCCCGGCACTGCCCGCGGCGATGCTCAGCACGCCCGCGAGCATCACCCACGCCACCCCGTCGTCCAAGGCGCCCGCGGCGAGCGAGAGGGAGCCGAACCGGGTGTCGGTGAGCCCGCGCTCGGTGATGATCCGGGCCAGCATCGGGAACGCCGTGATCGACAGCGTGACCCCGACGAACAGTACCGACACCAGGACCGGCACGCCCGGTACGAAGACGTCGACCAGGTTGTGGGCGAGTAGGCTCAGGCCAACCCCCAGCAGGAGCGGGGCCAGCACTCCCGCCAGGGAGATCGCGGCGGCGGACCGGGCGACACGGCGGATGCGGTCGACGCGGAACTCGTAGCCCGTCTGGAACATGAACACCACGAGCCCGATCTGGCCCGCCACGTACAGGACGGGGCGGAGCTGTTGCGGGAAGACCGCGGCTTCGACGCCAGGAGCCACCAGGCCGAGCACCGACGGGCCGAGGACGACGCCCGCGACCATCTCGCCGACCACCGGTGGCTGGCCGAGGGAGCGCAGCAGCCGCCCGACGAGCCTGCACGTCACGAGGATGACGACGACCGCCAGGAAGAATGCGGGCGCCAGCTGGGTGTTGGACAAGGTCGTCACGCCCTTCGGGTCGGGTGCGTCAGCCGCTGAACGGGCAGACCTCCTGCTGTTCGCCGGAGTCCTGCGCGTCGAAGTAGTTCCCGGCGAGCCGGGCGCGGCGGGCGTCGAGCACCATCCAGGTGCCCAGCGCCAGTTGCAGGAGGCTGCGCCAGAGGTCCTCCCACCGGTCGCGGGCCCGCAGGAACCCCCGGACCGCGACCAGGCGGTGGGTCGGCAGTGGGTCGTCGCGGCGGATGAGCAGGCACGGGGCGGCGTGCGGGATGGAGCGGGTGTGCGAGACGGGGGAGTCGAGCGTGAAGCGGGCCAGTACCTCGCGCACAGCGGCCCGCATGATCAGCGGGGCCAACCGCCACGCGGGGCACGGCCGGTTGGCCGCGACGCCGAACGGGATGTGGTGGGCGGCGCGGGCGGACAGCCGTTCCCAGCGGGACGGGTCGAACACCTCCGAGTCGTCGTACCCGGTGGCGTGGTAGTCGGGGTAGCTGAAGCACAGCACCGAGCCCGACGGCAGCGTCGTGCGTTCGTCGACCTCGATGTCGGCGGTGGTGATCCGGTGCGCGATGCCGAACAGCGGGTACATCCGGAAGGTCTCGTCCAGGACGTGGCCGAGGTAGCGGTCGTCGTCGGGGTCGGCGGCCAGCCGCTCTTGCACGTCGTGGTGCTGGGCCAGCACGAGCAGCAGGTGGGCCATCGCCTCGGACATCTGCACGACGGCGGTGTTGAAGAACGTGCCCTGAAGGTATTGCACCTGTTCCTGGAGCGACAGGCTCGCGGGCAGGTCGTGCGCCAACTCGCCCGCGCGCACTCGGCGTTCGAGGTAGCGGGTGAGCCGCGCGCGGCGCGCGGGGTGCCGCAACCCGGTGCACTTCAACGAGGTCACCACGTCGCGGGCGTGGCTGACGATGAGCCGCCTGGCCTCCGGTGGGCAGGCCTCCTGGAACACCAGGCCGTGGAAGAACTCCGCCCAGACCGGCATCATCAGGTCGCGCAGCCGCACCAGTGTCGACCGGCCGGTGACGAGTTCGTCGAGGACGGACGCCGTGGCGCGGGCCGCGCCGGCGGACAGGTCGGCGCTCGGCCCGGCCAGGATCCGCAGCGTGCAGCTCGCGACGTCGTCGTAGCGCGGGCCGGCCTCCAGGTGCTCCTGGTGGACCTCGGGTCCGGGGGAGAGCCAGTACCAGAACAGGTCCGACAGGCCCGCGCCCTTGCTGCGGCCGTTCGCGGCGGGGTGGGAGTAGAGCTCCTCGAACCGGTCGGCGCCCACGACGTCGTTGGGGAACGTCATGGCGTTGTCGCCGTTGACGCGCGCGAACACCTTGCCGCGCAAGGAGACCACCCGGTCCGGCAGCCAGTACGGGGCGGACAGCACCGCGATGGCCGCGGCGATCTTGACGACGTTCACCACGAGGCGACTCCCCTCGGGACGACGAGGTCGCGGGTCAGGTCGGCGAGGTCACGTCCACCGCAGAGCGCGAGGGTGTGGTCGAACTCGTCGCGCAGCAGGTCCAGCACGCGCAGCACCCCGTGTTCGCCGTCGGCCGCCAAGCCCCACACCACGGGTCTGCCCACGCCGACCGCGGTGGCGCCGAGCGCGAGGGCGAGCGCCACGTCGCTGCCGCGCCGCACCCCACCGTCGAGCAGCACCGGGATCCGCCCATCGATGGCGTCCGCTACGCGCGGCAACGCGTCGAGGGCAGCGGGGACGGCGTCGAACTGGCGGCCGCCGTGATTGGAGACGACGATCCCGTCCAGCCCGCGCTCGACGGCGATCTGGGCGTCCTCGGGGTGCAGCACCCCTTTGAGCAGAACGGGCAAGGTGGTCGTAGCGCGCACCCGGTCGAGGTCCTCCCACGAGAGCGCGGCCGACATCTCGATGTCACGGGTGCCGCCCGGCGGACCGCCGGGCAGGTCGCGCATGTTCTCCGCGGCGAAACCGGCGGGCAGGTCGTCGAAGCCGTTGCGGATGTCGCGTTCGCGGCGGCCGAACACCGGCGAGTCCACGGTGACGACGAGCGCGGTGCACCCGGCGTCCTCGGCCCGGCGCACCAGGCACCGGGTCACCTCGGCATCGGGTTGCAGGTAGAGCTGGAACCAGACCGCTGCGGTAGGATTTACCGACCGCGCCGCGGCCACGACGGAACCCACCGCCACGGTGGAAGCCATGCTGGACACCAGCACGGTCTCGGCTGCCGCGGTCGCCCTGGCCGTGGCCAACTCGCCGTCGGGGTGCGCGAGCCGGTGGAACGCGGTGGGCGCCACTACCACCGGCATCGAGGCGCGTGCTCCGGGGAGTGCCACGCCGAGGTCCCGGACCTCCGCGCCGCGCAGGATCCGCGGCAGCAGCGCCAGCCGTCCGAACGCGCGCTCGTTCTCCCCCAGCACGACCTCGTCGGACGCGCCGCCCGCGAAGTAGTCGTAGTGCACCGGATCGAGCAGATCGCGTGCCCGGTCGTGCAGGTCGGACAGTTCCGGGCTCACGACCGCTCCGCCGGCACCGGTTCCAGCCTCGCGCGCAGGAACTCGCGCAACGGGGCCCGGTGCACGTCCTCGCTGTCCCACTCGTTCTCGAGGTTCTCGGTGATGTGGTGCTCGGCCACGAGTTCGCCGTCGCGGAACCACCGGACGACCGGGTGCAGGTAGCGCCCGTCCAGACCACTGGTGTCCTGCTGGGAGTTCCGGCCCGCCGTGACGTCGAACGGGTTGATCAGGTCGTGGTCCTCGCCGTACTCCAGCGTGGTCGTCAGGTAGGAGCCGACACCGCCGAACTCGCCCTTGGCCACGGCGACCTCCAGGTGGGCGACCGGGACCTCCTGCACGTAGCGCGCCGAACCGTCCGGGCCGATCAGGACCGCATCGGCCAGGAACCCGAACACCTGCCACAGCGCCGAGCTGCGGTTGACCCGTTCGATCACCGCGTCGCCGATGGCCTCCGCCGTCGGGGTGAGCTCGCGGCTCGGCCACGCGACACCGTGGTGGCGGTGCTCCAGGATGTGGTGCAGGGCGCGCACGCCGTAGCGGAAGCCGTGGATGAAACCGCTGGTCGACTTCTTGAAGTCGCGCACCTGGGTGATGGTCCCGGCGAAGTGCAGACCGGGGACGTTGATCGATTCCCACGCTTCGGTCTGGGCTGGAAAACGATCCTTGATGGTCAATTCAGGACGACATTCCGGCGCGAACACGGAGGCGTCGAACCGGAACCCCGTGGCGAGGATGACCCGGTCATAGCGGATTTCCTTCACCACCTCGTCGACCCGTTCAAATGAGACGCGGACCACGAAACCATCGCCATCGGCGCGAATGCTCAGAACGCGGCCGTCGAGCAGCGCGTTCTGAGACTTGAGCTGATAGGTGTCGAGGAAGTTGTTGTTGACCGCGCGCAGGTGGCCGACGAAGTGGGTCTGCCACGCCAGCCGCAGCGATCCCGGACCGGCGACGTGGATGACGGACGCGGTCTCGATCAGGTTGTCCGCGGTCTCGAACGCGGAGTTCCCGCGTCCCACGATCAGGACCCGCTGGCCGGTGAAGCCCTCTGGGTCGATGGGCGTCTCGGTGTAGAGCTCGGCCAGTTCGGCGCCCTCGATGTCCGGCACGTAGGGCAGCGAGACCCCCGTCGCCATGATCACCCGTTTGGCGCGGTAGGTGTTCCCGTGCTGGTCACGGGCCACAAAATCGTCCGGTCGGGTGATCTCCTCGATGCGCGTGCCGTAGCGGACCGCCAGGTCGTGCGTGGTCGCGAAGTCGGCGAGGTACCGGAGCAGGTCCTCGGCCGCCGGGAAGTAGCGGGGTGTGTAGGCGGTGAACAGCGGTGTGCCCTCGTCGGACAGCAGTGAGTTCCAGTCGGTGCGCAGACGCATCTCGGGGTCGTCCCAGCCGGTGTGCACCTTGTTGATCGAGATCAACTTGCGGTGCCGGGGGAAGCGGGTGAAGAAAGTGCCCGGTGACTCGCCCGACTCGACTACGAGGTAACTGCGCCGGGACCTGGCGAGGTAATAGCCCATTTGCAGTCCCGCTGGGCCGGCTCCGACCACGAGGTAATCGATCGACTGTTCGCTCGGCACCCGGTTCTCCGTTCCCCGGCCAGTGGTGCGCTGATGTGATTGAGGTTTAAAGCAACGCGTCGATTTTAGCAAGTGTGGTACACATCACATCCATTTGGAGGATATGAAAACAATGGTCAGAGCATAAGAAGTAGGCCGAATGGCCTGATTTGCTATCGGGTCCTGTCGGAGCGCTGTCGTACTGGTAGGAGTGCACCGACGGCAAGCACTGGCGCGAGGGAGACCGACGTGGGCGTTTCGACGGATGGCGTGTACCCCCAGTCGCTGCTGGACTCGCTCGACCGCGACCGCGGCGGGATCGCCGTCGAGCACGGTTCACGACAGGTGACCCGCGGCGAACTGTTGGACCTGGTCGCCCGCTTCACCGGCGGGCTGCGGGCGGCGGGGCTCGGTCCCGGACACGGGGTCGCCATCAGCACCGCCGTGACCCCCGAGGGGCTCGCCGTCATGCTGGCCGCCTACGCGGTGGGCTGCCGCGTCGTCAGCGTGCGCCCGGGACTCACCACCGCGCAGCTCCCGCACGTCCTGGGCGACGTGGACGCGCTGGTCGTCGACGACGCCACCCGGACGCCCGACATGGTGACCGCGGCGGGCCCGGCCGCGGTGCTGCGGCTGGGTCCCGAACTCCACGGCGAGCCCGAGAAGCCCGTCGCGCGGGGAAACCCGGACGACGTCGCGGTGGTGATGTTCACCAGCGGCAGCACGGGCACCCCCAAGGGGGTCGCCGTCACGTATGCCGCCATGAGCGCCCAGTGGTGGCACCCGTCGATCTGGAGCCCGCGGTCGAAGCGGCTCGCGGAGGGCTACGGCCGGTTCCTGCTGTTCGGCTCGCTGGCCAGCGCGGTGATGCAGGAGCACGTGAGCCTGTGCCTGGTGTCAGGCGGTACCGCGGTGATCCCGGAAGGACTGCCGGAATTCCCTGGGGTGATCCCACGACTGCGCGTCACAGCGTGCCTGTTGACCGTGCCGCGGATGCACCACGTGCTCGACGTGCTGCGCGAAGGTCCGGTGGACCTCAGCAGCCTGCGCGTGCTGATCGTGGCCGGATCGCCGATCGAACCGCACCGGATGGCCGAGGCGTTCGAGCGGATCGGACCCGCTGTGCTGCAGGGCTACGGCCAGACCGAGATCGGCCTCATCTCGCTGCTGTCCGCAGACGACGTCGCCGTGTGGCCGGAAGCGATCAAGTCGGTGGGACGGCCGTGCTCCGAGGTCGAGGTGGAGGTGCGCGACGACGAGGGGAACCCGTTGTCCACCGGGAGAATCGGCGAGATCTGGATCCGCGCGGCGTGCGCGCTGGTGGGGTACTGGCGCGATGTGGAGCAGACCGGGGACCTGTTGCGCGATGGCTGGGTGCGCACCCGCGACCTGGGGAAGGTGGACGAGCGCGGCTTCTTGCACCTCACCGGCCGCGCCCGAGAGGTGATCATCGTCAACGCGATCATCCACTACGCCGGGCCGATCGAGCAGGCACTGGCGGCGCATCCGTACGTCGACCAAGCCTACGTCGTGGGCGCCCCTGACGAGCGCACCGGTGAGGCCGTGCACGCGTTCGTGGTGCGCGCGGGCGACCGCGACCCCGATCCCGACGACCTGCGCGGTCTGGTCGCGGCAGCGCTGGGGGAGGCGGCGATGCCCGCGACCATCACCGTCGTCGCGGACGTTCCAGTCGGACCGAGCGGCAAACCGGACAAGCACGCACTCCTGGCCTCGCTGTCCAAGGAGGTGTCGGCGAGCCGGGCTCCGCAGAGCGACGTGCGCCGATGATGTTCAAGCCCACAGGTCGCGGCGTCGGGACTGTTGACCTGTAACGAGGTCGCCGGCACGGATTTTCGGCGCTCCCGGCATGGATGTGGGTCGGGTTGGGCATTGAGTGGCCAGTAGCCCAGTCAGGCAAGGAGTGTGGGCGACACGTCGCCGGAAGACAGGTGCGCACGGCGTGTGACCTCTAACTTCAGGGTCGACGAAGATCCAGCGAAGCTGGAGAACACACCACCGTGCGCGCTACCACCCTACTGAACAAGCTGCTCGACCTGCCGGGTGCCACCGTCGCAGGCATGTCGTTCCCGCCCGAGGACCTGGGAGCCATGGTCGTCGATGTGGCGTTACGGGCACGGAAGCTGTCGTGCCCCTGCTGCGCGTTCACGGCCAACGCTCGCTACGACACGCGGCCGGTGTGGTCACGGTGGCGGCATCCGGACTTCGGCCGGTTTCAGGTCGAGGTCCGAACCGTTCTCCGCCGACTGTCCTGCCCCGAACACGGGGTGATCACCGAGGCGTTCCCTTCGCCCGCCACAACACCCGGTTCACCCACGACTTCGAAGCCGTCACGGCGTTCCTGACGACCAGGACCGACAAGACCACGATCACCAGGTTCCTGCGCCTGGACTGGGACACCATCGGACGCGTCTGCCGGCGGGTCACCGACGCCGAACTGGACCCCGACCGGTTGGCCGGGCTCGAGATCGGGGTGGACGAGATCTCGTGGCGTAAACACCACAAGTACCTGACCCTGGTCACCGACCACGTCAGCAAGAAGATCGTGTGGGGCAAGGCGGGTAAGGACGCCGCCACCCTGGACGAGTTCTTCACCGACCTCGGCGACGAAGCGGCGAAGAACCTGGAGACGGTGTCGATGGACATGGGCCCGGCGTTCGCGAGGTCCGTCACCGAACACGCGCCGCGGGCGACGATCGCGATCGACCCGTTCCACGCGGCGAAACTCGTCGGCGACGCCTTGGACGTGGTACGTCGCCTGGCGTGGAACGAGCTACGCGCCCTGGACCCGGAGAAAGCCAAGAAGTTCAAGGGCGCCCGGTGGTCTCTGCTCAAACGACCCGAGAACCTCACCGACGACCAAGCTGCCGCGCTACGCAAACTCCGCCGACACGGCGGGGACGTGTGGCGGGCCTACACGTTGAAGGAATCCTTCCGGGCCATCTTCGCCGGTGACCTCGACACCGTCGAGGTCACCGAACTGCTGGACCGGTGGATCAGCAAGGCATCCAGGTCACGACTGGCCGCGTTCGTCAAGGCCGCCAAGACGATCCGCAAGTTCCGCGACGGCATCCTCACCGCGATCCGCACCGGCATCAACAACGGCCGGGTCGAAGGACTCAACGCCCACGTACGCCTCAGCATCCACCGGGCACGAGGATTCCACAGCCCCGAGGCCGCCCTCGCCCTTGTTTTCCTTACCTGCGGCCCTATCACCCTCACTCTGCCCTACGAGAACGCCAAGATTCGGTCAGGATGACCCACACCCATGCCGGGAGAGCCGGAAATCTGGGGTTTTCTGGTGGTCTACAACGCCTTGTGTGATCTGGCCACCCGGACGGCGGTCTCGGTGGGTGTCGATCCCGACGAGATCTCGTTCGTGGCCGTGCTCCGGCTGGCTCGTACCCGCTGGGGTGTCACTCAGGGATGCGGCGGCTGTGGCGGCGTTTCTGTTGGCTCTGTCGAGGCGTTGGTGGGCGCCATCGCCGCGCACCCTCGCAACCGGACCGGCAGGCATCGCACCAGCCCACGTACTGCCAGTCAACGACGCACCGAACGAACCCGGGACGTCAGCTACACCATCGCCATTGTGCCGTCAAATCTACCCAAAGCTGCATGAAACGCCTTAACTAAAGGGCAGTGCTTCTTACGGGGATCAGGAATCTGGGCCAGCAGATCAAGCAGGTACTGACCACGTGCGGCAGACACCGCAACGGCAATAGACGAAGATGACATCGGCGGGGGGGGTGTCCCTATGTTGTTTGTCAAGCTGCCGCTGGAGCTGGGACAGGCTCGGGGTGCCGGTAGTGGGTCTTGGTGCGGAGCATGGCGAACAGCACGTCGCAGCGGCGTCGGGCCAGACAGAT
>JBDSAJ010000746.1:0-10864 GCA_039922235.1 Umezawaea sp.
TTCCCACCGCGTACCACCCGCACCCGGCCCGCCTCCACCACGGACAGCCGATCCCACAGCACACCCGGACGACGCGACTTGACGAACCACTCGTGCCGGGAGCGATACCCACCAGGCGCCCTCTTCGTGCCTTTCGATCCGACCGGCAACGCCAGCCTGCGTTCGACCATCACCACACCCGCACGCAGATTCTCCACGTGCGCGGCCTGACACCGACGAGCCAACGCCCACTGATCGTGCGACGCCTTCGTGATACTGCCCGCCCACCGCGACGACGACACCGCCGTCAGGTCGCGCTTCCGGTCCGCCCAGCGCTGCGACGAATGACCCAGGCCATCAGCACACCGGGTCTTGAGATCCCCGGCCGCCAGCGAACCCAGATGCGCGCCCACCAGACGCAACACATGCTCATCCTCGGCGGACAAGCCCTTCAACCGGGTTCGGACCGCGACACCGCACGGGCCCGGCACGACGAACGACGACGCGATCACACGCAACACCCGCCCCACCGCCATGCGGGCGACCCTGTCGAACACCTGATCGAACCCAGCAGTCGGCTCGGAATGCTCACCACATCGATCCCACACCCACTCAATCGACATCCAAGCGCAACAGTTCAACACCCCGCTGGGGCCGACTTGTCGCGGCGATTTCCGCCCTCAGGAGACCGACAGGTCCCGGTAAGGCTCTCCACAGGTCTGCAGCGCATCCTGAAGGCGGGACCGGTGATGGACCGGACCCGTGAGATCAGGAGCGCACCATGCCCGACCCGAAGGACACCGAGGGCACCACGCCCGAACCGACACCGCAGCAGCCACGGGCCGAGCAGCCGACCACACCTCTGCCCACGACGGAACCGCAGGCCGCCGCTGCCCAGCCGACAGCCGAACTGCCCGCCGCAGCGCAGCCCGCCGCGCCCAAGCCGACGGCCGAGCAGCCCGCTCAGCCGACGGACCCCGAGCACGTGGCGACCGCCTCCGCGGCCGAGCCGCCGCCGGGATCGGCCACGCCGCCCCCACCGCACGTGGCGGCCGCGGGACCGGCGTACGCCACCGCTCCCCCGCCCCGCAAGCGCTTCCGGCAGGTCGTCGCCCACCGCGCCACCCAGTTGGTCGCCGTGGGCGTCCTCGGCCTGATCATCGGCGGCGGCCTCGTGGCCCTGCTGGACCACGACGGCTACCGCGGCGGCCACGGCCGTCCGGGCATCTCGCGCATGGACGACCGCGGCGCACCCGGTCCCGTTCCCCGCCCCGGCCCCCACGGCCCTGGCTGGGACGACCGAGGCCACTTCGAACGCTGACCCCACCTGCCAACCCCGTTCGCCCCGAGCCCACCGCTCGGGGCGAATTCCCGGAGCAGGACTACGAGCGGATGAAGGGACTCGGGGTCGGGTTCACCCAGGAGCCGACGAAGACCGATCTCGACGCCATGGCGGTGTTCGACGACACCTGCGGCAACCTCATCGTGCTCACCCGGCAGGACTGGTCGGGCGGCGCCGCCCGGCGGTGCCCTCACCGCGCTAGGCGAGGAACCCGCGCAGCAGCGCCGCGGTGCCCTCCAGGTGCTCGGCCATCCCGCGCCGCGCGGCGTCCGCGTCGCCGTCCAGGATCGCGGTGACGATCCGCTCGTGCTGCTCGTTCGAGTGCGCCAGGTTGGGCGGCAGCAGCGGGATCTCGTCGAGCAGTTCGTTGATCCGCATGCGGACGTCGGCGACGGCGGCGGTGAGCGACGCCGACCCGGTGGCCTCGGCGATGGCCAGGTGCAGCCGGGAGTCGCGGCGGCGGTACTCGGCCACGTCGGCCGCCACGCAGTCCGCGAGCCTGCCGCGCAGGTCACGCTGGTCGTCCTCGCCGAGCGACCGGTTCGCGGCGGCTTCGGCGGCCCCCGTCTCCAACGCCTGCCGCAACGTCAGCGCGTCGGCCAGGTCCGCGCCGCTGCCCCGCTCCGACGCGGGCTGGGGCAGCGGGAGGACCTCGTTGACGAACGTGCCGCCGTAGCGGCCCCGCCGCGACTCGACGTACCCGGCCTGCTGGAGCGACCGGATCGCCTCGCGCAGGGTCACCCGGCTCACGCCGAGCCGGGTGGCCAGTTCGCGTTCGGCGGGCAGGCGGTCACCGGGGACCGCGACGCCCAGCCGGATCGCTTGCAGCAGGCGTTCGACGGTCTCCTCGAACGCGTTGCCCGCGCGCACCGGCCGGAACACCGCGGCGTCCGCCGTGGACGGTGACCCCTGCCAGGGCTGGGTCATTACACCGGCGTCACGTAGGCGCCGGAGATGCCGCCGTCGACCAGGAAGTTCGACGCGGTCATGAACGACGAGTCGTCGCTGGCCAGGAACGCGACCGCGGCGGCGATCTCCTCGGGCTCGGCGAACCGGCCGAGCGGCACGTGCACCAGCCTGCGGGCCGCACGCTCGGCGTCCGCCGCGAACAGCTCCTTGAGCAGCGGGGTGTTCACCGGTCCGGGGCTCAGCGCGTTGACCCGCACGCCGTCGCGGGCGAACTGCACGCCCAACTCCCGGCTCATCGCCAGCACGCCGCCCTTCGACGCGGTGTAGGCGATCTGCGAGGTGGCCGCGCCCATCGTGGCGACGAAGGACGCGGTGTTGATCACCGAGCCCTTGCCCGCGTCGAGCATGTACGGGATGACGTACTTGCAGCACAGGTACACCGACGTGAGGTTGACCCGGTTGACCCGCTCCCACGCCTCGATGCCCGTCGTCAGGATCGAGTCGTCCTCGGGCGGCGAGATGCCCGCGTTGTTGAACGCGATGTCGATCCGCCCGTGCATCCCGTGCACGGCGGCGTACAGCGAGCGGACGTCCTCCTCGTTCGTCACGTCGACGCGGTGGAACTGGCCGTTCACCTCCTTGGCCGCGGCTTCCCCCGCGTCGCGGTCGATGTCGACGATCACGACCCGAGCGCCTTCCGACGCCAGCCTGAGTGCGGACGCGAGTCCGATGCCGCTACCGCCACCGGTGATGACCGCGACGCGGTCTTCGAGCCGTCGTACCATCAGTTCTGCTCCTCGGTAGCGATGAACACGTTCTTGGTCTCGGTGAACGAGCTGAGCGCGTCCGGCCCCAGTTCGCGGCCGAGCCCGGACTGCTTGAACCCGCCGAACGGCGTGGAGTAGCGCACCGACGAGTGCGAGTTGACCGACAGGTTCCCGGCCTCGACCCCGCGCGAGACGCGCAGCGCGCGGCCGACGTCGCGGGTCCAGATCGAGCCGGACAGGCCGAACTCGCTGTCGTTGGCCAACCGGATCGCATCGGCCTCGTCGGTGAACCGCAGCACGGACACCACCGGGCCGAAGATCTCCTCGACGGCGGCCGGGTCGGTCGGCGACACCGGGGCGAGAACCGTCGGCGGGAACCAGTAGCCGGGTCCGTCGGGCGCGCTGCCGCGGAACGCCACCGGCGCGTCGGACGGCACGTACGACGAAACCTTGGCGTGGTGCGCGGCGGAGATCAGCGGGCCCATCTCGGTCTTCTCGTCACCGGGGGCGCCGACGACGACGCCTTGGACGGCGGGCTCCAGCAGTTCCATGAACCGGTCGTAGACGCTGTCCTGCACCAGGATCCGCGACCGCGCACAGCAGTCCTGACCCGCGTTGTCGAACACGCCGTAGGGCGCGGTGGCGGCGGCCTTCTCCAGGTCGGAGTCCGCGAACACGATGTTCGCCGACTTGCCGCCCAGCTCCAGCGTCACCCGCTTCACCTGGTCCGCGCAGCCCGCCATGATCTGCTTGCCGACGCCGGTCGACCCGGTGAACACGACCTTGCGCACGCTCGGGTGCGTGACGAACCTGTTGCCCACCACGGAGCCCTTGCCCGGCAGGACCTGGAACACGTCCTCCGGGATGCCAGCCTCAAGGGCCAGTTCGCCGAGCCGGATCGCCGTCAGCGGGGTCAGCTCGGCGGGCTTGAGCACCACCGTGTTACCCGCCGCGAGCGCGGGCGCGAAGCCCCAGCCCGCGATCGGCATCGGGAAGTTCCACGGCACGATCACGCCGACGACGCCGAGCGGCTCGTGGAACGTGATGTCCACGCCGCCCGCGACCGGGATCTGCCTGCCGAACAGGCGTTCCGGCGCGGCGGAGTAGTAGTGCAGCACGTCGCGGACGTTGCCCGCCTCCCACCGCGCGTTGCCGATGGTGTGCCCGGAGTTCAGCACCTCCAGCGCGGCCAGCTCCTCGACCGCGGAGTCCACGGCGTCGGCGAACCGGCGCAGCAGCCGACCGCGGTCCGCCGGGGCCACCGCCCGCCACGACACCAGCGCCCGCTCGGCGCGCGCGATGGCCGCGTCGGTCTCCTCGACCGAGGTGAGGCCGACGGTGCGCACGACCTCCTCGGTCGCGGGGTTGATCACGTCGAACGTGCTGGTCACCTGCTGGCCCTCTCCTTCGCGGTCCGGACCAGTGCGGCGAACAGCCGCACGTCCTCGATGTTCTGCTCCGGGTGCGACTGCACGCCGAGCGCGAAGCTCGGTCCCGCCAGCTCCACGCCTTCGACGAGCCCGTCCGGCGCCGTGGCGACCGCCCGCAAGCCCTCGCCGAGCGCGTCGAGCGCCTGGTGGTGGTGGCACAGCACGGTGGTGCGCTCGCCGACGATCCCGGCCAGCGCGCTGCCGCGCACCACGTCGACCTCGGTCTCGGCGAACACGCCGGGGCTCTTGACGTGCCCCTCAACGTGCTGGCGCAGCGTGCCGCCGAGCGCCACGTTGAGCACCTGCATCCCCCGGCACACGCCCAGCAGCGGCAGGTCCAGCTCCAGCGCCGCGTGGACCAGCGCGAACTCCGAGTCGTCCCGGCTCTGCCGCGGCGCGTCGGTGAGCGGTTCCGGCTCCTGCCCGTAGGCGGCGGGGTTCACGTCCGCGCCGCCGCTGATCACCAGCCCGTCGAGCCAGCCGAGCGTCTCCGGCCGCCAGTCACCGCCCGGCGGGAGCAGCACGGGGTCGCCCCCGGCCTCGCGCACGCAGTCGAGGTAGGTCTCGTGCAGCACCGCGGCCTTCGTGTCCCACAGGCCGAAGCGCACGGGCTCCAGGTACGTGGTGAGCCCGATGAGTGGCCTAGAGCCGTTCGAAGCCACGAACCCGCTCCCAGTCAGTGATCGCCGCGTCGAACGCGGTCAGCTCGATCTTCGCCGCGTTGAGGTAGTGGTCCACCACGTCGTCCCCGAACGCCTCGCGGGCCAACGCGCTGCCCGCCAGCGCGTCCGCCGCGTCGCGCAGCGTCGTCGGCACGGTGTCGCGGCCGGAGCTGTAGGCGTTGCCGGAGAACGGTTCCTCCAGCACCAGCTCGTCCTCGACGCCCTTGAGCCCGGCCGCGATCAGCGCGGCAACGGCCAGGTAGGGGTTCACGTCGCCGCCCGGCACGCGGTTCTCGAACCGCAGCGACTGGCCGTGGCCGACGACGCGCAGCGCGCACGTCCGGTTGTCGCGACCCCAGGCGATGGCGGTCGGCGCGAAGCTGCCGGGCACGAACCGCTTGTAGGAGTTGATGTTCGGCGCGAGGAAGTACGTCAGCTCGCGCAGGTGGGCCAACTGGCCCGCGAGGAAGTGCTCCATCAGCTTGGAGAAGCCGTGCGGCTCGTCACCGGCGAACGCGGGCTGGTCGTCGTCGGTGCGCAGGCTCAGGTGGATGTGGCACGAGTTGCCCTCGCGCTCGTTGTACTTCGCCATGAACGTCAGGCTCTTGCCGTGGTTCGCGGCGATCTCCTTGGCACCGGTCTTGTAGATGCTGTGGTTGTCGCACGTCGCCAGCGCCCCGGTGTAGCGGAACGCGATCTCGTGCTGGCCGGGGTTGCACTCGCCCTTGGCCGACTCGACCTGCATCCCCGCCCCCTCCATGGAGTTGCGGATGTCGCGCAGCAGGGGCTCGATCCGGCCGGTGCCCAGCATCGAGTAGTCGACGTTGTACTGGTTGGCGGGCTGGAGCTGGTGGTAGGCCTTGTCCCAGGCCTGCTCGTAGGTGTCGTTGAAGACGATGAACTCCAGCTCCGTGCCCACGAACGCGCGCAGCCCGCGCTCGGCGAGCCGGTCGAGCTGGCGGCGCAGGACCTGCCGGGGCGACGCGGTGACCGGGTCACCGCTCTCCCACTGCACGTCGCACATCACCAGCGCCGTGCCGGGCTGCCACGGGACGCGGCGCAGGGTGCTCAGGTCGGGCTTCATCACGAAGTCGCCGTACCCGGTGTCCCACGAGGACATGGCGTAGCCACCGACGGTGTTCATGTCCACGTCGACCGCGAGCAGGTAGTTGCAGCCCTCGGTCGCGTGCGACAGCACCTCGTTGACGAAGTAGCGGGCCGCGCACCTCTTGCCCTGCAACCGGCCCTGCATGTCGACGATGGCGACCAGCACGGTGTCGATCGTGCCCGCCTCCACGTGCGACCGGAGTTCGACCACGCTGAGCAAGCCCTCGCTGTGCATGCAGGTCCCTTTCCGCTAAAGGTCTATTACGGAACCATTGACGGTTATTGCTACACGGGCGCAACTACCCTGTCAACGAAAGCGCTCCCAGGCCGCCTGTCGCCGTGGAACGGGGCTGGCCTGCTCGTCGGGTTCCGCGACCTGGCACGATCGCGGTGTGAGTGACATTCAACGTGTGGGAGTGGTCGGCTCGGGGCTCATGGGCTCCGGGATCGCCGAGGTGTGCGCGCGTGCCGGTCTCGACGTCCTGATCGCCGAGGTGAGCCCGGACGCGACCGAGGCCGCGAAGACGCGGATCGCGACTTCGCTGGGCCGGGGCGTGCGCAGCGGCAAGCTGTCCGAACAGGACCGCGACGCCGCGCTGGGCCGGATGCGGTTCACGACCGACATCGCCGACTTCGCCGACCGGAACCTGGTCGTCGAGGCCGTGGCGGAGCAGGAGCAGGTCAAGACGGACGTGTTCACGGCGCTGGACAAGGTGGTGGAGGACCCGGACGCGATCTTCGCGTCGAACACGTCGTCCATCCCGATCATGAAGCTGGGCATGGCGACGAGCCGCCCGGAGCACGTCATCGGGGTGCACTTCTTCAACCCCGTGCCGGTGCTCAAGCTGGTCGAGCTGGTGCCGTCGCTGCTGACCGGGCAGGAGACCCAGGACCGGGCGCGCGAGTTCGTGACGACCGTGCTGGGCAAGGAGGTCATCCGCTCCCAGGACCGCGCGGGCTTCGTGGTCAACGCGCTGCTGATCCCCTACCTGCTGTCGTCGATCCGGATGCTCGAATCCGGCTTCGCGAGCGCGGAGGACATCGACAGCGGCATGGTGCTGGGCTGCGCGCACCCGATGGGCCCGCTGCGGCTGGCCGACCTCATCGGCCTGGACACCACCAAGGCCATCGCCGAGTCGATGTACGACGAGTTCAAGGAGCCGCTGTACTCGCCGCCGCCGCTGCTGCTGCGAATGGTGGACGCGGGCCTGCTGGGCAAGAAGAGCGGTCGCGGGTTCCACAACTACGCGGGCTGACGGAGGGGCCGCACCACTGCCGGGCGTGCGCGGTGCGGCCTTTCCCAACCCGGTTGAACCCCATCGCCAGTTACCGAATCACCCTCGTGGAGCAGTCACCGCAGAGAGGGCCGTTTGCGAACGACTTAACTGGGATTGATACTCGACCCGCATGTGCGAACGGCCGTGCACCTCGGAACCGTGACCACGGCGAGCGAGCGGGAGGGCCAGGGTGACGGAGCACGATCCTCGTGATGCCATCGGCACGTTCTCCACCTTCGCCGAACGCTTCGACCACCTCATGTCGACCATTCCCCGGTCGCAGCCGGACGACAACCGCCGCCGCCGGTCGCCGTACTACTCCAACGCCGAGATCGGCCGCCTGATCGGCAAGAGCGAGCCGTACATCTCGAACCTGCGCAACAACAAGAGCGACAACCCGACCATGGACGTCATCGTCGCCATCGCCGAGGTCTTCGCGGTCCACCCCGGTGATCTCATCCCGGTGGCCAGTTCACCCCGCCACACCCACACCGGCCGGGTGATGCAGATTGCCGCCCGCGCCCAACACCTGAGCCCCAGGTCGCTGGAAGCCCTGGAGGCGTTGATCGAGCACTTCGCCGCGGCCGACGCGGTCCACGACGGCAGGTGATCGACCGCTCGTGCGCCGCCGTCCTCGCCGAACGACGGCGGTGGCCCGTCCGAACGATGACGACGGTCGCGAACAAGCCCCGCCCGATGCGCGAAACCTCAAACCTCAATACCAAGTAAAACCGGGGTCCCCACAACCTCAGTTAAGTTAAAAATCTGCGCGATATCGGCAAATTACCACCGGTGACACCCCTTGCTCGCGCTAGTGCAATCGAATGAACCGACAGCGGACCTAGGGCCAAATAGACCAGTGGCTTCCATGTGGACAGACGTCCGAAAAACCCCTAATTGATGCTTGACCCGGAGTCAACAGTGTGGAAGTTCACTCACAGGCGTGCCAACGACCTGGCATTCGAGTGGACAAAGGCCTCTACTGCGGCGTAGCTTTTCCTGCGCCACGGACAAGGAGTGTCGCATCGTGAACACCACAGGCGTCTCGATTCGAGATTTTGGCGGCCGACAGTTGCAGGCACTGCTTCATTCCGTCCACCTGGGTGAACTCACGAATAATGCAGTCGAACTCTTGAGCGAAGCACTCGGCCCAGGCGGCTTCAGGCCATTGTCGAAAACCCCTTCCTGGGCTTCCGGCGTGGCTGACGACAGCACGCCGTTCGAGTTCTCGACGGCCTTCGCCGACGGCGAGCCGACCGTGGTCCGGGTCCTGCTGGAGCCGACCGCCCTCGACCCGAGCCCAGCGGCCAACATGGACGCCGCGGTGGAGGTGCTGGAGTCACTGGCCCGCCGCTGCGGACTGCCCCTGGACCGGTTCGACGCCGTTCGGGACCTGTTCCTCCCGGCCCAACCCCGTGGCGACTTCTCGCTGTGGTTCTCGCTGGTGTTCCGCAAGGGCGCGCCGCCCGCGATCAAGATCTACCTGAACCCCGAGGTGCGCGGGGAGTCCGAGGCATCGCTGCTGGTCGGCGAGGGTTTGGCGCGCCTGGGTTACGGCGCGGGCCACGCCACGATCGTCAAGCACGCCCGCCGCCGCGGGGAACTGGACCGCTACTCGTTCTTCGCGCTGGACCTCAACGACTCCCCCGGCGCACGGGTCAAGGTCTACCTGTCGCACCGGGACGCCACGGCGGACGACGCCGCGATGGCCGCCGCCTGCACCCGCGGGGTGTCGCCGGAGCTCGTCCGGGACTTCTGCGCGATGAGCGGCGGGCAGTCCGGGCCCTACCTGGAACGGCCGCTCGTCTCCAGCTACAGCTTCCTGCCGGGTGACGTCGACCGGCCGCGGGGTTTCTCGCTGTACATGCCGGTCAGGACCTACGTCAACGATGATGCGGAGGCCCGCGAGCGAGTGCTCGCGGTGCTGGACCACCACCGCGTGAACCCGCGGTCGTTCGAGGACGCGCTCGCCGCGGTCGCACGGCGCCCGCTCACCGAGGGCACCGGTCTGATCGCCCACGTGTCGCTGCGCGCGGGCGCACCGCGGCCGGGTGTCACCGTCTACCTGTCGTCCGAGGCCTACGCGATGGCGTCGCCGCGAGTCGCCACGCTGGTCGGCTAGCCGGCTGCCCCGAGGGATCCGCGGTCGTGGACGACCGGTACTCGCCTGACCGCCGTCGGGCCGGATCGCGGCGGGCTCGCGACGCGCACCCCACCGAGTGATCGACCGTGCCGTTCCCGGTCGAACTCGCCCGCGGCAGCGGTTGATCGACCACCCGCGCGGACAATCAACCTCTCCAGACGCGAGAATTAATCCGTAACCGATAAAACTCGGCAGGCTCCGGGCGACAGAACGATCGAGCACGACGCCGTTTCCCTCACCCCTACCATCCTCTATGACCGAAAGGCCGCCATCGCCCATGGCCAAGAAGAAGAGAAGTCAAGACTCCGAACAGCCCATTGTCGACCGGGTTTGCATTGTCGGCGCAGGTTTTTCCGGCCTTGCGATCGCCCGAAGACTGCGCGGGCGCGGCGTCTCGTTCGTGTGCATCGACCGAACCAGCGGCGTAGGCGGCATTTGGCGACAGACCGGCACCGGCGAACCCGGCCCTGGCTATCGGTCACTGCACATGAACACCTCGCGGAAGATCACCGCATTCTCCGACGTCCCGATGCCGTCGGACTATCCGCAGCACCCTCGGCACGACCAGATCCACGACTACCTCGTCGGCTACGCGGAGGCGCACGACCTCGTCCGGCACATGGAGTTCGACACGGAGGTCGTGAGCGTCTCACGGCACCGGGATTCCACGTGGAAGGTGGTGGCGGTCGACCGGTCGACGGGTCTGGAGAGCAGCAGGACGTTCAGCCACGTGATCGTCGCCACCGGGCACCAGTGGGACCCGGTGCGGCCCGGTCCGGAGATCCCCGGATCGGACTCCTTCCCCGGCGTGCAGCAGCACACCTTCGACTACTCGACCCCGTTCGAGCACCTCGACAAGCGGGTCGCGGTGGTGGGCTTCGGCAACTCGGCCGCGGACCTGTCCGTCGAGCTGTCCAGGCTCGCGCGGAAGACGATCCTCTCGTTCCGGCGAAGCCAGCACGTGACCCCGAAGACGCTGCTGGGCATGTCCATCGAGGAGATCCCCATGACGCGCTGGTGGAACAGGCTGACGTTGGCCGAACAGCAGCACCTGATCAAGACCCTGCTGAGGATCGTGCACGGCAAGTTGACCGACTTCGGCATCCCCAAGCCGGACCACGAGCTGTTCACCAGGCCCATCACGATCTCCGACGAACTGCTCAGCCGGATCGGTCACGGCGACATCGTGGTCAAGCCCGCGATCGAGCGCTTCGACGGTTCCACGGTGTGGTTCACCGACGGCACGAG
>JBDSAJ010000747.1:0-3667 GCA_039922235.1 Umezawaea sp.
CACGGTCCCCACCGCGCTGGGCGACCCGGCGGGCGGCGTGCACCCGGTACCCGACAAGCCCGTTCTCGCGGTCGACGCCGGGCAGGCGGCAGCCGTGCAGGCGGGACCGGTGCCCAGCTACACCGACCCCGCGCAGGCGGCCGCAGTGCTCGCGAAGCTCGCCGAGCGCGCGGAGCGGCTGGCGCGTCCGCTGCCCGGTCCCGACGAGGTCGACGGGATCGACCTGGTCAGGGCGCGCACGGTCGTGACCGACCACCTCGCCACCGAACCGGACGGCGGATGGCTGGGCCCGGACCAGGTCGTCGAACTGCTGGGCGCCTTCGGGCTGCCCGTGCTCGGCGGGATCGTCGTGACGACGGCCGAGGCCGCCGCGTCCGCGCAGCGGGGGTTCGGCTGCCCCGTCGTGCTCAAGGCCATCGCGGTGGACCTGCTGCACAAGAGCAGCGGCGGCGGTGTCGTGCTCGACCTGGACACCCCGGAAGCGGCGGGGGAGGCGTTCGGCCGGTTCCGGTGGCTGTTCGGCGAGCAGTTGCGCGGCGCGTTCGTGCAGCCGATGGTCGCCCGCGGTCGGGAACTGCTCGTGGGCGTGGTCAACGACCAGCAGTTCGGCCCGCTGGTGGTGACCGGCCTCGGCGGTGTCGACACCGACCTCCTCGACGACCGGGCCGCCGCGCTCGCCCCGCTGTCCGCCGCGGACGCGGACGACCTGCTGCACGGGTTCCGGGCCGCCGAGGGCGTGTTCCACGACGTGGCCGAGATCCCCGTGCGCGACGTGCTGCTGCGGGTGTCGAAGCTGGCCGAACTCGTGCCCGAGATCGCCGAGCTGGACCTCAACCCGGTGATCGCCACAGGCGACCGGTGCCAGGTCGTGGACGCGCGCGTGCGGATCGTTCCCGTGCGGCCGGTGGACCCGTTCCTGCGCGGTCTGCGCAACCAGGACCGGTCATGCCGCTGACCAGCGTGAGGACACGCCGGATCCGCGCCGCTCAAGGGGGTGCGGGTTCGGCGTGCGCCGGGAAGCCGAATGGACGGCGATCGAACCCGAGTGGACACGACGTCGTCGCTGGGCGGAGAGGATCGGAGGACCGGCATGGTTGAAGCGACCGTCGACTCGGTGATGACGGACGAGGTCGTCACCGTCGGCATCAACACCCCCGTCGAGGACATCGTCCGGACGCTGTCGGAGCACCGCTTCGGCGCGATGCCGGTCATCGACGACCTCGGCCTCGTCGCGGGAGTGGTATCCGAGGCGGACCTGGTCGCCCGGATCGAATTCGGCGGGCCGTCCGCGGTTCCTCCGGCGAACCGCGCCGCTGAACGCAGGCTGCGCAAGGCGGGCGGACTCGTCGCCTGGCAGGTGATGACGCGTCCGGTGGTCACCGTCGACCGGCACGACGCGGTCGGCTTGGCCGCGCGGCGACTGGCCGAGTCAGGGGTGCGCAGGTTGTTCGTCTTCGGTGACGACGAGTTGGTGGGCGTGGTGACACGGGGTGACTTGCTCCGGCTGCTCGCGCGGACGGGGGAACCGAGGTGACGGCCGGGAAGCGGATGCGCCGCGAGCCCTGCGAGCGCGAGCTGTACCGGTTGCAGACCGAGTTGGTGAAGCTGCAGGAATGGGTCCGGGTCGAGGGTGCGCGGTTGGTGGTGGTGTTCGAGGGCCGTGACGCGGCGAGGAAGGGCAGCGCGATCAAGCGGATCACCGAGCACCTCAATCCACTCGGGCATCGACTACCACGACGTCCGCTCGCCCCCGGTTGAACTGCCCAGCAGGCCCGCGACCAACGGCTACCTCCGCGCGCCGCGCCACCTCCAGACGTTCGTGCCCGACCACAGCGCGTCCGTGGAGTCCGGGAGGAGGTGAGCGGGGACCGGTGGCTGTGCTGGGCTCACCGTTGTGGGAGTAGGCGGCGCAGGGCGTACCCGGTGACGGCGGTGGTGGTCGCGGCCATCAGCAGTCCGCCCGCGATGCCGATGAGCACGATCAGCGGGAGGGGCTGACCGGGCTGCCACAGCGGCGTGGCGAACCCGAGGAAGACGGCCAGGCCGAGCAGCCAAGCGGCGGCGGTGGTGGCGATCCAGCTGCCTGCCCGTGGCAGGTGATGGCGCAGGACCAGCCATTGCGCGGTGCCGATCGAGCCCAGCAGCACGCAGCCCAGGACACCGGCCGCCAGGATCATCGGCACCGGGGGCCAGGTCGTCATCACCGCGCCCCAGGTTGAGGGAGCGAGGCCCGCCAGGTAGGCGAGGACCGCCGCCGCGGAGGTTGCCGCGACCCAACGGGAGCGCGACAGCTCGGGCAGGGCGCGGCGCAGCACGGATGACTGTCCCCATCCCAGTGCCGCACCCTCGACGGCGCCTGCGGCCAGGAGGACGGGAACGGCCAGCACGATGGGGCTGTCCGCGGTGATCGCGCCTACACCGGCGGGGACCGCGAAGCCCAGGAACTCGGCCAGGGTGACGCTCGGGAGCCACACGCGCATGAGCGCCGTACCTCGCAGCAGGGAGCGCTTGGTCGAGGGCTGTTCGACCATGATCGCCACGACCTCGGCGTCGGCGGTCACGCGGGGGAAGACGCTGCGATAGGCGTCCAGCGCCGTGCGGTGCTCGGCTCCGTGCACGACGATGGCCGACCCGGTGACCCGGTCCCCACTCACCAGCACCTCGACGGGTGCGCCGGTGCGGAAGTGCCGCCACCACCGCTTGCCCGACGCCCCACCCGCGACCACGACCAACCGGTCGCCGTCGCGGACGTACTGCACGGGCAGTTCGACGGTGGTACCGCTCACCGTGCGGTAGCGCAGCCCGCACACCTTCCCGTCCACCAGTCGGTGTGCCGCCGAGCCGAGAAGGCGCAGCACCAACCGGTTCACCACCGAACTCCTCGGGCGGGTGGCGGTCACACCGTTCCTGGACCTGAGCTCCATGACCCCAGTCCACCTCCGCCACGGACGTCGGAACAGGGTCCGTGGCCCCGGTGCGGGCGGGACATCCGGCTCCCGTCGCGGGTCACCGGTCAGCGCAGCCACTGGTTGGTCTGGACGAAGGGGAGCTTCGCCCACGTGCGGCCAAGGCCCCACGTATCGCCCGCGGCCGCGTAGGCGAGCGCGATGGCGACGATGGCGTAGATGACGTGGTAGTCGATCAGCGGGTTGGTGGAGCCGCTCGCCGCACCGGCTGAGGTGTGTTGGGCAGGCGGCCATTCGGCGGCCCACATCATCAGCATCATGAGGGCGGTGGAGACCGCGGCGATGCGCATCCCGATTCCCAGCACCAGTGCGATGCCGATGGCGAGCAGACCCAGCATGAACAGCGAGTCGGCCCACGCGGCTCCCGCCCAGCCGTGGAACGTCGACTCCAGCGGCCCGACCGCGACGTGTCCGAGGAAGCCCTTGGTGGGCGAACCCCCGTTGATCCAGGCGCGTTCCGAGACCGTGCTGTAGCCGAGGCCGAAAGCCTTGTCGATGAAGGCCCACAAGAACACCAGGCCGGTGACGATGCGCAGGACCGCCAACGGCCGAGCCGCCCGGTCGGCGGGGACGACCGTCCGGGCGCTGTGCGACTGGGCGGGAACCTGCTTGGTGGACATGAATCCTCCTTGGTCGCCGACCGCTCGCCGGGCGACTTTCGTGATGGCGCCTGGAGGCGTCATCCGCTGGTTCCAGCGTGG
>JBDSAJ010000748.1:0-17817 GCA_039922235.1 Umezawaea sp.
CGGCGTTCACCCCGGTGCCGTTCACGGTCAACCGGGCGTGCGCGACGACCAGCGGTCGGGTCCTGCGGTCAGCCGTCGTCGTCAGCCGCACGGCCGCGAGGTCCACCGGTGCGGGCGCATATTTCGCCAGTGCCCCGACCTTCGTCACCGCGTAGTCGCGTGCGTCGTCGGGCACCTTCGCCGTCAACGAAACCTGGATGTTCTCGATGGCGGTCTGTCCTGCGTGGCGCATGTCTTCTCCTTGTCGGCTGTGCACTTCCACGCTCGTCCACCGCGGCGGACGGGGTGAGAGTCCAACCGGCCTACTTCCACGGGACTTCGGACCCTGACACGAGTTGCCTGCCGCGCAGCGGGTTCCGCGACCGTCACCGGGGGCGAACGACCACCAGAGGGCAGGGCGAGTGGTGGACCAGCGCCTGGCTGGTCGATCCCAGGAGCATCCCGGCCAGCACGCCGTGACCACGGCTGCCGACCACGAGCAGTCGGGCCTTCCGCGCCTGGTGCAGCAGCGAACGCACCGGCGGTTCGTCCGTCACGACGCGTTCGACGCGCACGTCGGGGAACTTCTCCCGCCACCCCGCCAGGCTCTCGTCGAGCACCCGCAGCTCGACCTCCTCCACCCGCGACCACTCCGGCCGCGGCCAGGTCCGGTCGTAGGCGGCGGGCTCAAGGAAATCGGTCCACGCGATCACCGCCACGAGCGGCGCACCCCAGGCGGCCGCCACCTCGAACGCGAAGCCCGCCGCCGCCTCACCGGCGACCGACCCGTCCACACCGACCACCACCGGCCCGTCCTCGGTGGCACTGCCCCTGACCACGACGACCGGGCACTCGGCGCACGTGGACGCCCCGAGCGCCGTCGATCCCGCCAGGAGTCGGGCGAAACCGCCGAGCCCCCGTGATCCGAGCACGATCATCCTGGCGTCCGCGGACTCGTGGACCAGCACTGGAACGGCCGCGCCGAGCACCAGCTCCGTCTCGACGGTGACGTCCGGCGCCGCGGCGACCGCCGCCGCTTTGGCTTCGGCGAGCCACCTCCTCCCCTGCACCCCGATCGCGTCGCGGATCCGCGAGCCGACCGCGAGAACGGTCGGCGCCACCCTGGCGGGCATCAGGTAGGCGTGCACCAGCCGCAGCACGCTGCCCTGCCGCGCGCACTCCCCAGCGCCCCACCGCACCGCGTCCATCGACGACACCGATCCGTCGACGCCGACCACCACCGAGTTCTTCGTACCCGTCACCACAGCTCACCTCCACGACCGCAGGTGGCCGTCCACCTCTTGGCGACCACACCTCCGACGCTAGGAGGCCTGCGGGCAGGGCGACGCGGCCCTTGGTCCCGAGTGCACAGGTCCGGTGGTCACCGCGGTGGTCGATGGCGTTCGACCTGCGGGAGGCCCGTTCACGACGAGCCAGAAGTTCCGATCCACCAAGCGGTGCCTTGATCCCACGGCCGGTTGTTTCCCGCGGCTGAGCGGTGCCGCGGACGAACCCCGTCCCACCTCGAAACGGCACTTGCGGTCATCACGAGCGAGCGGAGGACGTCCACGGCCGGGAAACGGGACCTTGGCCTCTGCTCCGCACGGCTGGAGCGACACACCGTTGACGCATGACAACTCCGGTCCACCTCCGCGATCGGAAAGCGGGACGCGCGTGGTTCTGGTGGGTGACCGCCGGCGAGTTCGGCGGATTCGCGGTCCCCGCGATCGTGGGCGCGGTGAACGCGTCACCGCCGCTGCTCGTCCTGGCGGGTGTGGTCGAAGGTGCGGTGCTCGGCTGGACGCAGGCCCACGTGCTGCGCCGGGTGCTGCCCGATTTCCCCGTCACGCGGTGGATCGCCGCCACCGCGCTCGCGGCCGGCTTCGCCTGGGCGGTGGCCATGGGCGTGTCCGCGAACGGGAAGCAGCTCGCGTCGTTGCCCCTTGCCGGGCTCGTTCCACTGGCCGCGATCTCGGGTATGGCCGTCCTCCTGTCGATCGGCGGTGCGCAATGGACGGTGCTCCGGCACCACGTGGAGCGCGCGCACCGGTGGATATGGGCGACAGCACTCGCGTGGGGGACGGCGCTGGTCGTCTTCCTCGCGGTCGCCACCCCGCTGTGGCAACCAGGGCAAGGACTTCCGCTCCGAGTGCTGATTGGGGTGCTGGCAGGCCTGCTCATGGCGGCGACCATGGCGGCCATCACCGGCGCGGCGATCAACCGCCTGACCCGAGAGCCGCGGTAACCGTCGTCGACCACCTCCACCGGACGTTCCCGGAGGGCTGGCCGGACGCTACCGAACGATGGTGGTCGACGTGTCCGACCACACCACGAGACCGCTTCGGCCGGGTTGCCCGCTCAGCCACGCCGCGGCGTCGCGGTCGTGGGCGTAGGCGGTCGTGGCGTCGATGTCGGCCCACGTCAACGAAGCCGTCACCACCGTGACCGACGCGACGTCGGCCGGTGGGCGGCCGATGCGGGCGTCGACAACGTGCCTGCCGCGGTGGGTGGCGCCGGAGGTGGCCACGGCTCCGGTGGACACCGGCACGACGGCGATCAGCTTGGTCGGGTCGTGCGGGTCCTCGATGCCGATCCGCCACGGACGGGCGTCCGGATCGAAGGTGCGGCAGAGCATGTCACCTCCCGCCGAGAGGCAGAAGTCGGTCTCTTCCAAGGCTTCGAGGTGCACGGAGGCGCGTTCGACCGCCCAGCCCTTGACCACGCCGCTGGGGTCGAGCACGACCGCGCCGTCGGCGCCGGCCCGGCGCACGCGGAACGCCCCGTCGGACCGCTGCTCGGCCAGGTCCCCCAGCGCCATGACCTCGGCGACCTCGGGCGGGCAGTCGGCCACGTCCACCTCGCCCCGGCCCAGCCGGGACACGAAGGACTCGGCCCGGTAGGTGCTGAACACCCGGTCCACCCAGTGCAACGACGCCATCACGTCGGCCCAGGCGGTGCGGGCGCGGTCGTCGGCGGCGTGCCTGCCGCGGAGCGCCAGACTGATGGGCATCCCCATGACGTGGTCGACGTACCGGGTGGTCACAGGCCCGCCTGGTCCAAGGCGCCCTGCAACGACTCGACGTACCCCTCGCTGGTCACCGTCGCGCCGCTGACCATGTCGACGTCGGCGCTCTGGGCGTCGATCGCCTCCCGCACCAGGATCGGCAGGGCGCGAGCGTTGATCTGCTGGTCCTTGCGGTTGCCGTCGGGGTAGACCGGCACGGTGATCGCGGTGACCCGCCCCCCGCTGATGGTCACCTGAACCTGCACCGGCCCCCACCGCGTGTCGACCGACGGCCCGGTCACGGTGCGCGAGTCCGCGGTGCCGCCTGTGCCGGGGTCGGTCACCGGCCGCGTGGAGGGGTCGGCAGTGACGGACTGGGGGCCTGCCAGGGATGTGCGGTAGCCGAACAGGAGCGCCACGACGGTGACGGTGCTGAGCAGCCACAGGACGATGCGCTTCACGACGTCACCACGCGAACTTCTCGATGTGCAGCCGGTCCGGGCGCACGCCCGCGGCGGTGGCCGCGTGACGTACGGACTCGGCCCACTGCTCCGGCCCGCACACGTACACGTCGCGGTCGGCGATGTCGGGCACCAACGTCCGCAAGGCGGTCACGTCGTCGGCGTGGACACCCGCGCCGAGCCAGGAGTCGGGGCCACGGCGGTGGCCGGGGAGGTCCACCACCCGCAGTCCCCGCTGCCCGGTGAGCAGGCGGAATTCGTCCGCGAACAGCGGCAGGCGGGTGAACCGGTGCAGCACGACCACTTCTCCAGGTGCGTAGTCGAGTCCGGCCGCCAGCGCGCGCAGTGGTGCGATGCCGACGCCTGCGCCGATCAGCGCCACGCCCGCACGGGTGCGGGCCCGTGCGGTGAGCCTGCCGAACGGGCCTTCGAACAAGACCCGTGTGCCGGGGCGGATCGACCGCGCGTCCCTGCTGCCGTCGCCGAGTTCCTTGACCGTGATGCGCAGCCTGTGCCCGTCGGGTGCGGCCGACAGCGAGTACGGATGACCGCGGGTCCAGCCCTGCCGGTCGAGGAACCGCCAGAGGAGGAACTGGCCTGCCGAGGCGGGGAACCGGTCCAGGGCCTGCCCGGTGAGGTGCACCGAGACGACGCCGTCGCCTTCGGACACCACGGCGGTGACGCGCAGCCGGTGTCGGGCGTTGCGCCACAGCGGGATGCCGATCCGCCACACCAGCACCGCGCCCAGCGCGGCACCCCACAGCGACCACCAGTAGACGGTGGCCGCGGTGGAGGACAGGAACTCCTGGCCGGTCCACAGCTGGTGGGGCAGGGCGAGACCGACGCCGAGGTAGGCGTAGAGGTGCAGCAGGTGCCAGGACTCGTAGCGGAGCTTGGCGCGGGCGGCCCGGACGCTGGTGGCCGCGGTCATGACCAGGCACACGGTGCCTGCCAGCGCCAGCAGCATCGCGGGGTAGTCGGTGGTGAGTTCCCAGAACGTCGCGGGCACCCGGAGGAGTTCCCCGGCGGCGTAGCCCCACGTGATGAGGACGACGTGGGCGAACATCAGGTTGACCGAGGTGAAGCCGACGATCCGGTGCAGCGCGATCAGCCGGTCCTGCCCGAACGCCCGCTCCAGCACGGGCACCCTGGCCAGCAGCAGCACCTGGACCAGCAGCAGGTCGGCCGACACCAGGCCGGTGAGCCTGCCAAGCGCCGTCAGCGCGCTCGTCCAGCCGGTGAGGTCGCCGATGCCACCGCCCGCCACCCACCAGTACGCGACGAGCACCAGGCCCGCCCACAGCGCGACGGCCGCGCCGATCCGGACGCCCGCGTCGGCCCGCGCCGTGGTGGCGACCGCGGTCGCGGGTGGTCTGGTGAGGACGACGCTCATGCGGGCGTCCTCTGACCGTGCGCGCCGGGAAGGGCACGCGGCGTGGGCGGGGATACCCGCCCTGTGGCCTCTACGTGGTCCATCGGCACTCCTTGGGTCGGACGTGACCACCAGGTTCGTCGGCGATCCCTTGTCCGGCACATGAGCGACCTGTGAGTCCGCTGTGCGCCGAGCCGGACGGGTTCGCGGTCGTCGGGTCAGCCCTCGTGATCGGGTCGGGGCGCGGTGTAGTTCGTCTCGGCCCAGGCCGCGCGGGCGCCGGAATCGCCGATGCGGGCGACCTGGACGCCGGACACGACGGCCGAGAGCACGGTCAGCCCGGCCAAGGCGATGACGAGCGGCTTGGGCGCACGGCGGGTGGCGGTCGGCTCGTCGTGGCGGGTGAACCAGACCAGAGCGGTGGAGACGGCGAACAGGACGGCGACGAAGACGAGCAGTTGGTCGCCGAGGTGGGCGTGTTCGCGGATCAGGTCTGTGGGGACGAGCCGGTCGCGCAGGTCCTCCCCGCTGCCGCTGGCGATCGGAACGGAGACCGTGGCCGCGGCGGTCACGCCCACGACCAGCCACCCGTGACGGCGGCGGGCCGCGGGCCAGAGCGCCACCACGACGGTTCCCAGCACGGCCAGCGGTACGAGGACGACGACGGCGTGGACGACGAGGACGTGCAGGGGCAGTCCGAAGACGAAGACAGGCATGTCGTCCCTTGGGGCTCGGTGGTGGTCGGCCCGGTCAGGATGTCGTGGAATTCTTGGAGTCTCCTGGGAAGCCGGGGAGCGCGAGTCGGAATCGGGCGCCGTGCCCGGTCGAGGCGGCGGTGATGGTGCCGTGGTGCCGGGCGGCGATCTCGCTGACCAGGGCGAGACCGAGGCCGTAGCGCCTGCGGCCGGTGACGACCCGGTCGGGAGCGGTGGCGAAGCGGTCGAACAGGGTCGGCAGCACCTCGGGTGCGATACCGGCCCCGTCGTCGGTGACGTCGAGTTCGACGCGGTTGCGTTCGACGCGCAGCTCGACGACGACCTCACCGGTCGCGTGCCGGACCGCGTTGTCGAGCAGGGCGGTCACCGCGCGGGCCAGGCTCGCGGGCGACCCGAGGACCGGCGCGGCTCCCGCGGAGCGGGTGGTGAGCAGGATGCCGCGGTCGCGCGCTTCGACACCCGCGCTCTCCACGGCTCTGGCGACCACGATGTCGAGGTCGACGACCTCGGGCGCCTCGTGTTCGCGGGGGTCGGCAGCCAGCAGCAGGTCGTCGAGGATCGCGGCGAGGTGGTCGGCGTCGAGGACCAGTCGGTCCACATCGGACGCCACGTCGGAGCCGGTCCGCAGTGCGCGCCGGATCAGCTGGGCCCTGGTGCTGAGCAACGTGACGGGGGTGCGCAGCTCGTGCCCCGCGTCGGCGACGAACCGGCGCTGACGGGCCAGAGCGCCCGCCATCGGCACGACCGCGCGGCGGCCGAGCCAGGCGCCGATGCCCGCGGCGGCGAGCAGACCGAGGCCTCCGACGAGGGCGAGGGCTTCGAGCAGCCGGGCGCGTTGGCGGTGGTCCCCGCTCAGGTCGAGGACGACCTGGATAGCGCCGTCGTCCGAGGGCTCGGTGCGCACGCGGTACTCGCGCCCGTCAGCCCTGCGGTCCTTGGTCACCGACGTCCGGTCGGCCGTGCTGCCGCGCAGGCTCGCCTCGTCGGAGGCTCCCGCTGGGATCCCCGGAGTCGCGGTCACGACGCCCCCGCGCAGGACTACGAGCCACGTCCCGGCGGGCGGGTCCACGACGTCGTCGGCCTCGGCGATGGCGCTCGCCATCAGCGAGTCGTTGTCGCTGTGCTGGTTGTCGAGCACGACCAGCAGGGCGATGGCGCCGAGCACGAGCACGGTGACCGCGACGGCGAGGGTCGTCTGCGCGGCGACGCGGAACGCGGTGCGGCGCAGCAGCGTGGCGTCGGCGGACCTCACCGGACCCGGCCGAGTCGGTAGCCGCGGCCGCGGACCGTCGCCACGATCTCGGGGCCGAGTTTGCGGCGCAGGTAGTGCACGTAGCTCTCCACGACCTCCGGCTGGGCGTCCTCGAACACCAGGCCGCGCAGGTCGTCCCGCGTGAACACTCGGGTCGGCCGGGTTGCCAGGGTGACCAGCAGGGCGCATTCGCGTTCCGACAACGACACCACCCGGTCGCCGACGGTGGCCTCCCGGCCGTCCACGTCCAGCGACCCTCCGGGCAGCGGGAGGGTGCGGGCGGTGTCGAGATGCCTGCGGCGCAACGCCCTCAGGCGGGCCAGCAGTTCGTCGACGTCGAACGGTTTGCCCAGGTAGTCCTCGGCTCCCGCGTCGAGCCCGGCGACCCGGTCGGCGGGGTTGCCCAACGCCGAGAGCACCAGCACCGGTGTGGTCATGCCCCGGCCCCGCCAGCGGGCGAGCAGGTCCAGCCCCTCGATCGCGGGCAGGCCCCGGTCGAGCACGACCACGTCGTAGGCGCGGGTGAGACCGAGGTGCAGCCCGCGCTGCCCGTCCTCCGCCACGTCGACCAGATACCCCTCCTCGGTCAGCAGTCGGATCAGCATCGCGGTCAGCTCGGGCTCGTCCTCGACCAGCAGCACCCTGACGGGCACGTCGTCGGCGTCCATACCGGGCATTGTCGCCACACGACCGCTTCCCCGCACAGGCGCGGCGCGCAACGGACTGCCGCGGATCTGCTGACGCGAGGATCGCCGAGATCCGCCCGAAGCGGAAACGCGGCCACGTCAGGTCGTGGAGGCGATCTTCGACAGGGCCGGTGCGAATGGCTCGGCGGGGCTACTGGGGCGCCTGCCTACGCTCCCCCCTCGGGGAGGAGCGCCCGGCGGCCCACCGGTGCCGCACACCCTCGGCGCTCTCCTGCTCCTCCAAGGCCAACTCGACCCGTGTCCGCGCCTCCTCCAAACGGGGAATCCAGTGCTGCCGCAGAGCTCTCACGCTCCGCCGGGTCTTGTCGACCTCCGCGCTCACCCTGCTCAGCGCCGCCACGGCGACAGCGTGGCGCACGGCCGCGGCGAGCGCCGCGCGGTGCTCCTGCGCCGCCCGGACGACCGCTGTGCTTCCCGGCAGGCTCGACTCGGCCTGCGGCAACGCGCACACCGCTCGGGCCGGGTAGCGCACGCCCATGGAGGTCGCCCAGGTGATGGTGACCTCGGCCTGCTCGGCCGTGCACGCCAAGCGGATTCCCCGCTGGCCGCCCGCCATCGCGGCTCGCAGCAGCCAACTCCTCGCCGCCTCCTCGGCCGAGGTCCACTCCTCGCCGGTGTGGTGGACCTGGAGTTCCAGCCGGTGCTGCTCCTCGCGCAACGCGCGCGACTTCCGCTCCAGCAGCGACGCAGCGTGCGCGGCCGAGTCCAGTCGACGGCGCAGCCACTGGCGCCCCGCACGCCCCGGCGGAACGCGGACGGTGGTCATCGCGCCTCCACAAGCGCCGCCGGGAGCATGACGAGTTCTCTGCGTGACAGGTGCAGCAGGACGCGCCACGCCCGCTCCAACGTGTCGTTCAGGTCTCGGGTCTCGTCGGGGCGCTGGCTGAGCAGGTCGTCGCGGAACGCCGCCTCGAACCCGAGGTAGGCCTGATCGGTGGTGCTCAGCGCGGCCACGCCGATCAGCTCGGACAGGTCCCGGACCTGACGCGCCCTGGCGAGTGCGGCGAGCAACTGCGCGGCGAGATCCAGGTGGTCGTCGCGGGTGCGGCCCGGCCCGGCGCCGTTGCGCATGAGCCTGGACAGCGACGACAGCGGATCGATCGGGGGGTACACACCGCGAGCGTGCGCGTCGGCCGAGAACACGATCTGCCCCTCCGTGATGTACCCGGTGAGGTCGGGGACGGGATGGGTGATGTCGCCGCCGGGCATGGTGAGCACGGGCAGCACGGGCACCGAGCCCGGCCGCCCGCGGATCCGACCGCAGCGCTCGAACAGCGACGCGAGATCGCTGTAGAGGTAACCGGGATAGGACCGCCTGGCCGGGATCTCGCCCCGTGCGGAGGAGACCTCGCGCAGCGCCTCGGCGTAGCTGGTCATGTCGGTCATCACCACCAGCACGTGCCTGCCCTCGCGGAACGCCAACGACTCGGCGATGGTCAGCGCGATCCGAGGCGTCATGATCCGCTCGATAACCGGCTCGTCGGCGGTGTTGAGCAGCAGCACCAGTTCTCCCGCCGCGGAGCGCTCCTCCAGGGCGTCCCGCGTGAACGCGGCGTCGGTGTGGGTGAGGCCGATACCCGCGAACACGACGCAGAACGGCTCCCCCTCCACTGTGGACCGCGCGGCGATCTGGGTGGCCAGCTCCAGGTGCGGTAGTCCGGGAAGGGAGAACAGCGGCAGCTTCTGCCCGCGCACCAACGTGGTGAGCGAGTCGATCGCCGAGACACCGGTGATCACGGGTTCGGCGGGCGGCTCGCGCCAGGTCGGGTTCAGCGGGGCGCCGACCACCGGCGCACTGGCCGTCCCGAACACCGGAGGCCCGCCGTCCGCCGGATCGCCCCGGCCGTCGCACACCCGTCCCAGCCAGCCGGTTCCGACGGGAATGCTCAGCGGGCTGCCGGTGAACTCCAGCCGGGTTCCCGCGGAATCCATGCCCGCGGTGCCCTCCAGCACCTGCACGACAGCGAGATCGCGATCGACCTCGAGCACCAGGCCGTGCCGCTGCTCGCCGGAGGCGAGCCTGATCCGCACGAACTCGTCCCAGCCGACGCCGCTCACCCCGCCCACGACGACCAGCGGACCGCGGAGTTCGCGCACCCCGGTGAACTCGACGGTCATGTCAGTCCCCTCAGCCCTGCCAGCACCGACTTCCGACACCGGTCGACCACTCCGACGTCGTGCGGGTCCGCGTCCTCCCGCAGTCTGATCAGCCCGGAGAAGTCGAACTCCTCCACCGAGGCCGCGGGCAGGCCCGCACCGACCAGCTCGCGGCACTCGTCCACCACCGCGAGGACCGCGTCGACGAGCGCCCCGGTCTTCGCCGAACCGCAGTAGGCGTCCACACTGGACTGAGCGTTCTGCTGCAACACGCCTTCCCGCAGCAACCGGCCGCCCAGCAGCACCACTCGTTCGGGACCCGACAGCGCGGTGGCGCCGACGAGTTCCGCGAGCGCGGTCAGCCGGTCCTCCTCGGCCAGCAGTCCCATCACCCGCGCGCGCCGCCCGGACCAGCCCCGGTCGTCCACGCGCTCGTGGTGGGCGCCGATGGCGGTCGCGTCGCGCGAGAACGAGTTCGACCACGAGACAGCCGGGTAGTGCCTGGCGTAGGCGAGATCCCGGTCGAGCGTCCACCGGGCGCGCACGAAGCGCTCCGTCTGCGCGGTGACGGGCTCGGTCATGTCCCCGCCTGGCGGGGACACCGCCCCGACGATGGTCACCGATCCGGTCGATCCGCCCAGGGTCTCCACGGCGCCCGCGCGTTCGTAGAACGCCGCCAGCGCCGACGCGAGATCCGCCGGGTAGCCCTCCTCAGCAGGCAGTGCCCCGGTCCGCGAGGCGAACTCGCGCAGCGCCTCGGCCCAGCGCGACGTGGAGTCCGCGATGACGACCACGTGGTGGCCCATGTCGCGGAAGTACTCCGCGACGGCGGCGCCGGTGTAGATGCTGGCCTCGCGCGCCATCATCGGCATGTTCGAGGTGTTGGCGATGACCACCGTGCGGTCGGCCAGGCGCCCACCGGTGCGCGGGTCGGCGAGGTCGAGCAGTTCGGCGACGATCTCGGCCAGCTCGTTTCCCCTTTCCCCGCAACCGATGTAGACGATCACGTCCGCGTCGCACCACTTGGCGAGCTGTTGCAGCAGCATCGTCTTGCCGGTGCCGAACCCACCTGGGACCGCGGCGGTGCTCCCCCGCGCGATCGGGTACAGCAGGTCCAGCACGCGCTGACCGGTGTTCAGCGGCTCGACTTCGCCGCGCCGAGCCCGGTAGGGGCGGGGGACGCGCACCGGCCATTCGGTGAACAGGCCGATGCCCACCCCGGACACCGTGGCGACAACGGCGTCCGCGTCGCACTCCCCCGCCGCCACGAACTCCAGCACCCCACCCCCTCCCGGTGGCACGAGAACGCGGTGCTCCAGGGGGCCCACGGCCGGACACCACGCCGAGCGCCTGCCCGGCCGTGACCCGATCACCCACCCGTACCCGCGGCTCGAACCGCCAGGTCCGGTCGTCCTCCTCGGCGCGCACGCCCGGCACGAGGAACGTCGGGGCCACCGACAGCGAACGCAGCAGCCCGTCGAAGACCTGGCCGAGCAGGCCGGGTCCCAGGCGCACCGACAGCGGCCGGTGCAGCGGAACGGCCGCGGCGCCGGGTCCGAGCCCACCGGTGTACTCGTAGGCTTGCACGCTGACGTGCCCGTCGCTGATGGCGACCACCTGGCCCGGCACGGCCTGCGGTCCGAGCGCGATCAGGTCGTACATCGCCACCGGACCGACGGCTTCCACCTCCACCAGAGGCCCCGCTACCCTGATGACCCGTCCCGTGCTCATGGCTCCCACAGCTCCTGTGCTCGTCCGCCGTGGTCCTCGACGGCGCGGTCCGCGAGCGCGGGGACGCTGAGGTCGACCAGCCTGCCCGGCACCTGTCCGATCACGCCTCCGCCCGGCGCGTCGAGCACGGCGGCGTCCGGCCCGAGTGCGGCACGCACGGCCGCGACCAGTCTGGCCCGCACCTCCGGGCGGGCGACGAGGCGGGCGACGACGGCGGCCACCTCGCGGCGCAGCAGGTCGTGGATCTCCTTCTGCGCGTCGAGTTCCAGTGCGCGCGCCGCGCGCCGGGCGTGGCTGTGCTCGGCAGCTATCGCGACGGCCGCGTCGGATCGGCCCGCGTCGGCGGCCTCGTCGAGGATCGCCCGTGCCCTGCCGCGTGCCTGTGCGAGCAGGTCGTCGCCCTGCCGCCTGGCCTCGGCGACCTCCCGACCCGCCTCGTCTCCGGCGCGGGCCAGCAGCGCGGAACTCACCGGCGCGAGCGCCTCGACCTGGACGGTCATCGCGGGATCACCACCACGAGCGGCCAGGCCAGTTCGACCAGCTCGGCCGCCAGCGCGTCGGCCGCGGCCTCGGTGAGCAGCACGACCGAGACGTCGTCACCGAGCTGATCCCATGCGTGTACGACGGACGCGGGGTCGTCGGCCGCGCACACCCGTGCTCCGGCCAGCGCCCAGCCCTGGACCTGTGTCCGAACGCCGATCACCGCTACAGAGCCCATCGTTCACGCCTTCCCGATGAGGATCACCGCGACGATCAGCCCGTAGATGGCGATCCCCTCGGCCAAGCCGACGATCACCATGGCCCGGCCGAACAGCTCGGGCCGCTCGCTGAGCGCGGCCAGCGCGGCGGCTCCGGTGTAGGCGACGGCGATGGCCGCGCCGATGGATGATCCGGCGACCGAGATGGCCGCGCCGATCAGCGCGGCCCAGTTGGCCGTGGCCGGGGCCGTCTGCGCGAGAGCGACGGGGTCGGCGTCCGCCTGCCCGCCGGTGAGCGTGACGATCAGCACGACCGCCGCTGCCACCAGCAGGAGCACGTCCAGTCCGAGGAACACGGTCAGCGCGACCGCTCCCAGGGACGCCGCGGCGAGCACCGGCAAGCCTGCCAACCAGACGATCATCGCGCCTCCAGGTGCCATGGGCGGAAGGGACGGCCTTCGATCTCGAAGACCCGTGAGAACAGTTCGTAGAACTCCAGCCGCAGCGCCTGGATGGCGGCGACGAGGGCCTCCAGGGAGAACGCCAGGGCGTTGCCCAGCAGGAAGACCACGATCGCCGCGGCGACGCCGGCGAACCCGGCGAACATGACCAGCGCGGTGGTGCCCTGCCACACCAGTGCTCCCAGCGCGGCGTGCACGAGGCCGAACGCGGCGAGCCGGGCGAACGACACGAGGTTGGACCCGGTCCGGATCACGATGTAGAACAACTGGACGGCGGCCTGCGCCGCACCCGCCCCGCCACCGCCCGACGCGGCCGCGAAACCGATCCCGGCGAGCGCCAACCCCACGGCGGCGGCCACGCCGCCGAGCACGACCACCAGGTCGCTGCTGCGGAGCAGTCCGACGGCCACGCAGGCGATCCCGAGGAACAGCGCGGCCCCGGCGATCCCGGACGACGCGTACAGCGCCGTCTGCGGTCCGCCTTCCCGCCACCGGTTGACGATCGCCACCGCGTAGGCCGCCGCGAGCAGCACCGCCCCGACGGCGACGCCCGCGCCGAGCAGCAGCACGGGTTCCGACAGCGGTTCGAGCCACAGCACCGGAACGACGCCGGTAGGCCCGAAGAACTCACCGTAGAGCAGGCCGAACACCGTGCTGGCCACCCCGGCTCCGGCCACGAACGGCCACGCCGAGCCCCATCGTGCCAGCGGGCGCGGACGGCCGAACCTCAGCAGCACGGCCACGGCGACCAGCAGCAGCCCCTGCCCGGCGTCGCCGAACATCATCCCGAACATCAGCACGTAGGCGGCGCCCGCGAGCGGGGTGGGATCGATGTCCGGGTACGGCACGGTGCCGTAGGTGTTCACGAGCGGTGTGAACGCGCGGCGCGGGCAGCGGGACGACCGCCGCGCCCACCTCGGCGAGGTGGGCGGCCAGACCGGGTGTCTCGTGAGCCGGGCACCAGCCCGCGAGTGCCGCCACGGGGCCGCTCCGGACCGCGGTGGACGTGACCTGCTCGAGTTCGTCGTCCGCGCGGTCGACGTCCACGACTCCCGCGTCGGCCACCCTGACCAGCACCTCGCCTAGGACATCGACCGAAACGCCGAGGAAGCCGAGCCGTTCGGCCACGAGCCGCCGCACCAGGGCCGAGTGCTCGCCCACACCGCCGGTGAACGCGGGCAGGAATCCGTCGTACTGCGGATGGCGGACCCGCGGGAACCGCGACCCCAGCCACGAACCGAGCAGGTAGATGGTCAGCGGAATGCCGTACATCTCGGTGAACAGCGCTACCAGGAACGCCGTGAACGCGCCCATCGCCCACCAGTCCCGCTTGCCACGCGGGTGGCAGAAGCTGATCGCGAATAGCACGAACAGCGCGGTGTTCAGGATGACCAGCGGCCACAGCCCGTAGGCGGCATCAGCCATGACGACCTCAATCCCACTGCGTCCGGGTTACCGCCGGCCGGAGGTGGGGCCGTGGTGGTGCTCGTCGGACTGGCCGTCGTCCTGGCCCGAGCCGCCGCCGTGGCCGCCCATCATGAATACCATCATCAGCGGGCAGGCCAGCACGAGCAGACCCAACAGGATCGTCTGCACCGGCACACCGGCGAACACCAAGCCCACGACGAGGATCGCCAGCGCGATCGCGTACAGCGGTAGAAGTTGACGCTTCATGGGCTTGCCTCTCTTCCAGGTCTCCTTCCAGCCTCTGCCTGCCACGTCCGCCTGGTGAGAGCCGCATGTCACCGGAGGAACCCGGAAGTCCCGCCTTCCGGAGGCGTAGGTCCCTACCTCCCGGTGATGTTCGACCAGCACGATAGGAGATGTCTTCGCACACCGGTGAAGGGAGTTTGGCCATGAGCACGACCGACGTGGTGGTGGTGGCCGCGATCGCCGTCATCGCCGGACTGGGCTGGTACTTCTTCGGTCCCCGTCGCGCCCGCACAGCGCAGTTGGCCGACGGGGTGCAGCGAGTCGAGGTGACCGTGCGCGGCGGCTATCAGCCCGACATCATCCGGGTCCGCCAGAACGTGCCCCTGGAACTGGTCTTCAACCGCCAGGAGAGCGGCGACTGCACTTCGCACGTGGTGTTCCCGGACCTCGGCGTCAACGCCGCACTGCCCGCCTTCAGCCGTACCACCGTCCGAGTAGACCCGGCACGCACGGGGACGTTCGGGTTCGCCTGCGGGATGAACATGATCCACGGCACTCTCGTCGTCGATCCTGCCGACGAACCGCGGGACAGCACGCCGGACGCACCCACCGCGACGACGAACATCGGGACCCGGACGCCGTCCTCTACCTCCAGTACCGCCGCGGACGAGGAAGTCGCACAGGCGAAAGAGCGGCGCGCGGAGATCACCGACCTGACCCGCCGCGTGGTCGTGGGCATGATCCTGACGCTGCCGGTGTTGTTCGCTGTCATGGCCCACGAGCTGTTCGGTGCCGACTGGGTGCCCGGTGTGCTGCTCAACCACTGGGTGCAGTTCACTCTGATCACCCCGGTGATGCTCTACAGCGGGTGGCCCATCCACCGCACCGGCTGGCTCACCCTGGTCCACCGCAGTGCGGACATGAACAGCCTCATCACCTTGGGCACCGTCGCCGCCTACGGCTACAGCCTCGTCGTCACCCTCGCACCCGGACTGCTGCCCGAAGACGTCCGCGAGGTCTACTACGAAGCCGTCGGCGTCATCCTCACCCTCATCCTGCTCGGCCGGCTGCTCGAAGCCCGCGCGAAAGCCGGCACCGGCGAGGCCATTCGCGCCCTGCTCGGCTTGCAGGCCCACACCGCCCATGTCCTCCGCGACGGCGCCGAAACCGAAATCCCGGTGGACGAGGTCGTCGTCGGTGACGAGATCGTCATCCGCCCCGGCGAGAAGATCCCCGTCGATGCGACAGTCCTTTCCGGACAGTCTGCCGTGGACGAGTCGATGGTCACCGGCGAACCCCTTCCCGTCACCAAAAGAACGGGCGACACGGTCATCGGCGCCACCATCAACACCACCGGCTCCCTGCGGATTCGCACCGCGAAGGTCGGCGCCGACACCGTGCTCGCCCAGATCATCCGCATGGTCCAGCAGGCCCAAGCCTCGAAGGCCCCGATCCAGCGGCTGGCCGACGCCGCCTCCGCCTACTTCGTGCCCGCGGTCATCGCCATCGCCATCGCCGCGTTCACCGTCTGGTACCTCGCCGGACCGCCCCCGGCGTCGACCCTCGCACTGGTCTCCGCCGTCGCGGTGCTGATCATCGCCTGCCCGTGTGCGCTCGGCCTGGCCACCCCGCTGTCCATCATGGTCGGCACCGGCAAGGGCGCCCAAGCCGGCATCCTCATTCGCTCGGCCGAAGCCCTGGAGACCGCGCACAAGCTCGACACCATCGTGCTGGACAAGACCGGAACCATCACCGCCGGCAAACCCGCCCTCACCGACATCCGCACCATCGGCCCGACCACCGAGAACGACCTGCTCGTCCTCGTGGCCGCGGCCGAGGCCGACAGCGAGCACCCGCTGGCGGCAGCGGTCGTGTCCGGGGCGCGCTCCCGCGACCTCACCACAGCCACCGCGTCCGGGTTCGACTCGATCACCGGCAAAGGCGTGCAAGCCACCGTCGACGGACACGCCGTGCTCGTCGGCACCCGCAGGCTGCTCGCCGACACCGCCATCGACACCAGCGAACTCGACCCGATCGCCGTGGAGTTCTCCGCCCAGGGCAGAACCCCCATCCTGGCCGCCGTGGACGGCCGACCCGCGGGCGTGCTCGCAGTGGCCGACACCATCAAGGACGACTCCGTCGCCGCGATCGCCGCGCTCCACAGGCTCGGCCTGGACGTCGTCATGATCACCGGCGACAACGCCCGCACCGCCGCTGCCATCGCCCGTCAGGTCGGCATCCGCCGCGTGCTCGCTGAAGTGCTTCCCGAACACAAAGCTGACGAGATCCGCCGCCTGCAAGCAGAAGGACGACGGGTCGGCATGGTCGGCGACGGCATCAACGACGCCCCCGCACTGGCCCAGGCCGACATCGGACTGGCCATCGGCACCGGCACCGACGTCGCCATCGAAGCCGCCGACATCACCCTCATCTCCGGCTCCCTCGCGGGCGTCGTCACGGCCATCCGCCTGTCTCGCGCCACCATGCGCAACATCCGCCAGAACCTGTTCTTCGCCCTGATCTACAACGCCGTCGGCATCCCCATCGCAGCCGGCGCCCTCTACCCACTCCTCGGCCTACGCCTGTCCCCCATCCTCGCCGCCGCAGCCATGGCCCTGAGCTCGCTATCCGTCGTCGGCAACGCCAACCGGCTTCGCCACCACAACCCCGCGCCACTCCCCAGCGCCCAAGTCATCGAGGTCGAACCGCAGGTCGAAACCGGCGGACAACAACATCGCGATACGGAAGGAGAACCTGTGGTCACCGCCAGAACGGGATCAACCGGGCACTGAATCCCACACACGCATGGCGTCTCCCGGCTGCGATGAGCGGCAAGCCCTACGCACCACGGCCGGGAGATGACCAGCAGGCTCAACCTATGTCCGCGAGGCGGCCGGCCGCACGAGTCTCCGCAGTCGTCAGCACCGGCCAACGGTCAATTCCAAATCGTCCCCACAAGCCCGCCACCTGCAAAGGCGGACGACACATCCTCGTCCCAGAAGTCAGCAGAGCGATCTTTGCCGGGAACGAGGTCCGCATGCACTGCCCCGCCTGCGCAGGGATGCCCGGAGTCGATGCGAGCTGGCGCTTGACCAGCAACCGCCCAAGCCCCGACCGTGCCGAACCCCACGGCGACCAGCGCGAGACAAGGCCGGTACGCCGTGATCAACAGCCCGTTCACGCACTGGGAGGCTGATGACATCCACGGACGTAGGTCCTCACATCGGTGTAGGTCAACCTGGGCGTCCTCTTCTTCCGACCGGTGGACGCACCACGGCACGTCATCGTGACCGGGCTGGACCTCACGGGGCCGCCCAGTTGCTCGCCGGCACCGGCGGCGGCTTGCGAGCCGCCTTCCGCAGCTCCGGCACCTGGCCGCCTATGCCGGTCGTGCGCCGGTACCCCTCGATTCCGGACGGGTGCGGGCCAATCTGCACCGCCCCAAGCGCTACCACCGCCGTCTTCACCGGGTGTTCTACCTGGCGACGCTGTAGATCATCACGTCGCGGGGTCCAGTCCCAGGGGATCAGCACCAGGGATGACGTGAGCGTCGACGTGTCGGCGGTGGCCAACTTCACGGTCGGCGACGCGGTGAAGTCGGTCGTAGAGATCGAGAACGTCCACACCGCCGTGGACCAGATCGCCCAGACCACGCTGCGCAAGGTCATCGGCCGGCACACCCTCGA
>JBDSAJ010000749.1:0-16327 GCA_039922235.1 Umezawaea sp.
TCGATCGGGCCGTAGCCGGCCAGTTCGCCGGGCTGATCGTCCAGACGCATCACAGTCGACACCGGCACGGTCACCTGGAGCTGGACCTGGACGTTGCTCGGCTTGCCCAGCAACAGATCACACACCACATCGGCACGGCGCTGATCCATCGTGCGCGGATCCTCGGGGGTTTTCGTCCGGCGGGCGATCTTGTCGACTCGCAGCGCGATCGCCACCGCTTTCTCGGCCGGGACGACGGCGTAGACCGTGGCCATCCCGTCTTCCTCGGAGTGCATACCGGCGCACCGCCGGGTTTTCGCGGCCGCTGCCCGTTCGCGTGCTCCGGTGGGGTCCACCCGCAGCACGATCCGCCGAGCCCGCTGCCGCATCTGCGCCCCGGTCTGCTCGGCCGCTTTCTCCAACACCCGCTCCTCGACCTGCCGCGCCAACTCCGGCGGGAGGTCCATGGTCAGCTCGTGGACGGTCCGCACCTTGTACAGGTCGATCTCCCCGCGTTCCAACGCCTCCAACGACGCGGGCAGTCGTTCCACCACTCCCTCGGCCAACGCGACTTGATCGGCGGCCCAGGTCGACGACCACGTCAACAGCAACGCCACCGACTCCGACCGATATCGCCCGTCGGACCGCGCAGCGATTCCGGCCAGCGCCCGCAACAGCCGAGCCTGCAAGGAATTGATACCCCGATGGCATTCCAACGCGATTTCTTCAAGCTCAAGAATCTCACTATCACCCATACATAGAATTCTACCGAAAGCGCAAGATCGACTCGATGACACGAATCGGTGAAGAAAGTGACGCATAATCTTCAAGGCGAACAAATGAACGCAAACGCGCAGGCCAACTGGCCGCGTGACCGCGAAAAGCGAGACGAGGGCCACGGAACGTGGCCGATTTTACTCGGGGGATTTGACCCTTACACTTGTCGATCGGGCAGGCTCTACGACCTGCCCTTTTGGCCCGATCAAGGGTCAAATCAAGGGGTCCCCGAGTGAAATCGGCCACAGCACGCTGGAAGCCACGGCCGCTGAGCCGCAGCACGCTGGAACCCGCAGCCACCGAACCCCTGCACGCAGCAGCCGTGAGGGGCCACCAGCTGCTGGCAAACCTACGACGTGTGGTCCCAGTCCGACAGCCAGGAGACGTTCCACAACTGCTCCAACGTCGTCTTCGGAGAACCCGCCCGGCGACCCGCACGGCATGGCGATCTACAAGATCACCAGTTCCTGGCAAGGCGGCTTCCAGTGCGAGGTCGAGGTCATGAACCACAGCACCAACCCGTACGACAGCTGGACCGCGAGGTGGACCTACGCCAACGGTCAGCTACTCCGGCACCAACTCGCTGCCGACGGTGACCTGCACCAGTCCCTAACGGGACCAAGCGCCGCCACCGGGGGTTGCGGCCGGAACCTCCGGCGGCGGCCGCTCGTCAGGAGAGCTGCTTGTCGTAGTCGGGCAGCTTGAACGTGCGCTCGGCGTGCCCACCGACGAGGTCGGTGTCGTTGTTGCCGATGTTCGCCACGATCGTGTAGCCCTGCTTCTCGATGGCCGTCCGCGCGGCCGTCTTGAGCTTGTCGTCCGAGTCGAAGTTGAACCACGGGCGCATGGACAGCCCGGCGACGGGATAGCCGACGCCCTTCAGGTTGCCCTGGGTGGCCAACCGCAGGATCTCGGGCCGGGCCGTGACGAAGAAGATCGCGGCACCGGACGCCGCGGCCTGCCGGGCGACGTCGAGCACCGGACCTGTCGCCGGGGTCTCCAGCGCGGGGCGGTAGTAGGACTGCAGGGCGGTGTTGTCGATGTCCAGGACGATCGCCGTGCGGGTGCCGGGGGCGGGCAGCCGCGTGCGCAGGTACTGGGCGGCCTGGTTCGTCACGGCGGTCACGTCCGCGATCCACGTGTCGTACGACGGCACGGCGAGCGTCCCGACCTGGGTGGAGGGAGCGGCCGTGGCGGTGGCGGGGAGACCGACGGCGAACAGGGCGACGACGGTGGCGACGGTGATTCGCAGGTGGTTCTTCATGGGCGGGAACCCTTCGAGCCGACTGTGCAGGGGCAGGGGGACCGGGCAACGACCACGGGTCGGACCGTGGTCGTGATCACCCTAGGATCCGCGACGGCCGGAGGTGGTGAACCGGGGTCGACCACTTCGTGAACGACACCGTATCGAAATTGCGGGTGCCCGTTCGGGGCAAGCTCGGTCAGTCGTGGGACACCGCGAGGTGCGCCCGTTCCCCCTGCGGTCCGATCAGGGTGAGCAGTTCGGCGGGCTGCTCGTCGGCGCTGCCGATCCAGTGGGGAATCCGGGCGTCGAACTCGGCGGCTTCACCGGCCCGCACCCGGAAGTCCTGGTCGCCGAGCACGAACCGGACGCCGCCGTTCAGCACGTAGAACCACTCGTACCGTTACCTGAACGGTGAGCGAACGTGAATCCGCTCCTTCAGGCAGCCGTCACCTAGCGGTGCGGCGTTGGCCCGTCCTCGGGTGAGGGCGAGTCTTCCCGTGGCAGTACCCGTCGCCTGCAAGCGCAGGTCTTACCCAGGTTTCCAGCGGGCTGTTTTAACGTCCCGACGCAACTCGCCGCAGACGCCGCCGAAGCGGGAAACAGGACGTTCGATTCGGCGACCCGCGCGGACGCCGAGTTCAACCGCCGGTTCACGCACGAGTTCGCCGACGTCGACGACGTGCGGATGCACTACGTCAAGGGCGGTACCGGCAAGCCGCTCGTCCTGCTGCACGGCTGGCCGCAGTCCTGGTACGAGTGGCGCGGCATCATGCCGTCCCTGGCCGAGGAGTACACGGTCTACGCGCTGGACCTGCCGGGGCTCGGGGACAGCACCGGATCGCCCAGCGGCTACGACAAGGCCACGCTCGCCCGCTACGTCCACGGCCTGCTCGCGGACGAACTCGGGCTCACCGACATCCGGCTCGTGGCGCACGACCTCGGTGCCGGAGTGGGACTGCGGTACACCTCCCAGTACCCCGACGAGGTCGCCCGCTACGCGCACCTGGACTACCCGGTGCCCGGACCCGCGCTGAGCGCGGCCACCTACCGGACCTTCAGCTGGCACATGGCCTTCCACGACCAGGTGGGGGTGCCGGAGGCAGTCGTCGACGACGACGTGCGGGAGTACCTGGCGCTGTTCTACCCACAGGTCGCCTACGGCGGCGTGGCCTACGGCGGCACGGGGGCGGCATCGCCGTTCACCGCCGAGCAAGTCGACGAGTTCGCCAGGACGTACCAGCGCCCGCAGGTGCTCACCGGCGGGTTCGAGCTGTACCGAACCCTGGACCAGGACGAGCGGGACAACACCGCGGCGCGGCCCACCGCCGTCCCGACGATGCTCATGACGGCCGAGGGCACGCTGGCCTCGACCCGTCCGACGCTCGAACCGCTGGCCACGAACATCGAACGCGCCGTCGAGGTACCCCGCTCCGGACACTGGCTGCCCGAGGAAAACCCGGACTTCGTGACTCGGGAACTCCTCACCTTCCTCGCAGGGTCAGGACGGTGAACGACGTGCGCGTTCGGCTCGAGACCATGCTCGACGAGCACCGCGCCTCCCTGCACGACTGCGTCAACGGCCTGGACGAGGAGGAGGCCAGGCGGTCGCTCGTACCTTCGCGGACGACGTTGCTGGGCCTGGTCAAGCACGTCACCTACGTCGAGAGGTTCTACTTCGACCACTGCGTCACCGGCCGCTCGCTCAAGGAGATCGGAGTCGCCGCCACGCCCGACCGCTCGTTCATCCTCACCGGGCACGACACCATCGCGTCGGTCCAGGCGGCCCACCGGGTCGCGTGCGCGGAGTCCCGGCGGGTCGCGGCGGGACTCGACCTGCACGAGGTCGTCACCGGGCGCGGCGAGCAACCGGTCTGGTCGATCTACCTCCGCACCCTGCGCGACCTGGCCCAGCACTGCGGGCACGCCGACATCCTGCGGGAGCAGGTCCTCGCGGCGCGCGCCACCTGAGCGTCAGCGGGTGAACTTCTCGATCGCCGCCGGGGTGACGGGGGTGAAGAAGTTGACCAGGTTCCCGTCGGGGTCACGGAACAGGAACGCGCGGTTGCCCCAGGGCATCGTGGTGGGCTCGGTGACGACGTCCTCCACGATGCCGGCCAGGTTCCGGCGCACCCCGTCCACGTCGTCGACGAGGAACTCGAGGACGACGCTGCGGTTGTCGGCCGGGCTCGCGGAACCCGGCGCGAACAGCGGGACGGTCCGGGTGCTCGCGATCGCGAGGGTGGCCGAGCGGGTCGTGAGTTCGGCGAAGTCCTCGGTGGACCAGGTGGCCCGCACCCCGGTGGCGCGCTCGTAGAAGTCGACGAGCTTGGTGACGTCGTCGGTGATGATTCGGATCGAGACGAAGTTCATGGGTTCTCCCTGTTCGGTGCTTCCGAACGCACGCTAGGACCGATACCGGGCAGAACCCGCCCGGTATTCGCGGAATACTTGCGAGCATGTCCCGACCGATCGCCCGCGTGCTCACGTTGCTGGAACTGCTGCAGTCAGGAGGAGTGCGGACCGTGGCCGAACTCGCCGACCGGCTCCGCGTCGACGAGCGCACGGTGCGCCGGTACGTCGACCACCTGCACGACCTGGAGGTGCCGGTCGAGTCGGTGCGCGGCCGCTACGGCGGCTACCGGCTCGCCTCGGGGTTCCGCCTGCCGCCGCTCATGCTCAGCGACGACGAAGCACTCGCCGTGCTGCTCGGCCTGGTCGCGGGCAGGCGATCCGGCCTGGCGACCGCGACGGGCACCGCGAGCGAGACGGCGGCCGCCAAGATCCGGCGGGTGCTGCCCGAACGGCTCGGCCGTCGGCTCGACGCGGTGCTCGGCTCCGTCGCCTTCACGGCTCCGCCGGGCGAGTCCGCCGCCGCGGAGACCGCTGTACTGCTCCCGATCGCGGACGCGGTGCGCCACCACCGGCCGATCTCCCTCCGGTACACCTCCGCCGGGGGCAAGCGCAGCGAACGCACCCTGCACCCGTACGGGCTCGTCGCGCACTCGGGCAGGTGGTACGTGACGGGCGTCGATCCCGCGATCGGTGAGGACCGGACGTTCCGGCTGGACCGCGTCACCGGTGCCACGACCCTGCCCGGCGCGTTCGAGCCGCCCGCCGGGTTCGATCCGGCGGAGCGCGTGCTGGTCGGGCTCGCCACCGCCCCGTACCGGCACGAGGTGGTCCTGCTGGTCCAGGGCGCGGCGGAGGAGGTCCGCGCCCGGTTTCCCGCCGGGATCGCCGTCGTGGAGTCGCCCGCCAGCGGCGTGGACCAGTGGTCCCGCGTCGTGCTGCGCGCGGAGCGGCTCGACTGGGTGCCCGCCGTGCTCGCGGCAGTCGACCGGCCGTTCGTCATCGAGCAGCCGGACGAACTCCGAGACCTGGTCGTGGCGTTCGCCGACCGCCTCGGCCGCTCCGCCCGGCGCGTCGAACCATCCACTGAGGACTAGTCGCTCGCGCTACAACGGTATCCGGACGGTCATGTCCAGGCCGCCGTCCGGGTTGGCCGCGGCGGTGATCTCGCCGAGGTGGGCGAGCACCACGGCCCGAACGATGGACAGGCCGAGCCCGGCGCCGCCGTCGGCGGAGGCGCGGCCGCCCTCCCCGCGGACGAACGGTTCCAGCAACCGGTCCACCCGTCCGGCCGGAACCGCCTGGCCGGTGTTGACCACCCGCAGGAACGCGCACCCCGCCGAACTGCCGGTGGACACGGCGATCCGTCCGCCCGCGCAGTTGTACCGGATCGCGTTGCCGAGCAGGTTGGCGGTCATCCGCGCCAGCAGCACCGGGTCACCCAGGACCGGTGCGGCGCGCAACTCCTGCCACACCACCAGGTTCGACCCCGCGAGCTGACCGGTGACGCCTGCCAGCACCTCGCGGGCGACCGCGGCGAGGTCGACCGGGCGCGGGCCGGTTACGCCCGCGTGGCTGCGGGCCAGTGCGAGCAGACCGTCCAGGGTGCTCCTGCTGTCGTCGACCGCGGCGCGGACGTCCTCGGCCATGGCCAGCAGTTCGGCGCGAGTGGGTTCACCGTCCAGCGTCACGTCGATCGCGGTCCGCATGGTGGCCAGCGGGGTGCGCAGTTCGTGCGCGGCGTTCGCGGTGAACAGCCGCTGCCCGTCCAGCGCCCGGTCCCGCTCGGTGACGCCGCGCTGGATCCGGTCCAGCATCCCGTTGACGGTGGCGGCCAGCGCGGCGAGTTCGTCCTCCGGTGGCCGCACCGGCACCCGGTCGGACAGGTTCTCGGCGGAGAGCCGTTGCGCGGTGGCCGAGATCGCCCGGATCGGCCGGAGGATCCGGCCCGCCACCAGCCAGCCGAACAGGGCCGCCAGGACGGTGCCGACGGCGAGCGCGATTCCTGCCTGGACGAGCAGCGCGACCAGGGTCTCGTCGCGCACCTGCTCGGACAGCCCGGCGGGGCTGGTCACCTCCGGGGGAAGTGGAGCGGTGCCGCCGGGGCTGTCGGTGCGCAGGATGACGACCTTGCGGTGGCGCAGGTTCTCCCGCATGAGCAGGTAGGTGAGCGCGGTCAGCACGACGCCCGCGGCGAGCACCAGTCCGGTGTAGAGGAGGGTGAGCCTGCTGCGGGCGGTCAGGCGCACGGCTGTGGCGGGATCCGGTACCCGGATCCGGTGGAGGTCTCGATCAGCGGTGGGTCGCCGAGCTTGCGGCGCAGGGTGCCGACGGTGATCCGGACCGCGTTGGTGAACGGATCCGCGTGCTCGTCCCACACCTTGTCCAGCAGGGTTTCCGCGCTGACCACGGCACCGTCGGCGGCCAGCAGCCGCGCCAGCACGCCGAACTCCTTCGGCGTCAGCGACAGCAGCCTCCCCGCGCGTTCCGCGGTGCGCTGGGCCGGATCGAGGACCACGTCCGCCGCGCGCAGCACGGGCGGCCGGGCGGGCGTGGAGCGCCGGGCCAGCGCGTGGACCCTGGCCGTCAGCTCGGAGAACGCGAAGGGCTTGCCGAGGTAGTCGTCGGCGCCGATGGTGAGCCCGTCCACCCGCTCCTCGACCGCGTCGGACGCGGTCAGCATCAGGATGCGCGACTCACCGCGTTCGGCGAGCCGTCGGCACACCACGTCGCCGTGCACCTCCGGCAGGTCCCGGTCCAGCACCACCACGTCGTACGGCGTGTGGTCGCACTTGTCCAGCGCGGTCTGCCCGTCCCGCGCGAGGTCGACGGCGAACCCGTGCTTGCGCAGCCCGGCCGCGATGTACCTGGCGAGCGGCTGCTCGTCCTCCACCAGCAACACCCTCATGGGACGAGTGTCCCCGCCGGGACCTATGGATCTTGTATGGCCCGCCACACCTCTTGCGGTGCTGCCTCAGATCCGCACGACCTGGCGCACGATCGCCGAGTCGATCGCCCGGTAGCCGGAAGGCACCTGGATGGTCCCTTCGGGACGTGGGCCGACCAGCGCCTCGACCTCCGCGGGAAGGCCGATGGAGAAGTCGGCCACGTCGACCGGGACCTCGGTCCCCGCGGGCGCCTCGCAGGTGAGTTCCGCACCGTCGGCCGCGCCGTAGAACTCGAACACCAGGTTCGCGGGTCCGGTCTCGACGCGCTCACCGGCCACGGCGCAGGCCCGCACCACGTCGTGCGGCAGGGTGACCTGGATCCGCCAGCCCCGCCGCGGGGAGTCCACCCGGAACCGGACCGAGCGGACGCCGTCGGAGGTCGTGTCGGCGAGCGCGGTCACCGTCGGTTCCGCCAAGGCCAGCGCGGGCGCGGGGGCGCGCAGCACGGGATTCCTCAGCACCGGGAAGTCGCCTGCCAGCGACACCCGTTCCGGTGCCGCGCCGAGGACGCGGCCGGTCCACTCGTCGGGCTCGGCGTCACCGGTCAGCCACACCGACTGGCCGGTGACCGCGTCGCGCAGGTAGAGCAGGCCGTCCGGGCGGGGCTCGCGCCCGTCGAACCCCGAGACGAGCGCGCTGGTCGTGAACAGCGCCAGCGCGACGACCGACGCCGACACAGCGAGGAGCCCCGGTCGGGGCAGGGCGGCGAACAGCGGCAGGACCAGTGCGCCCGCCAGCACCGCGATGGCCATCGCCCCGCCCGCGAACCCGATCCCCAGCGCGACCGTCAGCGTCGACACGATGGGAACGAACAGCACCGCCGTCACCGCGGGTGCCAGGGCCGCGAGCGGCAGCCCGGCGGTCTCGCGGTCGACGGCCCACCACAGCGCGGGCAGGCCGGCGAGCAGCGGCCACTGGAACAGGTAGGTGCCGCCCGGCACGAGGACCGCGACGACGGCCAGCAGGACCGCCATCAGCAGCAGACCACCGGCGAGCACCTCGGCGTGGCTCTTGCCCCGCACCAGTTTGCTCACCAGCAGCAGGACGGCGACCGCGACCACCGTGAACCCCGCGATGAACCACCCGCGGTCGTACGGCTCGGACAGCGGCAGGGCCGCCAGGCCGGGGCGCACCAGCGTGAGCAGCCACCAGAGGGCGAAGCACAGCGCGGCGGTGACGACCACACCGCCGAAAGCCGCGCCCGCGACGACCGCCGCGCCACCCAGCCGCAACCGTCCACGGCGGACGCCCGCCACGACCAGGAGCACCAGTGCCGCCACCGTGACCGCGGCGAGCACGAGCGCCACCCACACCGGGTAGTGAACGAGAACCCTGCCGAACAGGTCGAAGTAGACGGCGGTCCGGCCGTCCAACTGCCGCAGGTCGCGGTCGCCGAGCGCGCGGACCATCCCGGTCATGCTCTCGCCGTGGTGCTGCACGGTGTCGCGGTCCAGCGCGTCGACGCCGTCGTTCGGCGAGTGGTAGTCGTGCAGGCCCTCGATGAACGCGGCGTTGAGGCCGGTGGCGCCCGCGTCGCGGAACACGGTGAAGTCGGTGTAGTTCGGCATCCGCCGGTAGACCTCGTAGGCCAGCGAGTTCGCGATGGGCCTGCTGCTCGCCCCGGCGAACGCGTCGACCAGCCCGGCGTTGGCGGCGCTGGTCTCGAACATCACCACCGGCCCGCCGCTGCCGCGCGCCTCCCAGTTCAGCACCGCGCCGAACCCGGCGATCCCGTGCTGCCGCACGAACGACCGCGCGCCGAGCGAGCCGAGTTCCTCGCCGTCGGTGAACAGGAACACCACGTCGTTGCGCGCCCCGCCGGACGCCTTGAGCACCCGGATCGCCTCCAGCATCGACGCGACCGCGGCACCGTCGTCAGCGGCCCCCGGTCCCGTCGGCACCGAGTCGTAGTGCGACACCAGCAGCAGCGCCCGCCCGCCGCTGAGCGCCGGATCCGATCCGGGCACCTTCGCGACCACGTTCCGCACCACCGCCACGCGCGCGGGTCTCCCCGGCTCCGTCCGCACGACCTCCCCGGACTCCACCTGGACCTCCGCCCCGGCCGCACGCGCGGCCTCGACGACGTGGTCCCGCACCCGAGTGTGGTCCGCCGTCCCCAGCGGGTGCGGCCGCTGCGCGATCTCCCTCAGGTCCCCCTCCACCCGCGCCGCCGAGAACTCCGTCACCGCGGCGTCGGCCGGGGCGGCGGCAGGTGGGCGGAACGCCAGCAGCGACAACGCCCCGAGCGCCACCAGGACGACGAGCAGCACGACTGGTGATCGGTAGTCCCTGGGGGCGTTCGGCGCGGCGGTCATCGGGAGAAGGTACCCACGCGAGGGCGCTCCGCCGGCTTCCAGCGGCCAAATCGATGCCTTGGCTCATCGCGGCTCGGGTCGGCGGGGTTCGCGGACGCTCGCCGACGGGCCACTGTCCTTTGTGGAGGCTGACGGGCATCGGCCAACGCCTCGGAGAACGGCTGGACGACGGTGCCGGTGACGACCTCACGGCGGTCAAGGTCCTCTTCCCCTTCGGTTCGGCGAGCGGAGGCGGGCCGTGGTGGCCCGCCCCGCAGCGGTGGCTACCTGGCACCCTGGTGCTCGGCCATGTACTCCGCGTACCACGTGGGCCAGTCCTCGTCCCGGTGCCCGAGCTTCGCCTCGAACTCGCCGTGCGCCTTCTCCGCCCCGCGCATCGCCGCGGCGAGGTCCTCGACGGAGTCGTAGCTCGCGCGCGCCGGGTCGATCCGGCCGGGCAGACGGGTGGTGACCTCCTGCAGCAGCCAGGTGTTGCCGTCCGGGTCGCCGAACGTGGCGTACGAGGAGTACGTGGCCCGGTCGGGGTGCGTCCCGGCGTACTTCGTCGGGTCGATCGGGCTGCGGCGGTGGAAGACCTCGCTGACGTCGGCTCCGCGTTCGACCAGTTCGGCCCTGGCCGCCTCGATGTCCTCCACGACGAGGAAGAGGCCCTGCGCCGAACCGGGTGCCGCCGAGGTGAGTCCGGTGCCGAAGTGGATGGAGGCCTGCGATCCGGGCGGGGTCAACTGCACCACGCGGACGCCCTCGCCGCCGAAGTCCGCGTCGAGCCGCCACCCGAGCCCCAGGTAGAACTGCTGCGCGCGGTCGATGTCCGAAACCGGGATCACGACGACTTCGAGCTTCATGTCCATGGTCTGACTCCCTGTCCTGTGGTGGCGTTCTGCCACTGCCAACACAGTGCGCTCGCCGTCAGGTCGTTCGCCCCCGTGCAACACCCTGGTCGTACACGGGCCAGTGGGCACCAGGGTCAGCCGGAGTGGGCGCGGGCCTGCTCGTCCCGCAGGTCGACGTCGACGGTGATGGCGAGAGCGGCGCGGTGGTGGACGAGGGCCGTGGCGGGGTCGCCCGCAGCACGGGCGGCTTCACCGAGGCCGTTCAGCGCGCTGGCCTCGCCGTGCCGTTCGGCGATCTCGCGGAAGAGGGCGAGCGCCTCCCGGTGCCGGTCGGCACTGGTGTGCACGGTGCCCAGGCTGTTCAACGCCCACGCCTCGCCGAGGTGGTTGCCGAGTCGCCGGTACAGGCTCAACGCCTGCTGGAGGTGGTCGGCGGCCTGCTCTCGTCGACCCGACTTGCCCTCGATCTCACCGAGGCTGGTCAACGCCCACGCCTCGCCGGTGCGGTCGCCGAGCCGCCGGAACAGGCTCAACGCCTGCCGGACGTGCCCGCAGGCAGGCTCGTGCGAGCCCAGCTTCCCCGTGACCACGCCGAGGTTGGTCAACGCCCAGGCTTCGCCTGCCTCGTGACCCGCCTGCCGGAACACCGACAGGGACAGGGCGTACCGCTCGACGGCCCGCCGGTTGCGGCCCAGCCGCGCCTCCGCGACCCCGAGGTTGTTCAGTGCACGGGCTTCGCCAGCCAGGTCTCCTTCCTGCCGGAAGAGGACCAGTGCCCGCCGGAAGTGCTCGGCGGCCACCCCGGACCGGCCCGCCTGCTGGTGGGCCAAGCCGAGGCTGGTCAGCGCGTGGGCTTGACCTTTCGCGTCGCTCGCGACGCGGGCGTCTCCTTCGACACGGGCCTGTTCGACCAGAACTTCTAGGCGGTCGGGAGCGGTGGCGGCGTGAGCAACGCCGCCACCGCGAGGGCGATGCGCGCTCGAAGTCCGGCACGGGCGTCAACCGAGCTTGACCAGCAGTTCGGTCAGCTCGACCGGCGTGGTGACCATGCAGTCGTGGCCGGTCGCCAGTTCCCACACCTGCGCCGGGGTGCCGTTGGGCTGGACGTCCGGGACGGGTCGCCGGGCGAAGCCCTGGGGAATGCCGACGGTGCAGTGGATGTGGGTCCGCGGGATCGCGTTCACGGCCGGGTTGTCCAGTCGGACCGGTTGTTGGAGGCAGAGCACCGACTGGTCGGACAGCATCGAGCGCAGCCAGGCGACGTCCGCCGGGTTCGTGACCCCGAACAGCCCCATGGGCGGCGGGAACTCGGGTAGCGGCGGAATCCTCCAGCCAGTGCCGGACTCCACGGCGCGGTCGATCAGGGCCTGGGTCGTGGGCATGACGTCGACCGCGCTCTCGCCGTCCTCCGGGACCATCGCGTCGAGGTAGACCAGTTGGGCGATCCGGTCCGGGACCTGGTTGGCCGCGGCCGAGATGACCAGCCCGGCGTAGCTGTGCCCGACGAGCACCACCTCGGTGAGGTCTTCCGCGGTGATCAGCCCGACGATGTCGGCGACGTGCGTGTCAAGCCCCACCTCGGGGCTGAGCAGGTGCGCCGTGTCGCCGTAGCCGGTGAGCGTCGGTGCGAGCACCCGGTGGCCCGCCGACTCCAGCAGCGGGACCACCCGTTCCCAGGACTGCCCGCTGTGCCAGGCGCCGTGTACCAGCAGATAGGTAGACATGGTTGACCGTGTTCCTCCGATGTGGGTGACGCTTGGTCGTCGGGTCCCGCTCTGCCATCATGGAAGCGGGACACTGTCCCGATTAACGATACGGGACACTGTCCCGTTTAGTCGACCCGGTACTGGAGGCGAGCGCGGTGAACGACGGCGATCAGGGCGCGGCCCGACCCAAACGAGCCGATGCCCGGCGCAACGCGGAAACCCTGCTCGACGCGGCCGCCGCGGTCTTCGTGACGTCGGGCGTAGAAGCGCCGATCCGGGACATCGCGACCAGGGCGGGCGTCGGGACGGCCACGATCTACCGCCACTTCCCGACGCGGGCAGACCTGATCGTCGCCGTCTACCGGCACCAGGTCGAAGCACTCGCCGAGGCCGGTCCCACCCTGCTGTCGACCAGCGCGACCCCGCACGCCGCACTCGCGCGGTGGATCGACCTCTTCGTCGACTTCCTGGTCACCAAGCTGGGCCTCGCCGCCGTGCTGCAATCCGACGACCCCTGCTTCGACCCCCTGCACTCGTACTTCCTCGAACGGCTCGTGCCGGTGTGCGACGAACTGCTGGACGCCGCCGCCTCCGCGGGCGAGGTCCGTTCCGACTTGGACGCCCACGAACTCATGCGCGGCGTCGCCGGCCTCTGCACAGGCGCGGGCGACAACCCCCGCTACAACGCACGCCGACTGGTCGAGTTCCTCATCGCCGGACTGCAATTTGGTCGCTGCTCCGCAGACTCCGGGCTCGGCCGCCATGAGTCGGTAGGTTGAGCCTCGTTTTTTTGAGCAGGGCAGAGACTTCGTCCCCACCCTGCTCGAAAAAATGGTGACCCAACCTACCGACGCGGCCTCGCGTGGGAGGCGAGCTGGACTATCGGAGGCGCAGCCCGGCGAGGAGCAGTGCGACCACACGACGGGCGTCGTAGCGTCCGTCCCGGTCCGCGCCGATGCACAGGTTGCCGACGGCGCGCATGAGTTCGAACGCCTCGATGTCCCGACGGATCTCGCCCGCTTCGAAGGCGGCGGTCAACAGGTCGGCACACACGGGCATGAGGCGGTCGAGGAAGTAGGCGTGCAACGTGACGAAGGTGGGGTCGTCGGACTGCATCGCCTCGGCCAGGCCGTGCTTGGTGACCAGGAAGTCGACGAAGAGGTCGATCCACCGCGCCAACGCGGTGTGCGGCGAGGCGTTGCCCGCCAGCAGGACCGGTCCCGCCTGGGCGCAGGCCTCGACCTGGTGGCGGTAGACGGCGACGACGAGGTCCGCCCGCGTCGGGAAGTGGCGGTAGATCGTGCCGACGCCGACACCCGCCTTGGTCGCGATGTCGCGCACGGGCGCGTCGACGCCGGAAGCGATGAACACCGCGGCGGCCGCCGCCAGCAGGGTCTCCTCGTTGCGCCGGGCATCCGCCCGCTTCCGAGGGACGGGTGATCCGATCTCAGCCACTCCTACCTCCGTCGCTTGCTAAGCGGAACACGGTTCCGTATGGTTACCGGAACACGGCTCCGCTTGTTCAGGATGCCAGAACGGTACCCACTCCTCGAGGAGAACCCCCATGAACAACCCCCACGGCGTCGTCCTCTCGGCCCGTCCGGTCGTGCTGCCCGCCACTGGGCGCGGCGAGGACCTGCGGGTACGGGTGTCGGCCCCGGCGACCGGCGACGACCTGCCCGTCATCGTCTTCTCGCACGGCTTCGGCGAGTCGATGGACGGCTACGCCCCACTGGTCGACTACTGGACGGCCCGCGGTTTCGCGGTCGTCCAGCCGACCCACCTCGACTCGCGGACGCTGAACGTCACGCCCGACGATCCCCGCTACCCGGAGATCTGGTGCTTCCGGGTCGAGGACCTGACGTCCGTGCTCGACCAGCTCGACCTCGTCGAAGCCGCCATTCCCGGTCTCGCGGGGCGCCTCGACCGCGACCGCATCGCCGTCGCCGGGCACTCCTGGGGCGCCCAGACGGCGAGCACGCTGCTGGGCGCGCGGGTGCTCGACGCCGAGGGCGTCCCCGGCGAGGACCTGTCCGACCCGCGGATCAAGGCCGGTGTGCTGCTCGCCGTGCCGGGCACGGGCGGCGCCGACCTGACGCCGTTCGCCGCCGAGCACTTCTCCTTCATGAACCCCGATTTCGCCGAGATGACCCCGCCGACCCTGGTGGTCGCCGGGGACAAGGACCAGTCCGCACTGACCCTCCGCGGTCCGGAGTGGTTCACCGACGCCTATTCCCTGAGCCCTGGCAGCAAGAGCCTGCTCACTCTGTTCGGGGCGGAGCACTCGCTGGGTGGGGTTTCCGGCTACGCCGTCACGGAGACGACGGACGAGAGCCCCGAGCGGGTCGCACTGGTCCAGCGGCTCACGTGGGCGTTCCTGCGCAGCGCGCTCTACCCCGCGGACGCCAGCTGGTCCTCCGCGACCGCCGAACTGGTGCAGGGCAACGATTCCCTCGGTCAGGTCGACTCCAAATGACACCCAGCTTCGGGATCATGACCGCTCCCATGCAGGTCGACTACCACGACGTCCTGCGCGTCTGGCAGGAAGCGGACGGCATCGACGAGATCGAGCACGCGTGGCTGTTCGACCACCTCATGCCGATCGGCGGCGACCCCGGCGGACCGGCCTACGAAGGCTGGACGCTGCTGTCCGCCCTCGCCGCGCAAACCCGACGACTGCGGGTCGGCCTGCTGGTGACCAGCAACCGCTTCCGGCCGCCCGCGGTGCTGGCCAAGGTCGCCGCGACCGTCGACGTCGTCTCCGGCGGACGGCTCGACTTCGGGATCGGCGCGGGCTCGCGTCCGGACCACCCGCTGGCCCGGCGCGAGTACGAGGCGCACGGCCTGCCGTTCCACGACTTCGCCCACTCCGTCGGGAGCCTCGCCGAGGCCTGCACCGTCATCCGGCGGCTGTGGACCGAGACCGAGCCGTTCGACTTCGACGGCGAATACGTCCAGCTCACCGGCGCTTTCGGCAACCCGAAGCCGATCCAGCGGCCCCATCCGCCGATCCTGATCGGCGGTCGCTCCTCGGCGACGCTGCGCGTGGTCGCCGAGCACGCCGACGTGTGGAACATCCCCGGTGGGGACATCGCCGACGCCGTCCGCCGCGGCGCGCTGCTGGACCGCTACTGCGCCGAGATCGGTCGTGATCCCGCGTCGATCACCCGCTCGACGCACCTGTCCGTCGACTACGACCAGCCCGCTGCCACCCGTGCCGCGATCAGCGAGGCCGTCGCCGCGGGTTTCCACCACATCGTCCTCGGCCTGTCAGCGCCCTATCCCGACCACGTCGCGCGCTGGGTCGCCGACGAGCTGATCGCCGGGTCATGGCGCTGAGGTCGCCTCGCCGTCGGACATCACCAGGGTGGCGGGCGTCCCGTCCACCTCGAAGGTGAACCGCTGTCGCCGGAGGTTCACCTGGATCCCCTGCCGCGTCGTCATCCGCCGCTTCGGCCCCGACACGGCGAACGACACCGTCCCGTACCACGTGACCGCGTCGAGGACGTCGTCGATCGCCATCTTGGCGAGTGCCCCGACCAGCGGGCCGACGTGCGGGATCCCACTGGTCGCGGAGATCGCGCTCGTGACGTGCTTGCCGAGGAAGTCCCACCGGAGGTCGTGGATCGTCACGACCGCGCCGTTCCACCGGTGCGCGGCAGGTCCTTTGAGGACCCACGAGTGCGGCTCTGCGGCCTCTTCCACCTCGAAGCGCGTGATTTCACCGTTGTGAGTCACCTCCGCGCACGTCCAGCGCAGGGCGAAGCTGAAGAGGTACGGACCGGTGTCCGGCTCCCAGTTCACCAGATCGTCAGGAGGCCGACGACCAGCAGCACCCCCACCAGCAGCACCGACACCAGAATTCGCGTCCTGGTCCCGACTCCCACCGGTTCGACGGAGGTCGACTCCGGTTCCGGCAGTCGGGACAAGGCTTTTCCCTGGCGCACCGGGAGCGTGACGGGAGCGTCGCCAAGGCTGTCGTCCGAGCGCTGCACGAGCAGCGCCAACGGTTCGGTGGCGGGTTCACCCAGCACCGGGTAGCCGACGAGGCCGTCGTGCACGTCCGGTTCCAGGCAGTAGTTGGCCACGACCGCGCGGCCTTCGGCACCGTGCAGCAGTTCGCCGACCCGGTGGACGAAGGCCGCGCGACTCGCCTCGCCGTCCACCGCCCCGG
>JBDSAJ010000750.1:0-2821 GCA_039922235.1 Umezawaea sp.
TGTTCGGTACCTGCGCACCGCGCGGATCTCGATCACACCACGGCATTCCCGGATGGTCCGACCGCAGCCGGCAATCTGGGAGTGATGTGCCGGGCGCGTCACCGCTTGAAGCAGGATCCCCGCTGGACGGTGGCCCAGCCGACGCCGGGAACGTTCGTGTGGACCAGTCCCAGCACACGCACCTATGTCCGGGAGCCGGTCGCGGCCTGACGCGCCGAACGCATCACCTCGACTGTCCTCGGCCTGAGCGGACGGGCAACGCCACGATGCGTCACCGCTCCCACCACCGCGCCCGCTGACGCTGCGGGGAATGGTGGCCTGAGCAGCAACAACGACCTTGCCGGACCCCTGCCCCTTGCCGGGTGACCCCTGCTTCGGCGTAGTGAGACCAGCGTTGTTCTCAGGCCGGCCGCTGCCTGACCAGCCAGTCCAGTGTCAGGCCTGCCCCGCCAGGCCGGCCCCGAATCAGTCCAACGTGGCAGCGAGGGCGCCCAGTCGTGGCAGCACGGTGTCGCGCCACCCAGGCCCCATGCGCTTGAACGCGTCGGCGCTGCGCTTGTCGTCGAGGTCGAACCCGGAGTGCTCCAGCAGCAGCCGGGTGCCCCGCCCTTCCGGGACCAGTCGCCAGGTCAGCGTCCAGTCGGCGAAGGTGTAGACGAACCGCTCGTACGGCTCGGCCTCCAGCACCTCGCAGCGGACCGACCCCCAGCCGGGCATCTCCAGGTGGAACTCGTGGCCGACGGCGGCGGCGATGTCGCCTGGCGCCCACCAGCGCGCGTGCAGTTCGGGGTCGGTCAGGCCGCGCCAGACCTTCTCCGGTGGTGCGGCGATGAACTGGTCCACGGTGATCGTCGTGGTGCCCGTCATGGTGTCTCCTCGGCCTCGACCACGTCGGCGAGGGTCCGCAGGCGTTCGCGCCAGATCCGCTCGAACGGGTGCAGCCACTCGCTGACCTGCTCGAGCGGGTCGGTGGTCAGGTGGTAGTGCCGCATTCGTCCGACGGCTTCGTCCCGCACCAGGTCCGCACGCCGCAGCACCTGGAGGTGCTCCGCGACGGCGGGACGGCTCAGTTCGAACTGCGCGGCGAGGTCGCCCGCGCTGCGCGGCCCGGTGGCCAGCAGTTCCAGCAGGCGCCGCCGCACCGGGTTGGCCAGCGCGAGGAACACTTCGTCGTCGGACACCACCCCAAGTTATGTCGGAGACTTCCGACATGTCAACTATTTCCGACGCTTCACACCGCGGGTCGCAGGTGGGTCGTGCCGCGTCGGCGGCGGTAGCCCGTGTCGGCCAGCGCGGTGGTGAACCGGTCCACCGCGGCCGAAACCGCGATCGCGGCGTCGTCGTCCAGCGCCGACTCGCCCAGTTCCGGGCGGATGCGGCTGTCCAGCACGAACTCGCCGCGCACGACGTGGTCCGCGCCCTTGCTCGCCAGCAGGGGGTTGAGCGCGTAGTCCATGGCCACCAGGAAGCCCTGGCTGCCGCCGGTGGCCAGCGGCAGGATCGCCCTGCCCCGCAGCGCGCGCTTGGGCAGCAGGTCCAGCAGTGCTTTGACCAGGCCGCTGTACGCGGCCCGGTACACCGGGCTGGCCACGACGATGCCGTCCGCGTGCAGGATGCGGGTCACCGCCGACGAGATGTCCGGGTCGGTCAGGTCCTCGGTGAGCAGTGGCAGGGTCGGCAGCTGGCGGACCTGCAGGGTCTGCACGTCGTGACCGGCCTCGACCAGTCTGTTGTTGACGTGGCTGACCAGCACGCCGGTGCGCGCCGACGCCGACGGGCTGCCGGAGATGGTGAGGATCGTGGACATGGTGTGACACCTCAGTTCGTGCGGTGCCGGAGGCGCCCGGCGCTTGCGAAGTACGCCGGGCGCCAACCGGGGTCCAGGAGTACCGGGTGGATCGCGTTCAGTCCTTCGGCGCGGCAGGGCCACTGGTCGCCGGACCGCCCGGACAAGTTCGGAACCCAAGAGGGAATCGCGCGGACAACACGCGGGAAAACAACGGGAAAAGGTCGTCACATACAACAGATGGAAGCGGCCACACGACCGAAGTCGACGTGACGGCGACGGGTCAACACCCCGGTTCCGACCATGGTTCGAGTAGAGCAGTCCCAGCCGACCGCAACAACCCCACATCCCCCGGATTCCACGACCTGGGACGCGCCCACTATCCTGGGGGTGCGGATGAGTCGGCAGGGCGGCCGCGTCGACAGAATTTATGTCTGTCGCCGAGGAAAGTCCGGACTCCACAGGGCAGGGTGGTTGTTAACGGCAACCAGGGGCGACCCTCGGGACAGTGCCACAGAAAACAGACCGCCTCGGCGTGAGTCGGGGTAAGGGTGAAACGGTGGTGAAAGAGACCACCAGCGCCCCTGGCGACAGGGGCGGCTAGGTAAACCCCACCCGGAGCAAGGCCAAGAGGGTGCTCAGGCACCTGCGCAGGCGTTCGAGGGCTGCCCGCCCGATGCCTGCGGGTAGGCCGCACGAGCCTGTCGGCAACGGCAGGCCGAGATGGATGGCCGCCAAGCGGTGCACCGCGAGGTGCCCGTGGAACAGGATCCGGCTTACATGCCGGCTCATCCGCCCTGTTCTGCGCCTTGGTGCTGATGCGTGCTTGTGGGTGTGCATTCTGTTGTGGGGCGTGCTGTCACTTCCGTCGTGGGCGGGCCGAAACCCACTTTCGCAGTGGGCATGGTCGATTTGACTCAATGCCAGTAAGTTAAGCATCCAAGTTGATCTTCCGATGCCGCGCACGTGCAGGTCGCCTGGCTACGTGTTGATCTTGAGCGGCCTTAACTTACTGGCATTGCGATTTGACTTGGG
>JBDSAJ010000751.1:0-16305 GCA_039922235.1 Umezawaea sp.
ATCGGGGTCAGGCCGGGGAATGGATTCGAACTACGCAGGCCCCGAGCAGGTCCGGGGCCGGGTTGGGGCCGGGGGGCCGGTCAGGCTTCGGCCGAGCGGTGGGCTGAGTCGGGGCCGGGGGCCGCTCGGGAAGCCAGCAGGTCCAGGGCCGAGTTAGGGCCGGGGGCCCGGCCGGGCTCCGGTCGAGTGGTGGGCCGGGCCGCTCGCGCAGGTAGGTCCGGGGCCGAGCAGGGAGCCTGGGGCCGCTCGTGCGCAGCCAGGTCCAGGGCCGAACCACAAACCCCAACCCCAGCGTAAAACCAAAAGGCGACGCCCCAAGAACGTCGCCCTCCAGCCAAAACCCCTAAGCGTTCCCGTCGAACAAACTCGTCACCGAGCCGTCCTCGAAGACCTCCTGAATCACCCGAGCCAACAACGGCGCAATAGAAAGCACCGTCATGCTCGGGAACCGCTTCTCCACCGGGATGGGCAAGGTATCGGTGAAGATGACCTCCCGAGCCCCGCAGTTCTCCAAGCGCTCAAAAGCCGGCCCGGACAAAACACCGTGGGTGGCAGCGATGACGACGTCCGCCGCACCCTCCTTCAACAACTGGTCCACCGCTTTCACGATGGTGCCGCCGGTGTCGATCATGTCGTCGATGACGATGCAGGTGCGGTCCTTGACCTGGCCCACCACGCGGTTCGCGACGACCTCGTTCGGGCGCAGGGGGTCGCGGGTCTTGTGGATGAAGGCGATCGGGCTGCCGCCGAGGGTGTCGGCCCACTTCTCCGCGAGCTTGGTGCGGCCTGCGTCGGGGGAGACGACGGTGAGGTCGTTGCCCGCGTACTTCTCGCGGACGTGGTCCGCCAGCAGGGGCATGGCCCACAGGTGGTCGACCGGGCCGTCGAAGAAGCCCTGGATCTGGGACGTGTGGAGGTCGACCGAGACCAGTCGGTCCGCGCCCGCGGTCTTGAACATGTCGGCCACGAGCCTGGCCGAGATGGGTTCGCGGCCGCGGTGCTTCTTGTCCTGCCGCGCGTACGGGTAGAACGGCATGATCACGGTGATGCGCTTGGAGCTGGCGCGCTTCAGGGCGTCGACCATGATCAGTTGCTCCATGAGCCACTGGTTGATGGGGGCGCAGTGGCTCTGGATGACGAAGGCGTCGCAGCCGCGCACGCTCTCCTCGAAGCGGACGAAGATCTCGCCGTTCGCGAAGTCGTACGCGGACTGCGGGGTGACCGACACGTTGAGGTGCTTGGCCACCTCCTCGGTCAGCTCGGGGTACGCGCGGCCCCCGAAGAGCATGAGGTTCTTCTTCGGTGTGCCGGACACGGACTTCGAGACGCTCACGGTCGAGGCCCTTCATCGGTGGGATCCACAGTCTGTGCCGCTTGGGCCCGTTCCGCAGCCTCGGCTGCCGCGGTACCCGGTCGGCGGCTGGTCACCCAGCCGTCGAGGTTGCGCTGGGGGCCTCCTGAAACGGCCAGTGCGCCCGGCGGGACGTTGCGGCGGATGACGCTGCCCGCACCGGTGTAGGCGCCGTCGCCGATCGTGACGGGGGCGACGAACATGTTGTCCTAGCCGGTGCGGCAGTGCGAGCCGATGACCGTCCGGTGCTTCTTCACGCCGTCGTAGTTGACGGTGACGCTGGCGGCGCCGACGTTGCTGTGCTCGCCGACGGTGGCGTCGCCGATGTAGCTCAGGTGCGGGACCTTGCTGCCGACGCCGATGTCCGAGTTCTTGACCTCGACGAACGTGCCGATCTTGCCGGTCGCGCCGAGCTTCGTGCCGGGCCGCAGGTAGGCGAACGGGCCGACGTCCGCGTGGTCGCCGATCTCGGCCTGGCTGCCGTGGGTGCGGACCACCTTGGCGCCCGCGCCGATCACGCACGCCGACAGCGTGCTGTCCGGGCCGATGGTCGCGCCCTCGCCGACGGTCGTGCCCGCGCGCAGCTGCACGCCGGGCTCGATGAGGACGTCGCGGTCGAGTGAGACATCCGCGTCGAGCCACGTGGTGGCCGGGTCGACGACGGTGACGCCCCCGCGCATCGCGCGCTCGACCAGGCGGCGGTTCAGCTCCGCGCCCAGCTTGGCGAGCTGCACGCGGTCGTTCACGCCCTCGACCAGCCACGGGTCGTCCGCGATGAGCGCGCCGACCCGCTTGCCGTCGCCGCGGGCGATGCCGAGGACGTCGGTCAGGTACAGCTCGCCCTGCACGTTGTCCGTGGACAGCCGCGAGAGGCCGTCGCGCAGCACCGCCGCGTCGAACGCGTAGACGCCCGAGTTGATCTCGGTGATCGCGCGCTGCTCCTCGGTGGCGTCCTTCTGCTCGACGATCGCCTGCACCGCGCCGTCGGCCGAGCGCACGATCCGGCCGTAACCGGTCGGGTCGGCCAGCACGGACGTCAGCACGGTGACCGCGTTGCCGGACTCGACGTGCTCGGCCAGCAGGCCGCGCAGGGTGTCGGTGTCCAGCAGCGGCACGTCGCCGTAGCTGACCAGCACGGTGCCGGTGAGGTCGGCGGGCAGTTCGGCCAAGCCACAGCCGACGGCGTGCCCGGTGCCGTTCTGCTCCTCCTGCACGGCGACGGTGACCTTGCGGTCGAGCGCCACGCCGAGGGCGTCGAGGTGGTCGGTGACGGCCGCGCGGCCGTGGCCGACCACGACGGCCAAGTGGTCAGGATCGGTTCCGGCCGCCGCGCGCACCGCGTGCTCCACCAATGAACGACCCGCGATCCGGTGCAGCACCTTGGGGGTCGCCGACCGCATGCGGGTGCCTTCACCCGCGGCGAGGACGATGGTGCTGACGGGGCCTGCGGAGCCTGGGGTGCTACCACCCTGGAGCGTCATCGCTCTCCCTTAGAAGCAGTTCTTCTCAGACATGCCTGGGACGGGAGGGACCTGGCTCCCGCCAGGAGTCGATACTAGGCGTCCAGGTCGGCTTCTCCCGCTACGGCGGCCACCTGCGATCCACCTTGGCGCTTCGCCACGTACATCGCGGAGTCGGCTCGGGAGAGGGCCTGGTTGGCGGTCTCGCGGGGGCGCAGGGAGATCACGCCGACGGACAGCGTCACGCCGCGCGAGAGGTCCAAAGGCAAGCCCGCCACGGCATCCACCGCTCGACCCAGTGCTGCCTGGGCTGCGCTGAGCGGTGCACCTGGCAGGAGCACGACGAACTCGTCACCGCCGTAGCGGGCCACCATGTCGTCACCCCGCAGGGCCTGGCGCAGTGTGCTCGCAATCACCCGGAGGACGTCGTCACCCTCGGCGTGCGAGTACCGGTCGTTGACCACCTTGAACCCGTCCAGGTCGACCAGCGCGATCGACAGCGGGTAGACCTGCCCGGTGATGAAGGTCGCCATCTTCTCGTCGAGCGCCCGGCGGTTGGGCAGCCCGGTCAGCGGGTCCTGCAGCGCCTGCTGCGAGATCGCGCCGTGCGCCCGCGTCAGGCGCTCGTGGTCGCGGCGGGTGATGAGGGTCGACGTGCGCGCCTCCTGCATCTGCCACAGCTCGACCTCGAGCGCCGTCGCGTAGCTCTGCAGGGCCGACACGGTCTCCTCGCCCGCCGTGTTCGACAGGTGGGCGTACTCGCGGACCAGGCACAGCATCAGGGTCGGCTCGGAGGTGTCGTGCTCCAGCCGCTTGCGGGCGTTGCTGAGCACCTTGAGGCCTTCGTCGACCTGGTCGACCGTCCGCAGGCACCGGGCGAGCGCGATGGCCACGACGATCAGCTCACGGGCGTACATCGAGAGTTCGAGCAGCGTCCACAGCCGGTCGATGTGCTCGGGGCCGGGGCAGGCGAGCGCGTGCGCGGCGCCGATCACCGGCACCTGGTCGGCCGCGGAGCGGTCGCGGCGGCCGGGGTGCAGCGACTCGCGGAACGGGCCCTCGACGGCCTTCGCGATGGCGGACGCCATGTCGAAGTGGGCCTTGGCCTCGTCGATGTTGTAGACCCGCTCGATCCGCAGCCCCCAGCCGATCTTGAGCCGGGTGCGGTTGAGCAGGTGCACGTAGATCTGGTGCGGGCCCGCGCTCTCCCTGATGGCCTCGTTGGCCCTGGCCAGCACCTCGTCGGCCAGAGCGAACACGCCGAGCTGGGTGAGGACGAGCCCCGTGTTCTGCAACGCGGACGCGAGCAGCCGGTTCCAGCTGCGCTTGTCCAGCACCGGGTCGGGGGTCAGCCCCTCTTCGAGCATGGCGAGCCCGCGGGCGACCTCGGTGAGCGCCTTGTCCTCGACGTTGCCGAGCAGGAACCGGCGGCCGCGCAGCGCGTGCGCCTCGGCCTCCAGCACGACCAGGCCGTGCCGCTGGGTGTGGGCGAGCATCTCGTCGAGCAGGGGGTCGGACAGATCGACCAGTCCGGGGGTCACGAGCCGGACGACGGCGGCGGCCTTGAGCAGCTGGGCGACGATCCGGGGCTCGCCCCGGCCCTGCGCCTCTTCGAGGATCTCGTCGACCTCGCTCGCGGCGTCGAGCTGGTCCGCGAGGTGGCTGCTCTGGGCGATCGCCATGAGTTCCTGCGCGCGGCCGATCAGCCAGGCGTCGGACATCTCGTGCAGCGCCGGCGACACGTTGTCCTGCTCATCGACCGCTTCGTCGTGCAGCGACCCACACCCCCATGCAACAACCGCAGGGTTACGGGCCGGAAGTCCCGGCCCGACAGTTCCGCTCCGCCACCAGGATTCGAACCTGGACCATCTGAACCAAAATCAGAGGTGCTGCCTTTACACCATGGCGGATCGGGGTGAAGCGAGCCTCACCCGCGCGAACACATGTTGTCATGCCCGCGCCGAGGTTGGTCGCATGACCACTCAACTGGCCGCTGCCATTCCGTAGTTCGATCATGACGTACCGTGTTGTGCCAGGTCAAGAGGTGCCGATCACGCCGTTCAGGAAGTCGTCCAGATTCCGCTGGTACGCGTTGGCGTCGGTGTTCCACGCCGCGGTGTGATCAGCACCGGGCACCTCGATGTACTGGATCGGCCACTGGAGCTGCGCGGCGGCGGCCGCCAGGTCCCGCGAGCCCTGCACGGGGACGGTCCCGTCCGCGTTGCCGTGGAAGATCAACGTCTTCGGCTTCACCGCGGGCGGGTGCTCGACCAGGTCGAACTTCTCGAAGCCGATGTCGGCCCGCCAGTCCGAGACGAGCTCGGCGACCGGAACGACCGCGGTCGGGATGTCCCGGTTGGAGGCCTGGAGCTCCAGGGTCTTCGTCCAGCTCGTGACGGGCGCGTCCAGCACGACGCCGGTGACCGAACCCGCCAGCGGAGACTGGGCCAGCAACTGCCCGATGATCGCGCCGCCCATCGACCAGCCGTAGAGCAGCACGTGCGCCGCGCCCTGCTCCTGCGCGTACTTCACCGCGGCCTCCACGTCGTGCCACTCCGTGCCGCCGAGGTGGTAGAGGCCGTCCGGGGACGCGGGGGCGCCCTCGCCGGTGTCGTTGCGGTAGGTCACCACGAGCGTCGGCAGGCCCCGCTCGTGCAGCTGCGGCAGCACCCGCAGCGCTTCGGTGCGGGCAGCCCCGCGGCCGTGCACGGCGATGACCCACGTGGACGAGGTGCCGGGCACGAACCACGCCGGGGCGTCGCCCAGCTCGGTCTTGATCTTCACTTCGCTGAAGTCGAGCCCGTGCGCGGCCTTCGGGTCCGTGGTCCAGACGGCGGTCGTCATCCGGACCTTCGTGCCCGCGGCGGGCGCCGTGCCCTCCAGGAGCGGGCGCCGCACCCGGCCGTCCGGGTCGCCGTCGACCGGGCCGACCCGCGCTGTCCCGCCGTCCCACATCAGGCCCCACGTGCCGGGGAGCGCGGTGTCCTCGGACTTCTCCAGCACCACGGCGGGCTTCCCCGCCTCGTCGGCCGCTCCCGCGGACGTGTCGGGGTAGCCGGGGCGCGCGTTGGCGGGATCCAGCAGCTGGCCGCTGTAGTACCACCCACCGCCCAGCACGGCCCCGCTGAGCAGCAGCAGGACGACGACCACGGCCAGCGTGGTGAGAATTGCGATCCGGCGGCGGCGGCGCGGCCGGGTGACTGGTGACTCCACCCGCACATGATGCAGGCGTTGATCGTCGTGTGCCCGCGAGATTGCGGAGAAGTCACCGCGAGTTGCGCCCGCCCCCTGGCATCCAAGGCTCACCTAACCTACGCTGGCGTAAGTTACGGTTGCGTAGGTTTGGTCCCCGTTTCCCCACACCCCGAGGTATGACGCATGACCAGCACCATCGACAAGGCGCCCAAGCCGATCATCGACGGTCGGCGCGGCAACACCGAGCAGGTCTCCGTCTACGTGTTCGTCATCGTGCCGTTCCTGGCACTGATCGCCGCCGTGCCGATCGCCTGGGGCTGGGGCCTCGGCTGGGTCGACGTGGCGCTGTTCGTCCCCTTCTACTGCCTGGCAGGCCTCGGCATCACGATCGGCTACCACCGCTACTTCACCCACGGCTCCTTCAAGGCCAGCCGGGCGCTGAAGATCGCGCTGGCGATCATGGGCAGCACGGCGCTGCAGGGCCCGGTCATCGTCTGGGTCGCCGACCACCGCCGCCACCACGCCTTCTCCGACCGCGACGGCGACCCGCACTCGCCGTGGCTGTTCGGCACCGGCCCCGCCGCTCTGGCCAAGGGCTTCTGGCACGCGCACATGGGCTGGCTGTTCGACCGCGACAACACCAACGCGCAGCGCTTCGCCCCGGACCTCCTCGCAGACGAGGACCTGGTCCGGATCAACCAGAACTTCGTGCTGCTGACCGTGCTCAGCCTGCTGTCACCGGCCGTGCTCGGCGGGCTCATCACCCTGTCCTGGCAGGGCGCGCTCAGCGCGTTCTTCTGGGCAGGCCTGGTCCGCGTCGCGTTCCTGCACCACATCACGTGGTCGGTGAACTCGGTCTGCCACATGATCGGCGACCGGCCGTTCGCGGCCCGCGACAAGTCGGCCAACTTCTGGCCGCTGGCGATCCTGTCCTTCGGCGAGTCGTGGCACAACCTGCACCACGCCGACCCGACCTGCGCGCGGCACGGCGTGAAGCGCGGCCAGGTCGACATCTCCGCCCGGCTCATCCGGGCGTTCGAGAAGTTCGACTGGGCGACGAACGTGCGCTGGCCCAACGAGCAGCGCCTCCAGCGCATCAGCAAGAAGTGACCCCGCCCGCCCCTCGCCGCGGTCTCCGTGGCGAGGGGCGCGCGTTTTGCCAGGTCGGGGTGCGCCTATGGTGATCGAGGTGACGGGGAGACGGCGCAAGAGCGACCCGGATGCGCCCCCGGTCGTCCGGGTGCGCATGACCGGCAAGGAACGGCGCGAGCAGTTGCTCGACGTGGCGCGCGCGCTGTTCGCCGAGAAGGGCTTCGAGGTCACCTCCGTCGAGGAGATCGCCCACCGCGCCGGTGTCAGCAAGCCCGTGGTGTACGAGCACTTCGGTGGCAAGGAAGGCATCTACGCGGTGGTCGTGGACCGCGAGATGGAAGCCCTGATGGACCAGATCGTCAACGCCCTGTCCGGCGGGCACCCGCGGGAACTGCTGGAGCAGGCGGCCTGCGCGCTGCTCGACTACATCGAGGGCTCGTCGGACGGGTTCCGCATCCTCGTGCGCGACTCACCCGTCGCGTCGTCGACGGGCACGTTCTCCTCGCTGCTCAACGACATCGCGTCCCAGGTCGAGAGCATCCTCGGCACGCACTTCTCCCAGGGCGGCTACGACCGCAAGCTCGCCGCGCTGTACAGCCAGGCGCTGGTCGGCATGGTCGCGCTCACCGGCCAGTGGTGGCTGGAGGTGCGCAAGCCGAAGAAGGACGAGGTCGCCGCGCACCTGGTCAACCTGGCGTGGAAAGGCCTGTCCCACATGGACCACAAGCCGAAGCTCACGATCCGCTGACGCCCTCCGAACCGCAGCGAAAGTGGCTTTCGCCGCATTGGATGCAGTGAACGCCACTTTCGCTGCGTCAGTCAGGCGCTGGTGATCTTGAGGAGCTTGTCGTCGGTGCCGTTCGAGGTCGTGACGTAGAGGGCGCCGTCCGGGCCGAGTCGTGCGCCGCGGAGGCGGCCGTGGGTGTCGTCCAGTTCCGGCGGGATCGCGACCGAGTGCACACCGCCCTCGGGGGTGAGGGTGAACAGCATCAGCTTCGAGCCCTTGAGCGCCGTCACCGCCAGCACGCCGTCCAGAGCGCCCCACTGCGCGCCGCTGAGGAACGCCGCTCCGCAGATCGCCTCGGTCGAGTCGCCGGACTTCCAGACGGCCTCGACCGCGTCCGGGAAACGGGTGAGGTCGGTCATGGGCACGCTCTCGTCGTAACCCGGTTTCGTACCGCCCTGGCCAGGGTCCCAGCCGTAGTTCGCGCCGGGCTTGAGCAGGTTCAACTCGTCGTCGACATCCGGCCCGTGCTCGGCCGTGAACACCTGACCGGTCTTCGGGTTCACCGCGACACCCTGCACGTTGCGATGCCCGTAGGTGTAAACGCGGCTGCCGGGGATCGGGTTGTCGGACTGCGCGGCACCCGTCTCCAGGCTGATCCGCAACACCTTGCCGCCCAGGCTGTTCAAGTCCTGCGCGATGGTGCCCTTCGCCGTGTCACCCGTGCCGACCAGCAGCGACCCGTCCCGCGCGATCGTCGGACGGCAGCCCGAGTGCCTGCCGCTGGCGTTCACCGGCAGCCCGCCCAGCAGCGGGTCCTTGATCCGCTGCGCGCTCGTGCCGTCGTCCGAGAGCTGCCACGTGACGAGCCGGACGTCGTCCTGCGACGTCTGGCACGTGGTGAACCGGTGCGACGTCAGGAAGTCCGGGTGCACCACCAGACCCATCAGCCCACCCTCGCCTCGGGGTTTCACGTCGGCCAGGTCGGCCTTGACCTCGGTGGCCTTGCCGTCCTCGACGAGGGCGATCTTGCCGGGCCGCTGCGTGACCAGCATCCGCCCGTCCGGCAGGAACCCCACGTCCCACGCGTGGCTCAACCCGCCCACGACCTCTTCGACCTTGAGGCCCGAAGGGGCTTTCGCGGGCGGCGCGCTGCCCACCGCGGTGGTGGTGGAACACCCGGCCACGAGAGCCACGGCCAGCACTCCGACGAGTCGGTTCATCCGTCCACAATGCCGGTTTCGAGGTGTGGTGGGTGTTGGCGGATGAGGCTGGTGACCCAGCACCCTGGTGGGACCGGTCCGGCCACCCCCGCTGGGAGTCCTGGGCAGTGAGCGGGTGGCACTTGTCGGCTCCTGACCTGCGGGGGAACGCTGGGCCACGCAGGGGGAACGCTGGGAATCGCCACGACATCCGGCGGATGCCGATTGACCTGGGGCCTCTCGTCTTGAGCTTGGTCGGGCCAAAACGGCAGGTGGTGGGTCGTCAGGAAGGTCGGGTGCTCAGGCTGTCGCACCCAGGTGCTCCGCGATGTCGTCGGGCAGTGGGTACGGGCGTTCGTCCGGCAGAAGCGCGGTGGCCGCTTCGAGTGAACCCGTCCTGACCAAGGCGTGGATCTCGCGGGCCAGAGGGGTCACGTCGGTCAGGTCGGTGATCCATTCCTGGACGTACCGGGTGCCGGCCGTGCCCGCCAGACCGAGTTGCAGGGAGCGGTGGTCCAGCGCGTTGTGGTGGAGGTCGCGCTCCGGGTCCCACTGGACGCGGACCTCGGGCTTGAGCCCCACGCGATCGTGGCTCAGGACCGCGTCCCGCAGCGCCGACTCGAAGCCGGAACGGGTCAGGCGGACTGCCAGCACGTGTTCCTGGCCTTCCTTCGACCCCCAGCCGCAGCGGTACATCATCCAGAGGAACGACGGTTTGACCCACGTCATCCGATCGGGTTTGAACGGGGGGACGAACGTGCCCGCCTTGAGCGCCGGTAGGGCGATGGCGGGCGAATAGGCCTGGTAGACGGTGATGTGCCGATCGTCGTAGTCGGCTCTGACCTCTTTGTTCTTCACCACTCCAGCGTGCTGGGGGCCGCAACCGAGTTACGCTGGTGGCCGAGAACCCCTCCCTGGGAGCAATCAGTCCCAGGCAGGGGTCTGTCCTCGTTTTCACGCACGGGAGTCCCGAAATGCCCCAGCTCGGCCCGCTGTCCGGCCTGCTGACCACCGTCCTGCACGACAAGGCACTGCGCGCGCTGATCGATGCCGCGGGTGAGCCGTCGCTGGAACTCGAAGGGCCGCCTGCCGCGCGGCCGCTGGTCACGGCGGCCTTGGCGTCGGCGCGTGGCGCGGACCGGCCGGTGCTGGTGGTGACGGCGACCGGGCGTGAGGCGGACGAGTTGACGTCCGAGCTGTGCGACCTGATCGGGCCGGACGTCGTCGTGCACTTCCCGTCGTGGGAGACGTTGCCGCACGAGCGGCTCTCGCCGCGTGCGGACACGGTTGGGGCGCGACTGCAGATCCTTCGGCGGTTGGCGCACCCGGAGGAGCACCCGGCTGGGGCGTTGAAGGTCGTGGTGACGACCGTTCGAAGCCTGATCCAGCCGATGGCGCCCGGTCTTGGTGAGTTGGCGCCGGTGCACCTCGAAGTGGGTGCGGAGTTCGACTTCGCGGAGCTGGTCGAGCGGTTGGTGGACGTGGCGTACGCGCGGGTCGACATGGTCGAGAAGCGCGGTGAGTTCGCGGTGCGCGGCGGCATCCTGGACGTGTTCCCGCCGACCGCCGAGCACCCGTTGCGGGTGGAGTTCTGGGGTGACGAGGTCAGTGAGATCCGGCCGTTCTCGGTGGCTGACCAGAGGTCGCTGCCGACGGAGGTGCGGGAGTTCACCGCGCCGCCGTGCCGGGAGATGCTGCTGACCGACGACGTGAAGTTGCGCGCGGCGGCGCTGGCCGAGGACCACCAAGGGGACGCGCACCTGGTGGAGATCCTGGACAAGATCGTCAACGGCATCCCGTCCGAGGGCATGGAGGCGCTGATCCCGGCGCTGTGCGAGGGCGAGCTCCAGATGCTCACCGACATCGTGCCGGACGGCACGCACGTGCTGCTGGCCGATCCGGAGAAGATCCGGGCCCGTGCGCAGGACCTGGTGCGGACCGGGCAGGAGTTCCTCGAAGCGTCGTGGATGGCGGCTGCGGGTGGTGGCAAGGCGCCGATCGACCTGGGGGCGTCGGCGTACCGGAGCCTGGCCGAGGCCGCCGACGCGGCCCGCGCCAAAGGGCGCCCGTGGTGGACGCTGAGCCAGCTCACCAGCGAGGGCGAGGACGTGCTGCGGCTCGACCTCAAGCACGTCGAGGCCTACCAGGGTGACATCGACCGCGCGTTCGCGGACCTGCGCGCGCACATCACGACCGGCGGCACGGCGGTGCTCGTCGTGCCCGGCACCGGCACCGCGCAGCGGGCGGCGCAGCAGCTGCGGGACGCCGACGTGGCGTCGGCGCTGGCCGAGGGCGGGCTGACCGAGCCGCCGAAGGCCGGACTGGTCACGGTCGTGCGCGGCACGCTCGAAGGTGGCTTCTCGATCCCGGAGCTGGCGCTGGTCGTGCTCACCGAGACCGACCTGACCGGCGGGCGCGGCGGCACGTCCACGAAGGACATGCGCAAGATGCCGTCGCGGCGGCGCAACAGCGTCGACCCGCTGGCGCTGCGGATGGGCGACTACGTCGTGCACGAGCAGCACGGCATCGGCAAGTACATCGAGATGGTGCAGCGCACGGTCGCGGGCGCGACGCGCGAGTACCTGGTGCTCGAATACGGCTCCAGCAAGCGGGGGCAGCCGGGGGACCGGCTCTTCGTGCCCACCGACCAGCTCGACGACATCTCGCGGTACGTCGGCGGCGAGCTGCCGACGTTGAACAAGCTCGGCGGGTCGGACTGGAAGAACACGAAGACCAAGGCGCGCAAGGCGGTCAAGCAGATCGCGGCCGAGCTGGTGCAGCTGTACGCGGCCCGCCAGTCCGCGCCCGGCCACGCGTTCGCGCCGGACACGCCGTGGCAGCGGGAGCTGGAGGACGCGTTCCCGTTCACCGAGACGATCGACCAGATGGCGGCGATCGACGAGGTCAAGGCGGACATGGAGCGCTCGGTCCCGATGGACCGGGTGATCTGCGGCGACGTCGGCTACGGCAAGACCGAGATCGCGGTGCGGGCGGCCTTCAAAGCCGTGCAGGACGGCAAGCAGGTCGTGGTGCTGGTGCCGACGACCCTGTTGGCGCAGCAGCACCTGAACACGTTCGCGGAACGGATGCGCGCGTTCCCCGTGACGGTGAAGGGGTTGTCCCGCTTCACCGACGCGCTCGACTCGGAGCAGACCATCGCCGGGCTGGAGGACGGCTCGGTCGACGTCGTCATCGGCACGCACCGGCTGCTCCAGAAGGGCTTGCGGTACAAGGACCTCGGCCTGGTGATCGTGGACGAGGAGCAGCGGTTCGGCGTCGAGCACAAGGAGCACATCAAGGCGCTCCGGACGCACGTGGACGTGCTGACGATGTCCGCCACGCCGATCCCGCGCACGCTGGAGATGAGCCTCGCGGGCATCCGCGAGATGTCCACGATCCTGACCCCGCCGGAGGAGCGCCACCCGATCCTGACCTACGTCGGCGGCTACGACGACAAGCAGGTGGGCGCTGCGATCCGGCGCGAACTCCTGCGCGACGGCCAGGTCTTCTACGTGCACAACCGGGTCTCCTCGATCGAACGGGCCGCGCGCAAGATCCGCGAACTCGTCCCGGAGGCGCGGGTCGTCACGGCGCACGGCCAGATGAACGAGGACAAGCTCGAGAAGATCATCGAGGGGTTCTGGGAGAACGAGTACGACGTCCTCGTCTGCACGACGATCGTCGAGACCGGCCTGGACATCTCCAACGCGAACACGCTGATCGTCGAGCGCGGCGACATGCTCGGCCTCTCACAGCTGCACCAGCTGCGCGGCCGCGTCGGCCGAGGGCGTGACCGCGGCTACGCGTACTTCCTGTACCCGCCGGAGTCGCCGCTCACCGAGACCGCGCACGACCGGCTCGCGACGATCGCGCAGAACACCGAGCTGGGTGCGGGCATGGCGGTCGCGATGAAGGACCTGGAGATCCGCGGCGCGGGCAACATCCTCGGCGCGGAGCAGTCCGGCCACATCGCGGGCGTTGGCTTCGACCTCTACATCCGGCTGGTCGGCGAGGCCGTGGAGGCGTTCCGCAAGCACGCCGGTGCCGAGTCGGAGGTCGAGGAGGAGCTGGCCGACGTCCGGATCGACCTGCCCGTCGACGCGCACATCCCGCACGACTACGTGCCGGGCGAGCGGCTGCGGCTGGAGGCGTACCGCAAGATCGCCGCCGCTGGGGACGCCGCCGCGCTCCAGGCCGTGCTCGACGAGCTGAAGGACCGCTACGGCACGCCGCCGCTGCCGGTCGACCGGCTGCTCGCGGTCGCCGCGCTGCGCCAGACCTGCCGCGGGCACGGCGTCACCGAGGTCGCCACCCAGGGCAACACCATCCGGTTCGCGCCGATGCCGCTGAAGGACTCGCAGCTCGTCCGGCTGCGCAGGCTGCACCCGAAAGCGGTCTACAAGGAGTCGGTGGCCACGGTGTCCGTGCCGCGGCCGACCGAAGGCGCCGCAGGCGGCCGAATGGGTGCACCGCAGCTGCGCGACCAGGACCTCCTCGACTGGTGCGCGCACTTCCTGGCGTCGTTGGCGGGTAGCGCTGTGAGCGCGACCACTGGGGCGTGAGAAAGTAGCGTCGTGCGCACTGTGCTGAGGTCCCGGTACCGGCGATTCACCCTGCTCGGCGTGTCTGCCGCGCTGCTCCTCGCGGGCTGCGGGTCAGGTCCGGCGCAGGCTGGTTCGGCCGCGATCGTGGGCGACACCGTGATCCCGCTGAACCTCGTCCAGGGAAGGCTGTCGGACTACGTCGACCACAAGCCCAGTGGTGGTCAGGGGCAGCCGGAGGGCGCCCCGCAGGCCAAGCTCGACGAGATCGCCCGCGGCATCCTCACGTACAAGATCCAGCACGAGCTGACCATGCGGGCGGCCGAGCGCGAGGGCGTCAGCGTCTCCGAGGACGCGATCAGCCAGGTGCTGGAGCGGTTCGGCGGTGCGGAGCAGGCCAGCCAGGGCACGTTCTTCAGCGCGGACACCTTCCGCAACGAGCGCGCCCGCGACCAGCTGCTCCAGGTCGAGATCGGCCGCAAGTACGCGGACAAGCTGGCCGTGACGTTCGACTACTTCTACGCGAACAACACGCAGGACGCGATCGACAAGGCCAAGCAGATCTCCCGCGACACCTCCAAGATGGACCAGTACATCCGCGAGGCCGAGCAGCGGAACGCGCAGAAGGACCAGCCGGTGAGCGGGAGGGACGCCACGGTGTCCTCGGCCGAGTCGCCCCAGCTGGCCACCACGCTGATGTTCGGCGTGCCCGCGGGCACGGTGATCGCGTTCCAGCCGTCGGGCGACCAGGGCAACTGGATCGTCGCGCACGTCAAGGAACGCACCACGAACGCGAAGAAGTCGACCGACGGCGGCTCGGAGGAGCTGACCGGGACCATCCTCGCGGCCATCGGCGTGCGGATGCTCCAGCCGCTGGCCGACGAGCTGAAGCTCAAGGTCAACCCGCGCTACGGCGTCTGGGACAACACGACGATGGGCCTCGCGCCGAGCGAAGGCGAGAAGGCGGGCTTCCAGATCGCCGTCCAGCAGCCCAAGCCGTGACGCTGGCCGACGGGTGCGCCGTGGTCCTGCGCGGCACCGCGGCCGACGTGCTTCCGGTAGCCGCGCTGCCGCACCTGCGCGGCGCGGCGCACGTGTTCGGCGTCGACGAGCAGCCGCCCGCTCCCGAACTGCTGGTGAAGCTGGCCGCTGACGAGTCCGTGGTGGTCGTCGCGGCGTCAACCGCCGAGCCCGCCGCCGCGGCGCTGGTCGCGGCGGGCGCTCCCGTGGTCGGCCTGCCCGTCGGCTCGGGCCTGCTCGAAGCGGTGGCCGTGATGGACCGGCTGCGGTCGCCCGGCGGGTGCCCGTGGGACGCCGAGCAGGACCACGACACGCTGCGGCAGTACCTGGTCGAGGAGACCTTCGAACTGCTGGAGGCCATCGAGGACGGCGACCGCGCGGCGATGCGCGAGGAACTGGGCGACGTGCTGCTCCAGGTCCTGTTCCACGCCCGCGTGGCCGCCGAGCACGCCTCGGACGCGTTCACCGTGGACGACGTGGCCGCCGAACTGGTGGCGAAGCTGGTCGGCAGGCACCCGCACGTGTTCGCCGGCGGCGATTCCGCTGTGCGTGACTCGTCGACCCAGCAGGTCCGCTGGGAAGAGCTGAAGCAGCAGGAGAAGCAGCGCGAGTCCAGTGTGGACGGCGTCGCGCTCGGGCAGCCAGCCGTGGCGCTGGCGGCGAAGCTGGCGCAGCGCACCAAGCGCGCCGGGTTCCCGGTGGACCTCCTCCCGGACGGCGACGACTCGGGCACCACGCTGTTCGTCGTGGCGGCACTGGCGAAGCTCGCGGGCGAGGATCCCGAGACGGAGTTGCGCGCGGTGGCCCGCAGGTTTGCGGCCGACGTCCGCGCCGCCGAATCGGCCGCGCGTATCGAAGGAGTCACCACTCTGGACACCGAGGACTGGCGCCGGTTCTGGCCCGCTAACGTCGAGGTGTGATCGAACCCGCATACCTCCGCTTCCCGCACCTGCACGACGACCTCGTGACGTTCGTGGCCGAGGACGACGTCTGGCTCGCCCCGATCGACGGCGGTCGGGCGTGGCGGGTGTCCGCAGACCAGGTGCCGGTCAGCGGCCCGCGGTTCTCCCCGGACGGCGCCACCCTCGCCTGGGCCAGCACCCGTGACGGGGCGCCCGAGGTGCACGTCGCCCCGGTCGACGGCGGCCCGTCCGAGCGGCTGACGTACTGGGGCCACCGCACGACCAGGGTGGTGGACTGGACGCCGCACGGCGAGGTGGTGGCCGTGACGGCCGCCCGTGAAGCCACGTCGGACCGGTCGTGGGCGCACGCCGTGCCGCTCGACGGCGGACCCGCGCGCAGGCTCCCGTTCGGCTGGGTCGGTGACGTCGCGCACGGACCGGACGGCGTGCGGGCGATCACCAGTTCCTACGGCCGCGACCCGGCCTGGTGGAAGCGCTACCGCGGCGGGTCGGCGGCCAAGCTGTGGCTCGACCTCGACGGCGACGCCGAGTTCCACCGGATCCTGCCCGAGCTGACGTCGTCGCTCACCTCGCCGATGTGGGTCGGCGGCAGGCTGGCGTTCCTGTCCGACCACGACGGGGTCGGCAGCGTCCACTCCGTGCTGCCGGACGGCACCGACCTGCGGCGGCACACCGAGCAGGAGTTCTACGCGCGCGCCGCGTCCACCGACGGCACGCGGGTCGTCTACCAGCAGGCGGGCGAGGTGTGGCTCCTCGACGGCCTCGGAGCCGAGCCGCGCAGGCTGGAGATCCGCCTC
>JBDSAJ010000752.1:0-6181 GCA_039922235.1 Umezawaea sp.
TGGGTGCTGCTCGCGTCCGGCGACGTGGCACTGGTGGGACAGGCCGTCCGGCTGCCCGCCGAGTCGTTCGCGATCGTTCAGGCGACCGGTTCGTCGTCCAGCCAGCCCACGTCCGCGAGCCGTTCCGCCAGCAGCTGACCGGCCAGCGTCAGCTCGTCGGTCAGCTGTCTTCGCACGTCGGCGGGCGCACCGTCCAGGCGGTGCGCCGCCTCGTGCGCGGCGACGAGCTGGCGCGCGGCCTCCACCACGTCGACGCCGGGCCACTGCGGCTCCTCGGCCCGTTCGTGCGGCTCGACCGGCAGGTGCACGGACCGCACCGCCTGCCGCGGGCCGAGTTCCCCCGCGAGGTCGACCAGCTTCACGGCGATCGAGTGCAGCTTCACGTTGTGGTGCTGCGACATCCGGACGAGCAACTGGAAGCCCTGCTGCGGGGTGAGGCCCTGGACGGCCGCGATCAGGCCCGTGGCCTGGCCGATCACCGTGCGGGTCTGCAGCGCCTTGCGCAGGCCCGCGACCTCAGCCTCCAGACCGGCGATCCGCACGCTCAGCGGATCGGCCTGGCCGTTGTCCCCGACCACAGTCGGGCTCCTCTCGCACGTCGGGACACGGAAAGCCATGTCAGAACGCGAGAGACGGCCAGCGGAAAGCTCAGGCAAGCCCACCGCGCGACGTCGGCACCGTGCCGTCGCCCCTCGCTGACACGGGTGCCCTCCAGGAGGACACCCGATGGCTTGCGGCTGGCTTTTCAACCGCTGTCGATCACCGTAGTACACCGGGCGATCGCTGTTTACCTCCGGGCGCCACGGGTACCCGAACATCGGACCTACCGCCTACGGGAAGGACCGTCATGGGTGCCGACGACAAGATGAGCAACAAGGCCGAGGAACTCAAGGGCCGGGCCAAGGAAGCTGTCGGCGACGCCACCGACAACGAGCAGTGGCAGGCCGAGGGCAGGGCCGAGCAGGCCAAGGGGTCGCTCAAGCAGGCGGGCGAGAAGATCAAGGACGCCTTCCGCAAGGACTGAGCTGTGCCCGAACGCCGAAGCGCCGCCGAGTTCGTCCCCGCGAGGGGCGGCCTGGCGGCGCTTCGGCGTGCCGCGGCGGGCTGCCAGGGCTGCGACCTGTACCGCGGTGCCACGCGGACGGTGTTCGGTGAAGGACCCGCTCGGGCTCGGGTGGTGATGGTGGGTGAGCAGCCGGGGGACCGCGAGGACGTCGAGGGACATCCGTTCGTGGGACCTGCCGGGAAGCTGCTGGACCGGGCGCTGGTCGCCGCCGGGTTGGAGCGGGCGGAGATCTACTTCACGAACGCGGTGAAGCACTTCAAGTTCGAGCAGCGGGGGGAGCGGCGGATCCACAAGCAGCCGGCGCGTGGGGAAGTCGTGGCCTGCACACCGTGGTTGGTGGCGGAGTTGAAGCTGGTTCGGCCGGAACTGGTGGTGTGCCTGGGGGCCGTGGCGGCGAAGGCGTTGCTCGGGCCGTCGTTCAAGGTCAGTGAACACCGGGGAGCGGTGGACCGGGTGACCGTCGGGGACGGGGAGTACGCGGTGCTCACCACCGTGCACCCGTCGGCCGTGCTGCGGTCCGATGACCGTGAGGCCGCGTTCGAGGAGTTCGTGCGGGACCTGGAGGGCGTGTCGGGTGCGCTGTAGAACGCCCCCGGAAAAGGGACGACCCCCGGACCGTTTACCCGCACTGGGTGCGGACCGAGCTGGACTGGGCTCGGGGTGCCGGGGGTCGGGTGCCTGCCTGGAACTCGCCAGGCCGCTCCGGAAAGGGTCCCTAACGGGCGGTCCTAGCGGACGGACACCTCACGAAAAGTCCTATAGCTATACAACTTCGGACCACCTCCTTCCTCGTGTACGACCAAAATATGCGCGGATCGCGAACCCGGCAACGGATATGGTCCACGTCACATTCGGCTCGTCCCGCGCGGTCCGCCGACCTGCCGGTTTCCAGCAGGCGAGCGGAATGATGACCGCTGTCCGAAGGATCAGGGAGCGTTGGTGGCGCAGGTGGGTGTGGTCGTGGTGGTGGGCGAAGTCGTCGTCACCGGGGGTCCGCCGTCGGCAGACCGGGTGCCGTTGCACAGCATTGACTCCACGCGGCGGTCGGAGGCGTCGCCGGTCGCGAACACGAGGTAGCGCAGGCGTTCCTGCATCTGCACACCGCACATGGAGGGCTGGACGTGGCTGAGCACGTTCACCACGTTCGGCACGTCGCCCTTGTACTTGGTGGAGACCACGACGACGAACCGGTTGCGGTCGTCCTGGGCGGTCGCGGGATCTCCCAGCTCCTCGACCTTCGCCACCACCAGACCGGTGAACACGTGGTCGGCCCGCTGGTACCTCTCACCCTCGCTGCTCGGCATGCAGCTGCACGCGCTGGCGGAGCCGGTGAACACGGCGGTCAGCAGCGCGGCGGTCAACGTCAGCACGCCCGCGATGTGAACGATCTTCCTCATGGCTTTACCCCCAAGGTGGCCCGCAGTCGAGCGTAGCGGGGACAACGGCCGCGAAGGGACTGCCATACAGCCGCGAAGGGGCTGCCGTTCGGGTGTTCCCGGCAGTTCAGGCCCTGTCCCAGGCGCCTTCGGTGCTGGGGCTGGTCAGCCACTCGATGTTCAGCGGGTGCGCGGCGCCCTGGGCGTGGCGGAGCTTGCCGCACAGGTCCTCCTGGCGGGCGGCCAGTTCGCGCACGACCTCCAGCGGGGACGCGTCGGCGTCGGGGCCGGTGGCGTTGCGGTACCAGTTGCCGAGGACCTCCAGGGTGAAGTCGACGACCATGAGGCCGCCGAGACCGAGGACGACGTCGCCCGTCGCCTGGAAAACACCGGAGTGCAGGGCGAGGTTGCGGGCGCTGTAGAGGGCGTCCAGCAGGGAGCGCATCCGCTCCTGCGTGACCACCAGCCAGCGGGCGCAACTGCCCGCCGAGGCCAGGCGGCTCTGCCAGTCGGTGACCTGGCGGGCGGCCAGCGGGGCGACGTGGGGGAGCAGGTCGTCCACGGCCACCCGCGCGTCCAGCAGTTCGGGCGAGTCGCGGTGGCGGGCAGGGAGCAGGACGTCCACCCAGCGGTTCACGTCCAGCAGGTACTTGTGGTCGTCCAGGGTGGCGTAGTCGCCCACCACCGCCAGCGGCTCGTGCAGGGTGTCGTCGAGCGCGTCCTGGTGGCGCAGCGCGTCGTCGTGGCGGGCCTCGGCGGCGGCCAGCGCCGTGCGGAGGCGGTCCAGTTCCGGGTGGCCCGGCGCGCAGCGGTCGACGGCGCGGCGCAGGCTGAGCACCCGGCGGTTCGTGGTGCCCGCCCGGCTGCGCGCGTGCTTCGCGGACGCGGTCGCCGACTGGTGCAGCAACTGGTGGGTCTCGACCACCTGCTGGCGCATCGCCTGCAGCGCGAGGACTCCGGCCAGCTGCGACGCCTTCTCGTTGACACCGCAGGCTTCCAGCGCCGCCCACGACAGCGCGGCCGCGGTGAGCGGGGAGTCGGTGGTGCGGGCCAGGTGTGCCATCCGCAGGCCCTCGCGGAGACCTTGGGGCCAGCGCTGCACGAGCGGGTAGGCGCGCTGCACGGTCGAGCGGCGCGGGGTCAGCTCATCGCTGCGGACGGTCCCCGCGCGGGTGACGAGCAGCCGCGCGTCCAGCGAGATGGTGAGCAGGCGGTGGCCCGCGACGTACTGGTCCAGCAGTTCGGTGACGCGGCGGCGGGCCAGCCGGGCAGCGCTGGCCTTGTCGACGGCGTCCACGTCCACGGCCACGACGCAGGTGGTCGACGACGCCGGGACGGTGGCCAGGAACTGGCGGAGCCGGTCGCGCGCCGGGCCCCAGCCGAGCTTCTCCGGCTGCCCCGCCGACCACTGGCGCGCGGTCGAATCCAGCGCGGACAGGCCGGACAGCTCACCAGCGCCGTGCACGACGCACGCCACGTGGTGGCGCACCCGGTCCGGGTGCAGGGTCTGCCAGATCGCGGCGGGGTCGGCGCCGTGCTTGGCCAGGGTGTGCGTGAGCTCCTGCTGGAGCGTGTCCGGGTCGCGGTCGGTCGCGGCCACGAGGCACGCCACCTCGTCGCTGACCTGGTCCAGCCGCACCCACCTGCCCGGTGTGCTCGCGCCGGCGTGCCAGGAGTCGAGGAACAGCGTCCACAGCAGCTTCGGCAGCTCCGCGATCATGGTCTCCAGGCGGGCGGCGAACGCGGCGGCGTCGGCCCGGCTCTGCTTGTCGTCCTGGTAGACGGCGACGTAGTCCACGATCTCGGCCAGCGTGTGGGTGAAGTGCACCAGCGGCTGGTGGCCGGTGGCCGTCGCGGCCCGCTGCACGGCGGCGGCCGCGTTGAGGCACAACGACTTGAGCAGCCTGCCCTTCGGCTGGCCGAGCACGCTGAAGCTCAGCAGCGCGGCGTGGGTGCGGGGCAGTTCGGCGGCCAGCCCGGCCAGCGTGGAGGAGTGCTGGCTCAGCAGGGTGGCGGGCTCGACCGAGCGGATCACCCGTTGCAGCAGGTACGTCTGCTCGCGCAGCGCCCCGCAGGCCCGGAGCTGGCCCAGCAGCTCCGGGTCGAATCCGCTGAACGTCACGCACGCAGCGTAGTCGGCTCGGGCACTTCCGGAGGCGGTGCCCGGAAGTGCCCACTCGGTCAGGAGCCCGGTGTCCGAGCGGTCAGCTCAGGGTGTCCGAGCGGTCGACTCGCGGTGTCTGACCGAGGGACACGCGCACTGACCGCGCGAGTCCCTCACTCGGACACCCCGTGTCCCTCGGTCAGGCACCCCCGAATTCCTCGCTCGGGGCCCTCGCGGTGGTCGGACCTCTTCAGGGGTGGGTTAGGCCGGCAGGCGGAGCGGTCGTAGCCCGGATGACCAGTTCGGTTGGCAATTTCTGGCAAGTCGATTCCGTTGCGCCGTCGGCGTTGTCGAGGCGGTGGAGGAGGAGTTCGACGGCCGCGCGGCCCGCGTCCTCGGCGGGCATGGTGACCGTCGTGAGGGGTCTGCCGCACATCGAGGCGTACGGGATGTCGTCGAAACCGGTGACGCTGATCCGCTCCGGGACGGGCACGGCGAGTTCCGCGAGCCGGTTCATGGCACCCAGCGCCATGAGGTCGTTGTAGGCGATGATCGCGGTCACCCCGGTGGCCAGCGCCGCGTCGACGCCCTGCGCGCCGCCGTGGAACGACGGTTCGAACGGCCCGAACTCGCACAGCGAGATCCCGGTGCGCTCGGCGGCCTCGCGAAGTCCCGTGCGGCGGATCTGGTTCGACCAGGTCTGCGCAGGCCCGTTGAAGTACGCGCAGTGCCGGTGCCCCAGCGCGGCGAGGTGCTCCACGATCGCGGCCATGCCGGCTGCGCTGTCCATCAACACCGACGGCACCCCGGCCAGCGTGCGGTTGACCAGCACCATCGTGGTGAGGGTGGCGAGGTCGGCGAGCGTCTCGTCGTCCAGCGCCGACGCGCACACCACCACCCCGTCGACCTGGCGGGCCATGGTGCGGATCAGCTCTTCCTCGGTGGTGCCGTCCTGGCCGCTGTCGCAGAAGAACACCGAGTTGCCCGACTCGCGCGCTCTCGCCTGCACGCCGAGCAGCACGGAGGGGAAGAACGGGTTGCCGAGGTCCGGGACGATGATGCCGAGGTTCCCGGTGCGTCCGGTGATCAGGCTGCGGGCGGCGGGGTTCGGTTGGTAACCCAGTCCGCGAACCACTTCCAGCACGCGTTCCCTGGTGTCGGCGCGGACCAGGTCCGGTGCGCTGATCGCCCGCGACACGGTGGACACGGAAACCCTCGCCTGACGTGCTACATCCCTGATGGTGACCGGCACGGCGGCTCCTCTCGTCGTGGCGGCCATGCAGGATGCCCACGGATCCGGCGGGGCGTCAAGATCGGGGTCGGCAGCCGGTGGAGGGCACCGGGCTCGGAAAACTGGGAACGCCTCGGATGTCTCGCGGGTGTGGTAAACCCGCGAGACATCCGATCGGGGTCGGCTAGATGGTCAGGCCGGTGAGCACCAGCACGCGTGGTTCGGTCAGGTCGTCCATGGTCGACCGGACGCCTTCGCGGCCGATGCCCGACTCCTTCACGCCGCCGTAGGGCATCTGGTCCGGGCGGAAGCTCGGGACGTCGCCGACGATCACGCCGCCCACCTTGAGCTTCGCCGAGGCCTGGAACGCGGTGCGGACGTCGTGGGTGAAGATGCCGGCCTGC
>JBDSAJ010000753.1:0-7215 GCA_039922235.1 Umezawaea sp.
GCACGCCGCTGCTGTTCGACAACTCCGGCAACAAGAAGGCCGCCTACACCTCCACCCTCAACGCGCTCAACGTCGGCGGCCCGACGACTACGACCACCACCACGACGACTACGACCACCACGACGACCACCACGACGACGACTTCGCCGCCCGTTCCGGGTGGCTGCACCGCTTCGGTGTCGCTGAACGCCTGGAACGGCGGTTTCGTCGCCACGGTCAAGGTCACCGCGGGATCGGCGGCCATCAACGGGTGGACGGTGACGATGGCCGTGCCGTCCGGCGCGACGGTCACCAACTCGTGGAACGTCCAGCGCAGCGGCAACAACTGGACGAACGTCGCCTTCAACGGCAACGTCGCCGCCGGGCAGTCGACCGAGTTCGGCTTCCAGGGCACCGGCGTCGGCACCGGCATGGAACCGAGCTGCTCGGCTTCCTGACCGGTGACGGCAGCCCGGTGCGGGGAGCCGCCACTCCCCGCACTGGGCGTCCTGCCACGACCTCAGTAGCCGACGCGGAACGTCGCGTCCTGCTTGTCGGTCGTGCTCGACGTGCTGCTGATCGGGTCGATCCGCAGCACGTAGTCCTTGTGCCGGAGGTACCGGTCCGGGTAGTTGTACGACCGGTACGACGTCCAGCCCGCGTCCGCGAAGCCCGCGACCGGGCGGAAGGTCGCGTCCGCCTTGAACCCGGCGGTCCCGTCATCCGGGTTGAGCACGACCGCCAAGTCCTTGTGCCGCAGGTAGTTCGTGGGTCGGCTGACCGACTGGAACGACACCGCGGCCGGGTCGGCGAGACCGGGGACGATCTTCCACTGCTCGTCCTGGTACGGGTCGAACGGGTAGGTGTCGATCCGCCCGACGTTGTTCTGGTGCCGCACGTACCGGTCCGGGAAGTTGTAGGACTTCAGCCGGTTCCACGCGGGCGCGCCCCACTTCGTGAGCAGGTTCGCCATCTCGGTCGAGGTGATCGGCTGGATGGTGGCGTGCTTGGAGTTCAGCGGCTGCGTGTAGGCGCGCTGGTTCAGCGCGGTCCACGTGCCGTCGCCGAGGTTGGTGGACTGCCAGGCGTAGAAGACGCCGTTCGGCGTGTAGGTGTCGCCCCACAGGTACCAGGTGTTCGACGTCAGCGACTTGACCACGATCGGCGCCTCGGTGCCGCCGTGCGAGACCGGGCCCGAGTAGGTGGTGAAGCTGCCGGGGGAGAGGGAGCTCGACTTGGCGGCGAGGAGCGTGCCGTTCGTGTTGTTCTTGAAGAAGAGGTGGTTCGTGCCGCCCGCGGAGGCCAGGTGCCCGTCGATCGCCGCGTAGCCGGGGTCGAAGAACGTCTGCGCCGGGCCGACGGTGAGGAAGTCGGTGGTGTAGTTGGCCATGATGACGTCGTGGCTGCCGTTGTTCGCCGAGTAGATGATCGCGTACTGGCCGCGCGAGGCGTCCCAGAACGCCTCCGGCGCCCAGCTGTGCGTGGGCAGCGAGTGCAGCTTCAGCCTGCGGTAGTTGGTGAACGAGCGCAGGTCGGTCGAGTCCCACACGTGGATGTACTGGTTCTGCAGGCTCCAGTCGGTGCCCTTGAGGTCGGTGGCCAGCACGGTGAACGTGCCGTCCTGCTTGCGCAGGATGAACGGGTCGCGCAGGCCCTGCGTACCCTGCGCGGGCGTGACCACGGGGTTGTTCTGGTTGAGCGGCGTCCAGTTGAGGCTGTCCGGGCTGACCGCCAGGTGCAGCCCGTAGTCGTCGCCGTTGCCGCTCGGCGACTCGGTGAAGTACCCCATCACGTAACCGGAATAGGTCGCCGCGGCCGCGGTTCCCGGCCCCAGCGCGACGATCGCGCCGCCGAGCAGCAGTAGTAGTCCGAGCAGGGTGGACATGATCTTTCGGCTCATCGCCAACTCCGTTGTCGGTGGTGGGTCAGGCGGGGCGGACGGACCACTGCTGGCAGTTGTTGCCGAGCCAGGTCCACTGGCGCACGTCGGTGCCGTCCGCGGTGCCGCAGTTGGCGACGTCCGCGACCTTGCCGGTGGCCTGGTTGACCAGCCGCACCCAGCCGCCGGTCGCCGTGTACACCAGCCGGAAGCGCTGGCAGGTGTTGTTCAGCCAGCTCCACTGGCGCAGGTCGGCGCCATCGGCGCTCGCGCAGTCGGCGACGTCGAGCACCTTGCCGGAGGCGACGTTGACCAGCCTGCTGGTGTCGTCGGCCTGGTCCTCGATCCGCCACTTCTGGTTGGCCGCGCCGGTGCACGTCCACTGGCGCACGTTCGCACCGTCCGCTGTGGACCCGCCGTCGAGGTCGAGGCACTTGCCGCTGTTGCGGTTGACCAGCTGGAAGGACGTCGGCGTCGCTGCGGTCTCACCCGACGGCGCAGCGAGCACGGTCCCGTTCGCCTGCGGGACACCGAGGTTCGGCGTGCCGTCGGCGTTCCAGGTGAACTTCTGCGCCCGCGTGGTCCGCTCGTTGCCGCAGCCTGCGCTCGCGGAACTGTTGGCGTGGTAGACGATCCAGCTCTCCGTGCCGTCCGGCGAGGTGAAGAACCCGTTGTGCCCCGGCCCGTAGACGCCCGCGGCGTCGTTGCGCTGGAAGATCGGCGTGGACTTCTTGCTCCACGAGGACGCGGCGAGCGGGTCGCCGCCGGTGTAGGTGAGCTGGCCCAGCTTGTAGTCCGGCGTTGAGCAGAAGCTCGCCGAGTAGACGATGAACGTCTTGCCGCCGCGCTGCAGCGCGACCGGTCCCTCGTTGACGGTGCCGCCCTGGACCTCCCACGACAGCGTCGGGCTGGAAATGACGCTGAACGTGCTGGATGCCAGCGTGTACGGGTTGCTCATCGGCGCGATCACCAGGCTCTGCTTGCCGCCGTTCACCGAACCGGACCCCAGCAGGTAGAGCGATCCGTTGAGGGACAGCACGCTCGCGTCGATCAGCCAGCCGTTGGGGGCCAGGTTCGAGCCGGTGAGGATGCCCTTGTAGGTGAACGGGCCGAGCGGGTCGGAGCCCGCGCTCTCCAGCACGTGCGTGCGCTGGGTGTCGCAGCACGGCGCACCCACCTGGCCCGCCGAGTAGTAGAGGTACCACCGGCCGTTGAACTGGTGCAGTTCGGGCGCCCAGATGTTGGTGCCGCGGGACGCGGTGGTGTCCTGCCAGACCTGGACGCCGGGCGCGGTCGCCAGGCCCGCGAGCGTCGGGGACTTGCGCGTCATCAGCGTGTTCGTGAACGTGGTGCTGATCAGGTAGTAGTTGCCGTCGTGGAAGACCAGCCACGGGTCGGCGCCCTTTTGCGACTTGATCGGGTTGGTGTACGTGTTCGCCGCCGCGCCAGCGGGCGGTGCGACGGCGGGCGCCACGGCGAGGGCGGTGACCAAGCTGACCACCACCGCCGTGAACCGCCGGAGGAACCTGCGCGCACGCGGTGCGGGAGGGCGCATCGTTGAACCCACGCTTTCGGACGGAGATAGGCCCCGATGTGAGCGATAACATCCGGTAACCGTGCTGAACCGTAGGAGGCACTGGAACACCGGTCAAGAGCCTTCTGGCTAGATGTTCACGTTCTCAGCGGTTCGGCGTGGCGTCGCCGGTCGGCCGACGCGGTCCACGACCTCAGCGCGGGGCGGCCAGGCCGCGCAGCAGCGTCCTGCTCGCTTCGACCGCCTGCTCCGCCAGGTGCTCGACGGTGTGCTGCTGCCGCGAGAAGAAGCCGTCGGCGTGCAGCGCGACGAAGCCGTGCGCCACGGCGATGTGCTGTTCCAGCAGGTGCAGCGAGTCCTCGACCCCGCGACCGGTCGCCTCGTGGGCCAGGTCGAGCAGCAGGTCCATGAGGTGGCGCCCGGCGGCGGCCAGTGCCTCGTCGTGCAGTGCGCGCAACTCGGTGGCGAAGATGACGCTGAACCCGGCGCCGCGGGTGCCCGCGAACCGCACGTACGCCCCGGCTGTCGCCGCGAACCGCTCGGCCGGGTCGGGTCCGGCCTGCTCGGCCGCGCGCTCGACCTCGGCCGCGAGTTCGATGGCGGCCTGCGTGGCGACGGCGGCCAGCAGGTGCGCGCGGTCGGGGAAGTGGCGGTAGGGCGCGGCGGTGCTGACGCCGAGTTCGCGGGCGACCTGCGCTACCGAGAAGGCCGCCGGCCCTGACTTCGCCAGCAGGTCGAAACCCGTCCTGATCAGGGCTGATCGCAGGTCGCCGTGGTGGTAGCGGCCCCTGCGGGAGGGCTCCTGCGGCGTGCTGGTCACTCGGCCTCCGGTTTGACATCGATGTGATAGCGCTCTTACTTTAGCTTGTGATAGCCCTCTTACATTGGCTGTCGTCACCGGAAGGGGAAGCTCATGACAGGCATCGACGGCAAGGTCGTGGTGATCACCGGAGCCAGCACGGGGATCGGTGAGGCGACCGCGCTCCACCTCGCCGAGCGCGGCGCCAAGGTCGTGCTCGGCGCACGGCGGCCGGATCGGCTGGAAGCGCTGGCCGGTCGCATCGCCGCCGCGGGCGGGGAAGCGGCTTGGGCGCCGACGGACGTGCGGCGGCGCGAGGACGTGGTGCGGCTGGTCGAGCTGGCGTGCGAGCGGTACGGGTCGCTCGACGTCCTGGTCAACAACGCCGGTGTCATGCCGATCTCGCCGCTGGACGACCTGCGGGTGGACGAGTGGGACGAGATGGTCGACGTCAACCTCAAGGGCGTGCTGCACGGCATCGCGGCGGCCCTGCCGGTGTTCCGGAGGCAGGGGTCGGGGCAGTTCGTCGCCACGGCGTCGACGGCGGCGTTCAGGACCGTGCCGACCCAGGCGGTGTACTCCGGCACCAAGGTCGCCGTGCGCGCCGTCTTCGACGGCCTGCGCCAGGAAGCGGGCGACCGGCTGCGCGTCACCGTGGTCTCGCCGGGCCTCACGTCGACCAACTTCGCCGTGGCCGTGACGAACCAGGACGTCAAGGCGCGGCTGGAGGACGCCCGCGACTCGATCGCGATGCCCCCGGACGCGGTCGCCCGCGCCATCGCCTACGCGATCGGGCAGCCCGAGGGCATCGACGTCAACGAGATCGTCGTCCGCCCGACCGCGCAGGCGTGATGTCGGTCAGCGCGGCGCGCAGCTCGTCCCGGACACCGGTTGGTCCAGTCCGGACACGATCGCTCCCCAGCCCGCGGTCGCACCCGGTGCCAGCGAGCCGTTGTAGCTCTGGTTGACCGCCGTGACCTGGCGGCCGTACTGGTTCACCACCGCGTTCCACGGGTTGTTCACCCGCTGGGAGCCCGCCACCGAGAACGAGGTGCTCCACCCGTTGATCGGGGTCGGTCCGCTGTTGCGGACCGTCACGTCGATCTTGTAGCCGCCAGGCCACGACTCGAGGACCCTGTACGTCGCGGTGCAGCCCGGCTGGGGAGGCGGCGGCCTGGTGGTGGTCGTCGTAGGCGGAGCGGGAGGCGGCGGGGCCTGCTGCGTGGTGGTGGTCGTCGCCGGGGCGGCTGCTCCGGTGGTGGCCTTGATCGCCGTGTCCGTGTCCGGGATTGCCGCGGTGGTGCTGGTGGTGGTCGGAGGTGGGGACTGCGCCGTCGTCCAGGCCTCACTCGAGCCCGCAGGCGCCTCCTCCGTGGTGTAGTCGACCTTCGTGTACGCGTCGGCGCACCGGGAGAAGCACTTGGTAGGCAAGGAGTAGCTGTAGATCCTGCCCTTGTTCACCAGCGCGTCGGAGGCGTCGCGCACGCGGATGCGGTAGTCGGTCCCGCCGCTCGTGGTGGGACCGGGGATGTACGACTGGCCCATGTCACCGTTGCCCGGAGCCTGCTGCCAGGCGCCGTCCGGCCCCTGGTACTCCACGCCGTGGATGCCGTTGGGCAGGTTCGCGATGCTGAGGACGGGCCTGGACGGCTGGGCGTCGCGCAGGAAGCCGAGCTTCAGGTCCCCGGCGTAGTGCGGGGTGGGCACGTAGGACCACGACACGTGCCGGTTGTTCCAATGGCCCGCATCGATGTGCCCGACGGACAGGCCGTTCTTGGTGAACCTCGTCAACGACGTCGTGGACAGGCCGAGGTGGTCCGGGTCGTCGCGGCACCACGCCGTGGCTTCCGCGCAGCCGTCGGCCACCACCATCGTCAGCGTGGCGCCGTTGAAGTCGTCGGTGACCCAGGAACCCTCGCGGCAGAAGGCCTTCCCCGGCGCGCCGTCGTTGATCCCGGTGCAGTAGTTGCCGATCGTGACCTGGATGTACCTGCCGCAGTTGCGGCCGTTCTCCCACCGGCCGATCCGCTGCGAGTCCAGCGGCGGCACCGGGCGGGGGTAGGGGGAGTAGTCGCCGGGGGTGTTGAACACGTTGAGGGACACGAAGTCCGCGGAGTCCAGCTCCTGCTGGGGAACGCCGCACCCGCTGTAGGACGACCCGAACCCGGAGAAGTGGGTGGCGTTGCCGTTCACCGACGCGGCGCTCTCCGCGCCGCCGGTGGACACCAGCAGGGCCGTGACCGCGATGGAGATCGCGGCCAGTGCAACTGCGACGAGCGCGGCATTGCGGGTGGAACGCCTGAATGATGGGGCCGCGGTGGTCAATTCGCCCTCTCGCGAGACCTGGGGGCCGCGTAGCGCGGGACCCGGCTCTGCTGATGATCGACTGGGAGCGGCATCAGACTTCTCATTGGCACGCCCGATGTCAAGGAACTCCGCAATAATGGTGGACCACTGTCATCAAAAGTTTCGGAAATGTGATGGCAAGTTTCGAACAGCTGCGCCTGGTCTGTTGGATGTTTACCTGTTCAGTCTGCGCAGATGAAACTCGAAACTACCCGAAAGTAGGCGACTGGCCGGCTGGTGTCGCAGTACGGTGAAACAGCCCTGCCGCCATAACCCGTACGCGTCCGGCATGGGCAGCGGGTGATCGAGTTCTTCGGTCTCGACCAGGGCGGGCAGACGATCATCTCGGGCTGGGGCGCGACCTGCGTCACTCAGTCGGCGGGCTTGATCTCCAGCACGCCGATCGGGTGCACGGCGGGCAGCACTTCGTGGCACCGCGTCGCCACGTCGTGCAGTTCGCGCACCAGTCGCCGCGCCTCGGCGGCCGTGCCACCCGCCCGCGTCCAGCCGTCCCAGGCGAGGTCGTCGGTCACCTGCTCGACGTGGGCCAGGCGGTCGCGGCCCGCGTCGCTGACCTTGTCCTCCACCAGCAGCAGGCCGCGGTGCAGCAGCGCTGCCGCCGCGGTCGTCCACTCGTCGTCGGTCCAACCGCGCGCGGCCTGCACCACCGGCCGGTCG
>JBDSAJ010000754.1:0-3642 GCA_039922235.1 Umezawaea sp.
TCTCCGCCGCGCTCGCCGTGACCCGCCGACCACCGAAAACAGCCAGCACCTCACGCCGCAGCTCCCCCACCTCCATCCCCGCCGCACCACGGGCCACCGCCACCATCGCGTTGACCACCTCCCTGGCGGGCACGTGCTCGAACGACCGCTCCACCCCCTCCGGGGTGCGCCGATACCCGCTCCACTCCCCCGGCTGCACCCCCTCGGGCCACACGACGCCGTCCCACACCGCCAACGGCCCGCCCACCTGCGCCAGGATCGCCACCCGACGGGCCTCCACCACCCTGCTCAACCCGAACGCCCCCGCGACCAGCCTCACCAGCCGGTCGACGTGCACCGGCCCCTCCGCCGCCACGACCTCGGCGACCACGGCCGCGACCTGCGGTCCGCTCGCGGGCAGCCGGTCCAGCACCTCGACGGTCCCCGCCGCCCGCGCCTGCCACGGCACGAACTCCGGCACCTCCACCGGGCCCGCGACCTCCACCGGCACGGTCGGCGGCACCGGAGGCTCCTGAACCGGCACCACGGGTACCGCGCCACCGGCCTCCACCACCGCCACCAGCCGTGCCACCACGGCCTGCGGGTCGGCTAGCCAGTCCGGCAGCCACACCCGCCGCACCGCGGGCCAGCCGAGCAGCCCTTCCAGCACCTCCACGGGCAGCCCGTCGCGATCCCGCACGGTGAGCCGCGACGCCCACCCCGGACCGTCCAGCAGCACCGCCACCACCGGCACGTCGGGCCGCGCCGGATCCGCCAGCACGAGGTCGACCCGGAACTCCGACATCCCCACGTCCGCCGTGACCGCCACCCCGGCCGCCCGCACCGCGGCCGCGACCTCGTCGCGATGGCGGTCCACCACCGCCCGCCACCGCGACCCGACCGGCAGCACACCGCCCGCGGCGACGTCCAGGTAGGTCCGCAGGTGCCGCACCCCCACCGAGGACGTCTGCTCCGCGCGCAGCTGGGCCGGGTCGAAACTGGAGAACACCACGACCTGGCGGCGAGCGCGCGTGACGGCGACGTTGAGCCTGCGTTCACCGCCGACCCGGTTCAACGGCCCGAAGTTGAGCGGCAGCACCCCTCGCCCGTTCACGCTGAACGCCGTCGAGAAGAGCACCACGTCCCGTTCGTCACCCTGGACGTTCTCCAGGTTCTTCACGAACAGGCCCTCCGCCGCGTCGTCCAGCGCCTCGACGATCCGCGGGTCGCCGCAGTCGCGCAGCAGGCCCTCCACGCACGCGCGCTGCGGCTGGTTGAACGTCACGACGCCCAGCGACGGCACCGCGTCGGGGGAGGCGTCGAACCGGCGGCGCACCTCGTCCACCACCGCCCGCGCCTCCACCGGGTTCGTGCGCAGCACACCCGCCTCACCGGAGCGGTGGAACGTGCCGTCGACCCGCACAAGCGACACCCCGCGATCGGCACCACCGACGGCGGGCGCGGGAAAGGACGACAGGGCACCGTCGTAGTAGTGGTGGTTGCTGAACGCGATCAGCGACTCGTCCTGGCTGCGGTAGTGCCACGTCAACCGCTGCCGCCGCACCCGCGCCTGCACGCACTCGCCGAGGATCGACTCCTCGTCCTCCACCACGCCACCCGGCTCGTCCAGGTCGGCCGACCCGAACGAGCTCTCCGCGAACGACGTGGGCGGCATCTGCTTGCTGTCCCCCACCACCACGACCGACTTCGCCCGCCCCATCGCGCCCACCGCGTCCGCCACCCGCACCTGCGACGCCTCGTCGAACACCACGACGTCGAACAGCCCCGCCGTCGCCGGGAAGAACCGCGCCACCGAATCCGGGCTGACCAGCACGCACGGCATCGCCGCGGTGATCAGGTCACCGAACTCCGTCATCAGCTCACGCACCCTGAGCCCACCGCGCTGCCTGCCCAGCTGCCGCTGCAACAACCCCACCCGACCACCCGACGCGGCCGGGTCGAACGACCGCGACCGCACGACCCTGGCGGGTACCGCCGTTCGCAGGTGCTCCCGCACCACCCCCGACACGCCGACGAACCGACCGATGGCCCGGTCCTGCGCGGCCGCGTCGAACGCCGCCAACCCCGTCACCCGGCCGCGCTCCCCCACTGACGCCTCCGCCAGCCCCAGCTCGAACGCGCGCACCGCGTCGTCCGGGACCAGCTGCCCCCGCAACACCATCGACCGCGCTTCCTCCAGGTGCTGCTCGCGCAGCGGCTCCACGTGCGCGAGCAGCGCGACCCACCGCCGCAACGACCCCTCGTCACCGAGCTGCCGCTCCCCCGCACTCCCGAGCCACGCGGCGACCAGCCCCTGCTCACCCGCCCACTCGGCGATCCGCTCCGCACCCCCGCCGCAGACCTTGGCGAGCTCCTGCACCGCGGCCGCCGCGGCGGCGACCGGCGCCTGGTCCAGCACCGCCCCGGACGCCAGGAAGGCGCGCAGCGGTCCCGCGAACCGGCCCCGCGCCGGGTCGACCAGCGAACCGGCCCACCGCAGCCAGTCCACCCGCCGGACCAGCAACTCCCGATCCCCTGGCGGGAACGGGCTCCAGCCCGCCGGGAGCAGCAGACCGGGCACCCGCCGCACGGACGCCACCAGCCGGTCCACCGCCTCCCGCAACGCCACCAGGTCACCGGTCAGCCCGACCACCTGCTTCGGCGTCACCCGCGCACCGGGGCGCACCACCGACGCCAGCCGATCCCGCACCGCGGCCAGCCGCCCACGACGACCCCAGAACCCCGACGCCGCGGCCGCACGGGCCGCCGCGTGCAACTCGACCACCGGCAGGTCGAGCGCGGCGGGCGTGACCACGTCCAAGCCGGGGTGCTCGAGCACGGAGAACTCCGCCACCTGCCGCCGCAACCCGTCCACGGCCCGCTCCCACCGCTCGGTCCGCGCCTCGTCCAGCACACCCAGCGGCGTCCGCTCCACCAGCAGCGCGGCCAACACCCGCAGGTCTTCCGGCTCCCGCACCGCCGCCACCACCTCGTGCCGGGGCAGCGCCCGCAACGCCCCGTCCACCCGCCGAGCCGCGGCCAGCACCTCCGGCACCACGACCGACCGGTCGTCCACGAACGCCCACGGGTGCCCCGGCCCCGGCCGCGCCGGGTACGCCACGTCCGGCAGCTCACCCAGCAGCTTCCGCAGCCGACCGGCGGCCTCCGCCGACGCCGTCCCCAGGAACTCCGCCGACACCGGCAGCGCCACCACGCCCTCGCCGACCGCCAGCACCGCGCCCCGCGCCGAGTACAGCGACAACCCCACCGCGTTGCGGTCGTGCAACTGGTAGGCGTACCTGGTCAACGACCGCCGCGCCGACCTCAACTCGTCCAACCGCGCCGACAGGCCCTGCTCGTCCGGCACCACCACGTGCTCCAGCGCCCGCTTCACCTGCGCCCGCACCGCCACAGGACCACTGGCCTTGTCGTGCAGGTCCAACGTCAGGGGCCCCATCCCCACCTCGTCCAACCGCCGCCGCACGACGTCGAGCGCCGCCCGCTTCTCCGCGACGAACAGCACCCGCTTCCCCTCGGCCACCGCCCGCACCAGCAGGTTCGTGATCGTCTGCGACTTGCCGGTGCCCGGCGGCCCCTCCAGCACGAACGTCCGCCCCGCCACGGCCTCCGCGACCGCCCGCAGCTGCGACGCGTCCGCAGGCA
>JBDSAJ010000755.1:0-3769 GCA_039922235.1 Umezawaea sp.
CCTAAAATCTGGAAGCAGATTGATCTGAACAATTACAATTCCGTAGCCTTCGCGAACTCTAAGAGTCGGTTCGAAATCATCATGAGGGATTGCAGAGCTTTCGTAGCTGGACGCGGTAGGCGCGTACCCGGCCGCCCGCAACGCTTCCAACGTCTCCGAAGCGGGCTTCGCGGACGCCAGCACCCCCGGCCCCAGCACGACCAACCCCAACGACTGCAACGAACTGTGCTGGGCGATCTCCTCCAGCAGAGCCGGATCCCCGGCGCGCACGCAGCACCCGACCGTGGTCACGCCCACCTGCCCGTGCCGCCGGGCGACGTCCCGCACCAGGTACTCCAGCGGTTGCGGCAGCCCACCCTCCGTGACCCGCTCCAGGTCCTCCAGCACCTGCTCGGCCCCGCGCCCGGTGTCCAACCCCCGCCGCACGCTCTCGGCCGAGAACCGCCACACCGACGCCCTGTCCCGCTCGTCGGAGTCCGCCACGGAGTCCAGCAACGCGCTCAACCCGGCCGTCGGCAGCCCGGACACCACGGCCGTCAGGTCGGCCTGGAACCGCGCCACGCCGGTGGGGGGCGGGATCAGCCGGTCCGCCGCCTCCTCGATCCCCTCGTCGGCGAGCAGCGCCCGACCCAGTTCCGTGAGGCACCCCAACGACACCAGCCCCAGCGACTCCGCCTCGACGAGCGCGGCGGACGTGCCGGCGGTGTTGTGCACGGCGGGCACCCGCCACGCCAGTTCGGCCACCACGTCCGCCGGGTCCAGCAGCACGGTGTCCGGCTCCTCGGCGAACCGCGCCAGCAGACCCGAGCGGATCGAGGCGCCGAGGTCCGACACCTGGTCGGCCAGCGCGGACCGGGGCTTCGCGGTGGCAGGCGCCCAGTTCATCCGCGGCCACGCCCGGACCAGGTCGACCAGCCGCCGCGCGGGAGGAGACGCCCGCCAGTCGTCCGACGTCGTGGACGGCAGCAGGTGCTGGGGCGTCTCCTCGCTGTGCAGCATCGCCCGCCGGTCCACCTCCTCCACGGCCAGCAGGTCCGCGTGCACCGCCAACTCCACCCACAACCGCACCCGCTGCTCGTCGGCGCGCAGCGCGGCAGCCATCCGCCGCAGTTCGCGGATCCCTATCCCGCCGCCGTACCGCCGGACGGTGACGGCCTGCGCGTCGCACAGCTCGACCAACCGGGTCACACCGTCCACAGTGGAGGAAGCAGGTGCGGAAGCCGAGTCCTCGATGGAGGTTCCGCCCCGGTCCGACCGCCGCCGCGGCGCGCGCGGCGGGGGAGTGATCCGGGCGGGCGGCTCGTCGATCGGCCGCAGGCCGCCGACCGTGCGCAGGCAGCCCTCGCCGATCGGCCACAGCAGTGCGGCCTCGCGCAACCGGCCCAGCGCCCGGACAAGAGCAGGGGCCTCGCACGACACCCGCAACGCCTTCGCCAGTGCCGCCACGGACATGCCCTCACCGAGGTGCAGCGCGGTGTTCAGCACGTCGAGGCAGCCCTGGTCGAGCGCGTCGACGGCGCGGCGGACCGAGGAGACGACGGCCAGCTCGTCGGAGAGGCGCCGCAACGAGTACGGCTGCGACTCGGCCGCGTCGGTGCGGCGCAGGAGGATCTTCTCGAGTTCGACCGGTTCGAGCTGGTGCAACCACGTCGCGAGTGCCGATTTCCTAGCCACTCAGCTGATTATGCACACCTCGTCCGCGTTGAAGACGCGTTTTCAGCCTGGTGAACGAATATGCCTCCAATGGGTGTACGTAAGCTGTACGGCGTGGAATTCACCGGGTTCGGCGAGCACGCGATCGACTTCTTCGACGGTTTGGAGGCCGACAACTCCAAGGTGTACTGGGAAGCCAACAAGGCCACCTACCAGGAGGACGTCCGCGCGCCGATGCTGGCGCTGCTGGCCGGGTTGGCGCCGGAATTCGGCGAGGGCAAGGTGTTCCGGCCGTTCCGCGACGTCCGGTTCAGCAAGGACAAGACGCCCTACAAGACGCATTGCGGCGGAGTCGTCGAACAGGGCCGCGGCGGTGGCGCCTACTACGTGCAGATCGGTGTCGAGGGACTGCTGGTCGGCGGCGGGTCGTTCGCGATGGCGTCCGACCAGCTCGCCCGGTTCCGCACCGCCGTGGACGACGAGCGGCGCGGTCGCGAGTTGGAGAAGGTCCTGGCGAAGCTGGAGAAGTCCGGCTGGGAGATCCGCGGCGACCGGCTCAAGAGCAAGCCGCGCGGGGTCGACCCGGACCACCCCCGGCTGGAGCTGCTGAAGTACCGGACGGTCTACGCGGCGAAGGTGTGGCCGCCGGACGACACCCTGCACGAGCCCGGCTGCGGCAAGCGGGTCGTCACGTCGTGGCGGCAGCTCAAGGCGTTCAACGAGTGGTGCGTCGACCACGTGGGCGTCAGCGAGAAGCCCTGGCGCTGATCCGGCGGGCGACCAGCGCCGAGGCCGCCCACCCGAGCCCGATGCCGACGACGTCGGTCAGCGCGTCCAGCACGTCCCCGCTGCGGTGCAGGGGCGTGATCAGTTCCTGGAGCACTTCGGACAGCCCCGCGTAGCCGACGAGCGCGAGCAGGACCCAGCGCGGACGGGCGTGCAGACCGGTCACCGCGAGCAGTGCGAACAGCAGGCAGTGGACCACCTTGTCGGTGCCCGGCGGCGAGCTGGGGACACCCGACTCCGGGGTGAACAGGACGATGACGCTGAGCGACATCGCGACCACGAACGGAAGATATTTTCGCACCAGCACCCCCTGTGACGGCCGTGTTACCCCTGAATCTCGTGCCTGTGAGGAACTTACCGACGGGTAGTTCGGGATCGGTCCAGTAAAGGGGACTATCCTCTCCCAACGTGAGTCGACGCGCAAAGATCGTCTGTACCATGGGCCCCGCTACCTCGTCCCCTGAGAAGGTGCGCGAGCTCGTAGCGGCCGGTATGGACGTGGCGAGGATGAACTTCAGCCACGGCAGCCATGCCGACCACAAGCAGGTCTTCGACCTCGTTCGCGCAGCCGCGAACGAGTCGGGCCGTGCGGTGGGCATCCTGGCGGACCTGCAAGGCCCCAAGATCCGTCTGGGCCGGTTCGCAGCCGGTCCCGTGGAATGGCGCACCGGTGACATCGTGCGCGTGACCGTCGAGGACATCGCGGGCACGCACGACCGGGTCTCCACCACCTACAAGGAACTCGCCAAGGACGCCAAGGTCGGCGACCGGTTGCTCGTGGACGACGGCAAGGTTGGCCTCGTGGTCACCGACGTCGAGGGCCCGGACGTCGTCTGCGAGGTGACCGAAGGCGGTCCCGTCAGCAACAACAAGGGCTTGTCCCTGCCGGGCATGGACGTCTCCGTGCCCGCCATGTCCGAGAAGGACATCGAGGACCTCGAGTTCGCGCTGTCGCTCGGCGTGGACTTCATCGCGCTGTCCTTCGTCCGCTCGCCCGCCGACATCGACCTGGTCCACCAGGTCATGGACCGCGTGGGCAGCAAGCGCCTCCCGGTGATCGCGAAGATCGAGAAGCCGGAAGCCGTGGACAACCTGGAGGCCATCGTCCTGGCCTTCGACGGCGTCATGGTCGCCCGCGGCGACCTCGGCGTCGAACTGCCGCTGGAGCACGTGCCGCTGGTGCAGAAGCGGGCGATCCAGATCGCCCGCGAGAACGCCAAGCCGGTCATCGTGGCCACGCAGATGCTCGAATCGATGATCACGAACTCCCGTCCGACCCGCGCCGAGACGTCCGACGTCGCGAACGCGGTGCTCGACGGCGCCGACGCGC
>JBDSAJ010000756.1:0-2753 GCA_039922235.1 Umezawaea sp.
GTGGCCGGGCGACCCGTGCCGGTGCCGCCACCGGTCGCCGCTGGGCAACAGCTCGCGCAAGGCCGCCAGCAGGTCGTCGTCGCTGCCCGCCCCGGTCTCCAGCACGGCGAGGCCCGCGGTCGCGTGCGGCACCCACACGTGCAGCAGGCCGTCGCCGTCCACGTCCGCCAGGAACCGCTCGGCCTCGGCGGTCAGGTCGTGCACGACCTCGTCCGACCCGGTCCTGATCTCGATCTCTTCGCTGCGCACGGGCCAACGGTAGGCAATTCGGGTGCGGCGGGCACCTCGGTGGGGCACGATTTCCGGCATGATCCACACCGCTGTAGTCACCGGCGCGAACCAGGGGATCGGGGCGGCCACCGCGAAAGCGCTGGCCAAGCAGGGGATCAACGTCCTGGTCACGTACCTGCGGTTCGAGCCGGAGCCCGATCCCGCCACCCCGGAGGCCTACTTCACCAGTCGGAACTCCACCGCCGACGAGGTCGTCGAGGCGATCACCGCGCTGGGCGGCCGGGCGCACGCCGTGGAAGCCGACCTGGCCCGGCCGGAAACCACCGCCGAGCTGTTCGACGAGGCCGAACGGGTCTTCGGACCGGTCGACGTGCTGATCAACAACGCGTCCGGCTGGGTGCAGGACACGTTCCTCACCGACGACACCGACCAGTTCGGCCGCACCCAGCACCCGGTCACGCCCGAGACGTTCGACGCCCAGTTCGCCGTCGACGCCCGCGCCACCGCGCTGCTCATCGCCGAGTTCGCCCGGCGGCACCTCGCCCGCGGCGGCAACTGGGGCCGGATCGTCAGCCTCACCTCCGGCTCGCCGGGGGGTTTCCCGAGCGAGGTGTCCTACGGCGCGGCCAAGGCGGCGCTGGAGAACTACGCCATGTCCGCGGGCGCCGAGCTGATCGGCCACGGCATCACCTCCAACGTCGTGCACCCGCCGGTCACCGACACCGGGTGGGTCAACGACGAGGTGCGGGCCCGGTTCAGCGTCGCCGAGGCCTCCGAGGTGGCGGACGTGATCGCGTTCCTCTGCACGGACGCGGCCCAGCGGCTGACGCGGAACGTGCTGCGGATGGCGTGATGGGGTGTTCGCCGCGCGGTGGGTAGCGTCGGGGTCATGCGCATGGCGTTCGGTGGGGAGTTCGAGGTTCCGCTGGGGTACTTGAACACCGCGAGCATCGGGGTTCCGCCGACAGCGGTGGTGGAGGCGGTCCAGGGCGCTGTGGGGCGGTGGGCGGGCGGCGTCGACCAGCCGCCGTCGTTCGACGGGGCCGTCGCGACGGCGCGGGAGGCGTTCGGGCGGCTGGTGGGGATGCCCACCGAGCAGGTCGCCATCGGGACGTCGGTCTCGCAGCTGGTCGCGATCGTGGCCGCGAGCCTGCCGCGGAACGCGCGGGTGCTGGTCGCCCGCGGCGAGTTCACCAGCCTCACGTTCCCCTTCGCCGCGCTCGGGCACGACGTGACCGAGGTGGACCTGGACGGGCTGGTGGCCGCCGTCGACGGGCACGACCTGGTGGCGGTCAGCGTCGTGCAGTCCGCCGACGGCCGGATCGCCGACCTCGACGGCCTGCGCGCGACGGGCGCGCCGGTGCTGCTGGACGCAACGCAGGCGCTCGGCTGGCTCCCGCTGGACGTCGGCTGGGCGGATTGGGTGGTCGCGGCGGGCTACAAGTGGCTGCTGTCGCCGCGCGGGTCCGCGTGGCTGGGCGCACGGCCGGAAGCGCTCGCGAAAGCCGTCCCGGTCACGGCCAACTGGTACGCCGGTGAGGACCCGTGGTCAACGGTCTACGGGCTGCCGCTGCGCCTGGCGTCGTCCGCGCGGGCACTGGACACGTCACCCGTCTGGCTGGCGCACGTCGGTGCGGCCATCGCCCTCCCGTGGCTGGCGTCACTGGACCTGGCCGCCGTGCGCGACCACAACACCGGGCTCGCCGACGAACTGCTGACGGGTCTCGGCCTGGAGCCCGCGGGCTCGGCGATCGTCGCGATCGACCGGCCCGACGCCCGAGAACGCCTGCTCGCGGCCGGTGTGACGGCCAGCGTGCGGAACGGGAAGGTCCGGCTCGCCTGCCACCTCTACACCACGCGGGACGACGTCGACGTCGTGCTCAAAGCGCTCACCTGAGCGCCGTCGGTTACCGTTTCGTCCTGTGTCGGCCCCCAAGGAGTCACCCGAAGAGATGACGCAGCAGCTACCCCGGATCCACCCTCCCGGGGTGACGGACACTGCCCCGCTGTGGCGTTCGGAGATCGGCAAGCTCGATTCGCTGATGGCCACGAACGTCATGGGCCACCAGCCGCCACCGGCGCCGCGCCCTCCCGTGCCGCGGAAGCCGCCGTTCAAGGCGCTCGGACTGGTCGCCGTCGCGCTGGTGGCCGCGCTGGTCTGGCTGCTGGTCGGCGCGATGGGCGGCGACAAGGACAACAAGGCGACTCCCGCCGCGAGCACGTCCACCACACCGGCGGGCGAGTTCAAGTTCGCCAAGTCCGAGCAGGTCCCGGTGCCGCTGAAGGTCACCGCGTGCGCCGACCACGCCTACGGCGCGACCAAGGAGTTCCTGGCCAAGACCCCGTGCCAGGAGCTGGTCCGGCAGCTGTTCACCACGACGCTGGACGACGGGCGCACCGCGTACACCTCGGTGTCGCTGGTGAAGATGGGCAACGCACAGGACGCGGCGAAGTTCAAGGAGCTGACCAGCGCCGACGGCACCGGCAACGTGAACGACCTGGTCCGCGAGGGCGCCGCGACG
>JBDSAJ010000757.1:0-19677 GCA_039922235.1 Umezawaea sp.
ACTGGTGGTAGAAACAGCGCCAGACGCAGGCATGAAGATCATCCTCAAGATCCCGAAGTACAGCAAAGGCGTACGAACCAACCTCACACTGGTACCGCCATCGGTGGAGGACACCAGCGAACAGCCAGTAATCCGCGCCTAAAAGCACAAAAGAGGCAGGCGGGCAGAGCAAGCCGGGCTGGGGTTGGTGGCTAGGGCTGGAGTTAGTGGCTAGGACCAGGGCTAGTGGCTGGAGTTGGTGGCTGGGGCTGGGGCTGGGCCCGACTCAATCTCGACAGCCGCTGACAGCGCCACGAACAGGAAGCCAGCGCCACAAACGTGGCCGATTTTACTCGGGGGATTTGACCCTTGAACTTGTCGATCGGGCAGGCTCTACGACCTGCCCTTTTAGGCCCGATCAAGGGTCAAATCAAGGGGTCCCCGAGTCAAATCGCAATGCCAGTAAGTTAAGCATCCAAGTTGATCTTCCGATGCCGCGCACGTACAGGTCGCCTGGCTACGTGTTGATCTTGAGCGGCCTTAACTTACTGGCATTGAGTCAAATCGGCCACAGCACGACGGCAGCCGCAGCCGCCTCCAGACCCACAACAAATGACCGGCAACCGCCCGAGCCCGCAACGACCGACAAACGAGGGTTTCTGGACCCACAACGAACGCCAAAACGAGGGTCCCCCAGCCGTGAGAACCCCCCGACACACACGCTAGACCTGGGGTACGACAATTCCTGCCTCACCGCAAAACCCCTGGTAGGCGCCACTCAAGCCCTCAACACCGCCGAGCGGATCACCGTGCCGCTACCGGTGGAGTCCCAGATGCCCAAGCTGAAGCGCCACAAGCACCACATGTCCTACCGCACAGTGCCGCGCAACTGGCACAACCCCACCACCCACCTACCGAGCCCCCACCGCCAACGTGGTCACCAGCATCACCGCACACACCGACCAGATCACCCACATCCAATACACCCCCATGGCCGACGGCCCATCGGCCGTCAACCGCCCCCGCTCATCCCACCACTCGACGTACCTCTCCAACCACCGCATCGGATTGAACCTCATAAGGCAACCTCGCAGCACTGAGTCCCCGATGCTAACCCGCGCGAACCCAGCCCGCGCAAACCCAACCCACCCGCACGTAGGGTCGTCCCCATGAGCAGCGTGACGGACAAGATCGCGGCGCGTCTTCCGAGGATCGTCGGCGACCGGGGTGATCGCCCGCCGGTAGTCGCCGCTGTACGCCTGCACGGCGTCATCACCCCCACCCCGACGCCCATGGCCCGCAACTCGATCAGCCTCCAGAACCTGGAATCAGCACTGACCAGGGCCTTCGACCACGACCGCCTCGTAGCGGTAGCGCTGATGATCAACTCACCGGGCGGCGCCCCGACCCAGTCCGCGCTAGTCGCCGAGCGCATCCGCGAACTGGCGGCCAAGAAGAACGTCCCAGTGCTGGCGTTCTGCGAGGACCTGGCGGCGTCCGGCGGCTACTGGCTGGCGTGCGCGGGCGACGAGATCTACGCGCACGGCACCTCGATGGTCGGCTCGATCGGCGTGGTGAGCGCGGGCTTCGGGCTGAACGGGCTGCTGGAGCGCTACGGCGTCGACCGCAGGGTGTACACGGCGGGTGCGAACAAGGTGCGGCTGGACCCGTTCCAGGCGGAGAAGCCGGAGGACGTGGAATGGCTCAAGAGCCTCCACACCCAGCTGCACTCGCAGTTCATCGACTGGGTGAAGGAACGGCGTGGCGGCAAGCTCACCGCGGCCGACGACGAGCTGTTCACCGGTGAGGTGTGGACCGGGGTGAGGGCTGCCGAGTTGGGGCTCGTGGATGGCATCGGCACGGTTCGGAGCGTCATCGCGAAGCGCTTCCCGGACGCCGAGATCAGCATCGCGGAGCCCAAGAAGAACCTGTTCGCGAAGCTCGGACTGGCCGGCGCCACCACCCGATCGGGGGACTTTGTCCTAGATGGTCTGGCGGCGCTGGAAGAACGTGCTCGCTGGTCCCGATTCGGATTGTGAGATCAAGGTTCCCCAACGGCTGGTCGGTGGCGTAGACACGACCCCTCGCGGATGGGCAAGATGCGCACACAGTGAGCATCCAAGACAACACCGGCCTCCTCGTCCTGGCGGTGGACGACGAGGCGCCCGGTCTGAGCGAAATCAAGTTCCTACTGGAGAGCAGCCCGCACATCCGCCGTGTGCTGACCGCCTTCGACGCCGCGGAGGCGCTGCGCATACTGCGCGGCGACTACGACGAAGAGGTCATGCAGCGGTCGAAGGAGGGGCGGCCACCGGTTGACGCCGTTTTCGCGGACATCAACATGCCGGGGCTGAGCGGAACGGACCTGGCGCGGGTGCTGAACGCGTTCCGCGCGCCGCCCGCACTGGTGTTCGTGACCGGTGTCGAGCACTCCGAGGCCGTGGTGGCGTTCGAGGTCGGCGCGCTGGACTTCGTGACCAAGCCGATCAACGACGACCGGGTCAACAAGGCCATCGCGCGCGTCGTGGACCGGGTCAACCAGACGCCCGTCGTGTCACCGGAGAACCAGCCCGCGTACGTCGAGCCGACGGACGAGGAAGTCATCCCGGTCGAGCTGGGCGGGACGATCAAGCTGGTCCCGCGGGCGACGGTCCGGTTCGTCGAGGCGCAGGGCGACTACGCTCGCCTGCACACCGCCGAGGGCAGTCACCTGGTCCGCATCCCGTTGGCGCAGCTCGAAGAGCGCTGGGCCAACGCGGGCTTCGTCCGCATCCACCGGTCGTACCTGGTGGCGCTGCCACTGGTGAGCGAACTGCGGATGACGTCGAACGGCTACGCCGTCGTCATCGGCAGCGGTGCCGACGCGAAGGAGCTGCCCGTGAGCCGACGGCACACGAGGGAGTTGAAGGAGCGAATCGTGCGTCCTCCCAAGAGCAGTTGGGGATGACCAGGAACGACATCGGGTCCGGTCCGCCCGGACAACCGGACCAGCCGCAGCCGGGTGAACGCGACGCCTGGCTGGAGGTTTCCGGCCGCAAGCAGCGGCGTCGGCGGGTCGTGCTGGCGGACAGCAAGGGCCGCGGCAAGGCGATGCGCACGATCATCGAGCTGGAGGAGCAGACCAGCGTCGGTGAGAAGCTGGTCCGCGACCTGATCACCCAGCAGTTGCGGACGGCGTTCCTGCTCGGCGGCAGCACGCTGCTGCTGCTGTGCCTGCTGCCCGCGCTGTTCCTGTGGGTGCCCGCGATCTCCGAGGTCCAGCTGGTCGGCGTGCGGCTGCCGTGGATCATCCTGGGGCTGGTGCCGTTCCCGCTGTTCTACGCCATCGGGTTCTGGTTCCGCCGTGCCGCCGAGCGCCACGAGCGCGACTTCGTGAACATGGTCGACCGCTGACATGACCAAGGACCTGTGGAGCCTCTCCGGCGTCGTCGTCGTCGCGGTGGTCACGTTCCTGCTCGGCTACGTCGGCTCCCGGCGGGCCAACTCCACGCCGGACTTCCTGGTCGCGCGCCGCGCGGTGCCGTCGACCCGCAACGCCGCCGCGATCTCCGGTGAGTACCTGTCCGCAGCCTCGTTCCTCGGTGTCGCGGGCCTGGTGCTCAAGGACGGCATCGACGCGCTCTGGTACCCGATCGGCTTCACGGCGGGCTACCTCGCGCTGATGCTGTTCGTCGCCGCGCCGCTGCGCCGGTCCGGCGCGTACACGCTGCCGGACTTCGCCGAGGCCCGGCTGGGGTCGCCGGGGCTGCGGCACGTGTGCACGTTCTTCGTGGTGTGCATCGGTGTCCTGTACTTGGTGCCGCAGCTGCAGAGCGCCGGTCTGACGTTGAACACCATCACCGGTCTCCCCGCGTGGCTCGGGGGCGCGGTCGTCACGGTGATCGTGGTCGTCAACGTGCTCGGCGGCGGGATGCGGGCGATCACGCTGGTCCAGGCGTTCCAGTACTGGGGCAAGCTGTTCGCCATCGCCGCGCCGACGTTCATCCTGTTCGGCGTGTTCCTCGGTGGTCCGGGCAACGGCGCGCAGGCGATCGACGACGACGGCCTGCTGCGGTTCCACGAGGACATCACGTTCACCACCGGCGATCCCGTCCGGATCCGGGTGTCCGAGCCGATCCAACTGACCGTGCGGGGTGTCGTCGACGGCGCCCGGACCGATGGCCCGGCGCTGTGGAACAAGGGCGTCTACACGCTCGGCGCCGAAACCGTGCTGAGCGTCAAGGCGGGCACCGCCGTCCCGGTGGTCGATGGTGTGCCGACGACGAACGAGAGCTGGCTGAAACCGCAGCAGAACGGGCTTCCCGGCCTGTTCGAGACGTACTCGCTGATCTTCGCGACGTTCCTCGGCACCATGGGCCTGCCGCACGTGCTGGTGCGGTTCTACACGAACCCGGACGGCACGGCGGCCCGCCGGACGGCGCTGCACGTGCTCTACCTGCTCGGCCTGTTCTACATCTTCCCCACGGTGCTCGGCGTGATCTCCCGCCAGTTCCTGCCGCAGCTGCTGGTCACCGGCAAGACCGACGCCGCCGTGCTGATGCTGCCGAACACCGTGCTGCCCAACCTCGGCGGCCAGATCCTCGGCGCGGTGGTCGCCGCGGGTGCGTTCGCCGCGTTCCTGTCGACGTCGTCCGGCCTGGTCGTGAGCGTCGCCGGGGTCGTGTCGACGGACATCCTGCCGGGCAAGGTGCGCGACTTCCGGTGGGCGACGGTGCTGACCGGCGCGGTAGCCATCGGGCTCGCGCTGATCCTGCCGCGCGGCGACGCGTCACTCACGGTGGCGATGTCGTTCGCGCTGGCCGCGTCGACGTTCTGCCCGATGCTGGTGCTCGGCATCTGGTGGCGCGGGCTCACGTGGGTGGGCGCGATCTGCGGGCTGGTCGTCGGCGGCGGACTGGTGATCATCGCCCAGGGCGTCACCGTCGCCAGCAGCTACACCGGCCACTGGGCGCCGTCGGTCGCGGCGCAGCCGGCGTTGATCACGGTGCCCGTCGCGTTCTTCACCATGATCGTCGTCAGCAAGGGCACCCGACGGCGGCGACCGGAGGACGTGAACCAGATCCTGCTGCGTTTGCACGCCCCGGACCCGCTCGGTTTCATCCAGGACCGCGACATCGCGCGCTTCGGCTCCGTCGAGGAGAAGGCGCGGCTCGACGTGAAGCACCGCGGGCCACGTCCCTGACCTGGGCTGCGACAGCAGAGTGTTACCAAGGTCTCAAACGGGTGAGCCAAGGTGTATCGATCTGGTTAACGGCGAGGTTTGTCCGACAAAGGGCAGTTCGTCTCTGCATCTATACCGCTCATCGCATCACTCGACAGTTGAGCGCAATGCACCCAACGGGGACTTACAGCGAGTAGCCGCACGTCTCTACGGTGCACCGCGTACCTGCACCACACGGAGTCCTTACCTGGCCGTCACGGTGCTGACACCTACGACACGGACGCGAGGAGGGGACTGTGAGCACCGCTGAGCACCCCCCAGCAGAGTCGAATCACATCGATGAGCACAACTGGGAAGAAGTCCAGGCGAGCCCCGAGTTCGTGGAACTGCGTCGCAGGCTGCGCAGCTTCGTCTTCCCCATGGCCGGCCTCTTCCTGGTCTGGTACCTGCTCTACGTGCTGCTGGCGGACTACGCGCACGGCTTCATGTCGACCAAGGTCATCGGCAACATCAACGTCGGACTGATCTTCGGTCTGCTCCAGTTCGTCTCCACGTTCGCGATCACGACGCTGTACGTGCGGCACGCCAACAAGAACCTCGACCCGGCGGCCGAGAAGATCCGCAACGAACTCGAAGGGGGCCAGGCGTGAACAGCAACGCGGTGCTGAACATCAGCATCTTCGCCGTGTTCGTCGCGATCACCTTGGTCGTGGTCATCCGCGCCAGCCGCAACCAGAAGACCGCGGCCGACTACCTCGCGGCCGGTCGCGCGTTCACGGGCCCGCAGAACGGCATCGCCATCGCGGGCGACTACCTCTCGGCGGCGTCGTTCCTCGGCATCGCGGGCGCTATCGCGGTCAACGGCTACGACGGCTTCCTCTACTCCATCGGCTTCCTGGTCGCGTGGCTCGTCGCGCTGCTGCTGGTCGCGGAACTCCTCCGCAACACCGGCAAGTACACGATGGGTGACGTGCTGGCGTTCCGCATGAGGCAGCGCCCGGTGCGCGCCGCGGCGGCGACGTCGACCATGGCCGTGTCCTTCTTCTACCTGCTCGCCCAGATGGCGGGCGCCGGTGGCCTCGTCGCCCTGCTGCTCGGCATCACCGGCAAGGGCGGCCAGGCGGTCGTGATCGCCGTGGTCGGCGCGCTGATGATCGCCTACGTGCTCATCGGCGGCATGAAGGGCACGACCTGGGTGCAGATCATCAAGGCCGTGCTGCTGATCATCGGTGCAGGCGTGATGACCCTCTGGGTGCTCGGCAAGTACGGCTTCAACCTGTCCGCGCTGCTCGGTGCGGCCGTGGACAACGCCCCGAAGGCGGGCGAGAAGATCCTCGGCCCCGGCCTCCAGTACGGCGCGACCGGCACGTCGAAGCTCGACTTCCTCTCGCTGGGCCTCGCGCTGGTGCTCGGCACCGCCGGTCTGCCGCACATCCTGATGCGCTTCTACACGGTCCCGACCGCGAAGGAAGCCCGTCGTTCCGTGGTGTGGGCGATCTGGCTGATCGGCATCTTCTACCTGTTCACCCTGGTCCTCGGCTACGGCGCGGGCGCGCTGGTCGGCCCGGACAAGATCAACGCGGCACCCGGCAAGGCGAACTCGGCGGCCCCGCTGCTCGCCGAAGCACTGGGAGGCCCGATCCTGCTGGGTCTGATCGCCGCGGTCGCGTTCGCCACGATCCTCGCCGTGGTCGCCGGGTTGACGATCACCGCGTCGGCGTCGTTCGCCCACGACATCTACGCGAACATCATCAAGAAGGGCAAGATGGAGGACAAGGAAGCGGAGGTGAAGGTCGCCCGGCTCACCGCCGTGGTGATCGGCCTCGTGGCCATCGGCGGCGGCATCGCGGCCAACGGCCAGAACATCGCCTTCCTCGTCGCACTCGCGTTCGCGGTCGCCGCGTCCGCGAACCTGCCGACGATCCTCTACTCCCTGTTCTGGAAGCGCTTCAACACCAGTGGCGCGCTCTGGAGCATCTACGGCGGACTGTCGGTCACGATCCTGCTGATCGTCCTGTCGCCCGCGGTGTCCGGCAAGGCGTCGTCGATGTTCCCGAAGGCGGACTTCGACCTCTTCCCGCTGTCGAACCCCGGCATCGTGTCGATCCCGCTCTCGTTCCTCCTCGGCTACCTCGGCACGGTCCTCTCCAAGGAGAAGAACCCGGCGAAGTACGCCGAGATGGAGGTGCGCGCCCTCACCGGCGTCGGCGCCGAGAAGGCAACGGTCCACTGAGGCCGAGCAGTCGCGAAACCCCCCACCGGTCCCCCCGACCAGTGGGGGGTTTCGCTGTTGAGGACCCCCGGCGCACCCCTCAGAACGCCCGGCTTCCCCTCCCCTGGAAACAAGCATGGACGACCGACCTTCAAGAATTCTCAAAGCCGTGCAACCGCTCCCCGGACAACCGCGTAGGTAGGTCGTGCGCCGAGACGACGAGTTCTCCCAGTTCTTCACGAGCCGGTTCGACCAGGCTCGTCGCGCGGCCTACGCGCTGTGCGGGAACTGGTCCGAGGCGGAGGAGATAGCCCAGAACGCGTTCGTGAAGGTCTACGCGAAGTGGCCGAAGGTCCGCCGCGACAGTTCCGACGCGTACCTCCGAACCGTCCTGACCAGGGTTTTCCTGGACACCCGGCGTCGAGGTCGCGCCAAGGAGCGGTCGGTGGCCGAACCACCGGAAACCGCGTCGCACGACGTCGTCCCGCACGAGCGTCAGGGGCTGCTGCGGGCGTTGCAGGACGTGCCGCCCCGGCAGCGGGCCGCGCTGGTGCTGAGGTTCGTGCACGACCTGTCGGTCGAGCAGGTCGCGGAGGCGTTGGGCTGTTCGACGGGGACCGTGAAGAGCCAGACCGCACGTGGCCTGGAGAAGCTCCGCGCTGCCTACCTGATCGCCGACACCTCGGAGCGTGCCTGATGCCGGACTTCGAACGAGAGCTGCGATCGATGGCCGACCTGGCCGTGCCTCCGTCCACCTCCGCGCTGGACGACGTGCTGCGTCGCGGCAGGCGGCGGGTGTACCTGCTGCGAGCGGGAGCCACGGCGGGAGTGGTCGCCGTGGTCGCCGGGGCGGGTTTCACCGCGCTGGGGCTGCGCGGGAACCCCACGTCGCTGCCGCCCGCGCTCGACGGGCCCGCCGTGACGACCACGACCACGGTGAGCCAGGTGGTGCCGTGGCCGAAGGCCGATCTGCCCGCTCAGGTGCCGTACGCCACCTGGGAGCCCGCGGCGACCGCGCCGCCGGGGCCGGAGCGCAAGGTACTGGCGATCCCGATGTGCGACTCGACCTGGATCGACCAGGTGTCCGAGCTCGGGGCCCAGCCCGTGTCGTCCGCCGTGGTGGACGTGTTCGGCAAGGCGGTCGGCCAGGTCGTCAAGCCCGCTACGACGGGCGAGCAGAAGACCACCACCATCCAGCCGACCAAGCCGGGCGGCCGGGTCGCCTACTCGCGCTGGATCGACGTGACCGACGCCGGGGGCACCGGCAGCGTGACGCTCGACGAGGGCACGTACACGGGCACGCCGCTGGCGGCGGCCGACCAGGAGGCCTTCATCTCCGGCAACTGCGAGCCGCCGACCCGCAAGGTCATGGACGACGGGACCATCGTCCAGTACTCCTCGGTCTCGCCGTCGGAGCCGTACCAGTCGTTGACGCAAAGGCTGCGGATCTACCACCCCAACGGGGTCGTCGTGGAGATCACGCAGCGCAACTACGGCAGTCCCGACTTCCGGGTGAACGACGACGGCACGTCGTTCGACCGCTTCGGCAAGGGGCGGGAGACGCTGCCGTTGAGCGCCGACCAGCTCGCGGAGATCGGCGAGATGGTGGCGCGCGTCGGGTGACACGCGTTCCTCACACGCGTCCGACCCCGTGACGTGGCACCATTGCGGCGTGACCGTGCCGACCGTCGAAGTGTCCGATGTCCCCGCCGAGCTGCCCGACGGCAAGGTGCTGCTCGACGTGCGCGAAGCCGATGAGTGGGAAGCCGGGCACGCGCCCGACGCGCTGCACATCCCGATGAGCGAGCTGGCGAGCAGGCTCGAGGAGTTGCCCGCCGACAGCGAGTTCTACGTGGTCTGCCGCGCGGGCGGCCGATCGGCGCGGGTTACCCAGTACCTCAACGCGAACGGCTGGGACGCCGTGAACGTCGACGGCGGCATGCAGCACTGGTCCGCGCAGGGGCGCCCGCTCGTGGGCGGCGCCGGCGGCGCGGAGCCCGAGGTCATCTGATCATGCAACCGCTGCGGCCGATGCGAGTGGACTGGGTGGCGAGCCCGCCACCCGGCGCCTACCAGCACAGGCAGCCGCGGTTCCGGCCCCGCTACCTGGGGCCGCCGTCGTACCCCGTGCCACCGAGGTGGGGTTTCCCGCTGCTCGCGTGGCGCTGGCCGACGTCGGTCATGGGCGACGCGAAGGCCCCGGTCTCCGTCGACCAGGTCCGCACCCGAGCCCGCGCCGCGACGAACGCGCTGGGCCTCGCCGCCGTGACGGCCATCTGGGCGGCGGGCAGCGAGATCTGGCGGTACGTGCTGCTCATGCTCAGCCGCTTCGGCGCACTGTCGCCGACCACCGTCGGCCTGTCCGACGCCATGGTCATCTCGTCGTCCGTGGTCGCCTGGGTCGCGGCGGCACTCGCCGTCGTGCTGACCCTGCTGTGGCTGCGCCGAGCCCGCGACGCCGCGGCCGACGCGGCGGGCTACGGCCCGTCCCGCTCGGACCTCCAGGTCGTCATCGGCCTGGTCGTGCCCGGCATGAACCTCGTCGTCCCCGGCTCGGTCGCGGCCGAACTCGAACACGCCGCCCTCCAGCAACCGGCCGACCGCAGGCCCGACCCGTCCACGCTCATCCGCACCTGGTGGGCGTTGTGGGCGGTCACCGGCCTGTTCGCCGCGTTCACCGTGGCCTGGTCGTTCCGCTCCAGCGTCCAGGCGCTGGCCGACGGCGTCCTGCTGCACGCGTTCGCCGACCTCCTCGCCGCCGCCGTGGCGATCACGACGACCCTGGTGGTCCGCCGGATCACCACGTTGCTGCTGCCGGTCGACCCGTCCGCCGTGCGCTTCATGCGCGTGGTCGGCGTCAAGGACGCCCCGGAACCCCCGCTGCGCGCCCAGCGCTACGCCGGTTCCGCCCGCTGATCCACCAGGTCGTTCTCCCAGTCGTCGGGCGACCACAACACGTCCACCGGCACCATCCGCGAGTAGTGCTTCACCGCCCGCTCGACCGAGTCGTGCACCCCGAACATCGTCTTGCGGGTTTCCGGATCACGCCGGTACACCACGACTTCGGTCTTGTCGCCGTCCGAGATCTCGATGCCGAACGCGAACAGGGTGGCTTCATCGGTCACGAGTGCGAAAAGTGCTGCGTCCATGACTCCATCGTCCACACGGGACATCCACTCGATCCGGTGAAGGAAAGCGGAAATCCCGCTCCTGGATTTCTCGCCGCCATAATCGGTCGATGCCGACGCGACCGCCCTTTCGCCGCCGCCGACTGGGAGCCCGGCTCCAGGCGATGCGGGTCAGGGCGAAGATGACCCTGGACGACGCCGCGACGGCCCTCGACAAGACCCGCAGCACCCTGCACCGCATCGAACAGGGCGAGACCCGCGCCGACATCCACCTGGTCCGCTCGATGATGGACCTCTACGACCAGTACGACCCCGACCTGGTCGAGCAGACTCGTCGGGCTTCGAAGCCGGGTTGGTGGGTGTCCTACGGCATTCAAGACCTGGGGTACATCGACGTGGAGACAGAGGCATCACACGTGCGGGAGTTCTGCTTGGCGTACATCCCCGGCCTGCTGCAAACCGAGCAGTACATGCGGGCGTTGTTCGAGGCGGACCGCCTTCAGCGCTCCGACAAGCAGTTCGAGAACCAGGTCGCTGTGCGGTTGATTCGGCAGTTGCGACTCACCGACTCGGAAGACCCGCTGGAACTGGTCGCGCTGATCGACGAAGGAGTGCTCCGGAAGCAGGTCGGCGGAGTCGACGTGATGCGCAAGCAACTGCGCCACCTGCTGCTCGCTAGTCGGTTGTCCTCGGTGACGCTTCGGGTGCTGCCCGATCGCTTGGGCGCGCACGACGGCATGAACGGCGCGTTCATCGTGCTGGGCTTTCCCGAGTCAGACCCGGAGGTGCTCTACACCGAGTACGCCACCGGATCGCTGCACATCGAGGCCGATGCCGAGGTCAACGCTGCTAGACTTTTGTTCGAACACCTGCTGGCCAAGGCGCTGGACCCCGATGAGTCGGTCGCGCTGATCGAACGGGTGCTTGCCGAGCAGTTCGGCTCCGAGTGAAAGAGGCGATCACCGTGTCCACTGTGGACTTCACCGGTGCGGTGTGGCGCAAGAGCAGCCGTAGTGGAAGTGGCAACAACGGTGCTTGCGTCGAAGTGACCTGGCGCAAGAGCAGCCGCAGTAGCGGTGCCAACAACAGCGCTTGCGTCGAGGTCGCCTTCACCGGCCCGCTGGTCGCCGTGCGGGACTCCAAGAACACCGCCGCGGGCATCCTGGCGTTCCCCGAATCCTCCTGGGCCGCCTTCCTCGCGTCCCGCACCTAGCCCGGCCGCTGGTCCACACGGGTGCCGCTCGTAACGGGTGTCGTGGTCGGCCGATAGCCACTTCATGGCAGGTGACTCACCGAAGAGCACGTTGGAGGAGCTTCGCGGTCTCCTCCCGTTCGCGGTTCCGGAATGGGCGTTCAAATCCCTGCTGGTGCTCCTGCTCATCAGTGTGCTGCTGCCGACGTTGATGAACTGGTCGCCCCTCCTGCGCCTTGTCAGACGAGGCCTGGGCTGGAGGCCAGGAAAGCGCCCGGACAAGCGCCGAACCCGTCGGCGAGCGCTGTTCGCGGACCACGTCGAAAGCCAGATGCGCCGCCTCGGGGAGAAGGAGGAGTGGCGCGACAGCCGGTACGCCGAACTCGAAGCCGAACTGGAGATTGTTGGCGCTCGGGAATCCGGGGTGTTGTCCCTGCTGCGGCGACGGTCCGCCACGACGCTGCGGCGGGTGCCGTCGCTGTCGGTCGCCTTGGAGAAGAACGGCGAACGAATCATCCTGCTCGAAGGCGAGCCCGGTGCGGGCAAGAGCGTCGCCATGCGCCACCTCGCCCAACGGATGGCGCGCGGCGCGAGGCAGGGCGTCGGAACCATTCCGATCTACGTGAACCTGAAGACCTTCTGCCCGACCGATGCCGTCCCGACTTCCGATAACATTCGCGATTTCGTGCTGGACAGCATCAACCAGGTGCGGGACCGCGATGTCCTGCGCTTCCTGGAGGACGAATTCCAATCCGGTCTCCAGGAGGGGACCTGGCTGTTCCTGTTCGACTCGTTCGACGAGATCCCGGCGATTCTCAGCGCCACCGAAGCCGATGCGGTCATCGCCTCCTACGCTGACGCGCTGCACGGATTTTTGCACGGCATGAACCGCTGCCGTGGTGTGGTCGCCAGTCGCGAATTCCGCGGACCTGGCCGCCGTGCGTGGCCGACGTTCCGCGTGGTGCCGCTGTCGCAGGAGCGCAAGGTCGACCTGATCGAGAAAACTGACCTGCGGCCCGCTGTCGAGCAGATGCTGCTGGCCGATCTGCCCACCGCCGAGGCCAGCGTCCAGCAGATGTCCGACAACCCGCTGTTCCTGAGCCTGCTGTGCGAGCACATGCGTGAGGGGAATGACCTCCCGGCGAACGTGCACGCCGTTCTGGAGACTTACGTGGGCCACCGGTTGGTGCGCGACGCGGATCTGGTTCAGGGCTATTTCGGCACCACTCATGACGAAGTCCGGGTGGTGGCCGAGGAATTGGCCTTCATCATGGCCGGTTCCCTAGGCCTCACCGTGCCCAAGACCAAAGCTGTGGAACTGGTGGCAGCGAGCCTGCAACGCGACCCGGTGAAGGTGGACCAGGCCGTCGAAGCCCTCAAGTACACCAAGCTGGCGCGGTCCAACGACGACGAGTCCACCGTGACGTTCTCGCACCGGAGGCTCCAGGAGTACTTCGCCACCTGCGTGGTCATCCGCGATCCCGACCGCGTCCCGGTGCGTTCCCTGCTCACCGACGGTCGCTGGCGAGAAACGGCGGTGACCGTGCTGCAAACCCAGGACCCGACGTCACTGCTGGCGGAAGCGCTGCTCCAGTTGCCCGAAGTCGACCCCGAAGCAGAAGCGGGGATCGGCTCCTTCACCTGGCCACCCGGCATGCTCTACCTGTTGGGCATCCTGGCGGAGGGCTGCACACCGGCCATTCTGGCCCGTTCTGCGCCGGAGATCCCCCGACGAGTGGGCCTGATCCTCCGGCAAGCGTGGGAGCACGGCCAGCGCTACGACCAGAAGTGGGCGCTGGAATCCTGCTCCGCGGCCGACCGGGACTCCTACCTGCACCTGGTGACGAACGGGTTCGCCAGTGAGAGCGAGTGGCTGAGGCAGGAGTCCTACGCCCAGATTCGCAAGGTGCCCGACATCGTGGACGACGTCGCCGCCGAAGTCCGCCAGACCCTGGTGGACATGGCGGCCGACGGAAAACTCCGCCGACAGCGCGCCTCGGTGCTGAGCCAGATCCGCAGGCTGCCGGATCCATCGCGCTTCCTGCCGACCTATCGGATCCTCTTGATCGCGCCGGTGGTGAACCTCGTGCTGGCGATCCTGCTGCTGGGCCTGATTTCGAGTACCGGCTACCTCGACCTTGTGATGGGATCTGTCTGGTACGGCCTGGTCGTGACATTTACTTTTCTGATGATACCGTTTTACGCGGTTCAATTGGGTATCGCTTCGATGCCGTCGAAGCGTCGGAGGGTCAAGTTGTTTGGGCACTTGATCGAATTTGCGGACGAATTATTGCTGGTGGTCGGCTTCGCATTCCCTGCTGTGTACTGGTTCGGCGTGGTCAAGTATGCTTATGACCGCGAGGAGTTCGTGGAGTTCACGCCTGTAGTGCTGGGTATAATCCCCATGATTATCTGCGTGAACGCTTTAGTCGTTGCGCGGAACGGCCTGCGAGGGTCTGTGTTTCGAAGCTTTGTGGTGATCATTTTTTCTCCCTTCTCGGAATTCTGTAAATCTCTGGGCGGCATAGTTTTCAATGTGCGTCAAGGACAGCTTAGAATGGGCCTCGTCCTGGTGGTGGCAGGTGCCTTCGTGGTGATGCACCAGGAGTGGATCGTGAGATGGATCGCGCCGTTCTTGTTGCTCATCATGGCGACCTCGTTCACTGTGGCTTTTTCAAGGTCGGTATTTCGTTTCGTTCGCTACGTGTTGACCATGTTCTCGGAGTACTTCGCCGTGCGCAGGAGGTTGGCCGATTTGCTCGACGGTACTGACGCTGACGGGCTCTGGTGCTACTTGCGGTCGGTGCGGACGGCCTGGGTGGTCGAATTCTTCCTCGCCGGAGCGCGCAAACGGGACATTGACTGGTCACCCGAGTCAATGGAGGTGTTGGTGCGCGTCGCCGCGCGGATGAGGCACGTGGAGTCGCGTGGAGCGGAATCCGACTTCGACGATCCCGTGCCTCCGCTGCCCGAGCCGTCCGACCCGGCTCCCCAGTGGCTGCACAGCTCCGAGGTGCTGGACGCGCTGAGCATGCTGATCAGCGACTCGACGAAGAAGGACGAACTCGCCGTCAGGCCGACGCCAGCGGCAGTTCGTGCAGGCCGCGGATGACGAACTCCTCGCGCCTGCGTGGCTCGGCGGCCAACTGGGCACCCGGCAGCTTCCTCGCGAGCGCTGACAACGCGGCCTCGACCTCGATGCGGGCCAGCGGAGCACCCAGGCAGTAGTGGATGCCCGCGCCGAACCCGAGGTGCTGGTTGGGGAAGCGGCCGATGTCCAACGTGTCGGGGGAGCTGAACACGAGCGGGTCGTGTGCTGCCGCGCCGAGCAGGGCGGCGATCTTGTCGCCTTCCTTCACCTTGTACCCGGCGATCTCGACATCGGCGGTCGCGGTGCGCTCGAAGAGCTGCAACGGCGAGTCGTAGCGGATCAGTTCCTCGGTGGCCGTCGGCATGAGCGTCGGGTCTGCCAGCAAGCGTCGCCACTGGTCGGGGTGGCGCATGAGGGCGTGGACGCCGTTGCCGATGACGTTCACGGTGGCCTCGTGGCCCGCCATCAGCAGCAGGACCGCCGTGGCGACCAGCTCGTCCTCGGTGAGCTTCCCGCCGTCGGTGTCGGTCACCGTCACCAGGTCGCTCACCAGGTCGTCGCCGGGGGACCGGCGGCGCAGCGCGATCAGCTCGCGCAGGTAGGCGACGAACTCGGCGGAGGCCCGCTCGGCGGCGTCCTTCTTCTCCGGCGCCAGGCCGAACTCGTACATCTTCACGATCGCGTTCGACCACGGCTGGAGCAGCGCCCGCTCCGAGCAGGGCACGCCCAGCAGTTCGGCGATGACCTCGACCGGCAGGGGCGCGGCGACGTGGGCCAGCAGGTCGGCCGAGCCCTGGTCGGCGATCTTCGCGCACAGCTCGTCGACCAGCCGGTCGGACAGGTCCGCGATCCAGGGTCTCAACCGCTCCACGTGGCCGCGGCCGAACGCGGCGGCGACCAGCCGCCGGAGCCTGGTGTGGGTCGGGGGCTCGTTCTCCAGCAGTGAGTTGCGGTGCAGGAGGTTGAACGAGGTGAAGGCTTCGACGGGCTTGACGTCCGACCAGACGCGGCCCAGCGAGCGGTGGCGCAGCACGGCCGAACTCGCGGCGTGCGACACCGTGACCGCGATCCCCATGCCCTCGTGCCAGTGCACCTCGCCGCGCTCGCGCAGAGCGGCGAAGACGGGGTAGGGGTCGGCGATGAACGCCGGGTCCCGCTGGTCGAACACGACACTGGTCACGGCCGAACGCTATGTCGTGACACCTGTCCAAGTCCACGCGGTGTGCTTGTCGGCTCAAATAGTTATCGTGTGATTCATCTTCCACAAGTTGACGACAAGTCGCAGGTCACGGACAGTTTCTCCTCGTGTCACCTCTCGTCGTCGCGCACCGCGGCGCCTCAGCGCACAGGGCCGAGCTCACGTTGGCGGCCTACGAACTAGCGATCGACCAGGGGGCTGACGGGATCGAGTGCGACGTCCGGCTGACGGCCGACGGCCACCTGGTCTGCATCCACGACGACGTCGTGGACCGCACCTCGTCCGGCACCGGCAGGGTCAGCGAGATGACCCTGGCCGAGCTGTCCGAGCTGGACTTCGGCAGCTGGTACGACAACGAGCCGCAGCGCGTGCTGACGTTCGACGCGCTGCTCGACCTGGTCACCTCCTCGCGACCGGACCTGCAGCTGTTCGTGGAGTCCAAGCACCCCGCGCGCTTCCCCGGCCGGATCGAGTGGAAGGTCGCCGCGACGCTGGGCCGGTACGGGCTGTCGAAACCGGAGACCAAGGACGACGCGCGCGTGGTCCTGATGTCGTTCTCCACGCTCGCCGTGCGCAAGCTGCGCGAGTACGCGCCGCGCCTGCCCACCGTGCAGCTCATCGAGAAGATGGGGGAGCAGGGGCGGGACGGCTGGCTGCCCGCGTGGGCCGACTACACCGGCCCGGACGTGGCGCTGCTGCGCGCCGACCCCGGCTACGTCGAGCGCAGCCGGGCACAGGGCCACGACGCCTACGTCTGGACGGTCGACTCGCAGGAGGACGTGGAGCTGTGCCGCGACCTCGGGGTGCGGTTCCTCGCCACGAACTCGCCCATCAAGACCCGTGAACACCTGGCCGCCGAGCCCGAAAGCTCCGCCCACCGGGGATGAGCAGGTCGCGGTCGGATAACTTTGCGCACTGACTGCGAGCGCGAGGAGGGCCAAAGGTGGCCAAGCGGACGGCTGTGAAGAACGCTGCGAAGCCGACTGACGGGATCAATCCCCGCCAGCCGTGCCCGTGCGGCTCCGGCAAGAGGTACAAGGCCTGCCACGGCTCCGAAGGCGGCCCCGGCGACGTGATGGTGTCCCGCCCGTTCGAGGGGCTGGCGGCGGAGTGCGAGCTCATCGCGCTGCGCGAGTTCGTGCCGTCCGCGACGGTGAAGCTGCCGCTCGCCAAGAGCGACCGCGAGATCACCCTGGCCACGGTGCTGCCGATGGCGGCGGCCGGGCTGGTGCGCGGCGACGGCACGGCGTTCGTCGGCCTCCAGGTGCAGATCCGGTCCGGCGACATCAGCCGCGACCTGGCCCGCGCCATCCGGTGGGCCGAGGAAGCCGAGACGGGCGAGGCGCTGTCCGTCGTCGGTCCCGACAACGGCGAGAACCCCGGCAGGCTCCAGGACATCCTCGACGTGGACGCCGAGCTGAGCCCCGAGCTGCACGACGACTTCGCGTGGTGGATGCCGCCGGACAACCAGCCCACCGGTGAGGTGGCGCTGTCGCTGGAGCGGGCGAACTCGGCGATCCTGCCGACCGCGCGCGTGGACGCTCCCGGCGTGAAGGCGGCCTACTGGGTCGATGCGGGCGACAAGGCGCACCTGCGCTGGGTCCGCCCGGAGGCCGAGGAGAAGCTGCTCAACGCGATGGCGCGACTGCACGTGCGCGGCGAGCTGGACCTGGGCGAAGGCTCCCGCTACGCGGGTTCGTTCCGCGCGCACGGCCTGGTCGTGCCGGTGTGGGACCTGGACCGCGAGCTGCACTCGACCGAGTGGGCAGGTCCGGCGGAGGCGCTGGGCAAGCGCCTGCTGGAAGCACTGGCCAGCGTCGAGGACGAGCCGATCACCGACGCCGAGCGGCGGGCCCGCGAGGGTCTTCGCGGTCGGCAGATCACCCTTCGCTAGGCGACACCTTGGGGAGCGCTCAGCGCTCCCCAAGGTTGTCCACAACGTTGTCCACAGGGGGTGTGGATAGATGATCCTGCACATCAGCGACCGCGACGAGTGGGCCGCCGACCGCGACCGCGGCGAGGTCCGGCCGCACTCGCTCGACGACGTGGGTTTCGTGCACTGCTCCGACCCCGGCAGCGTCCACCTGCCCGCGAACCTCTTCTACGCGGGCCGCACCGACCTGTTGCTGCTGGTCATCGACCCGACCGGGCTGCCGGTGAAGTGGGAACCCGGCGAACCGGAGCACCCGACCGGCGTCTGGTTCCCCCACGTCTACGGGCCGGTCCCGGTAGATTCGGTGGTGCGAGTCCTCGACTTCCCGCCCGGTGACGACGGCCGGTTCCGGTTGCCCGCGGAATTCTGACCCTCGAAGGCAACCAAGGACGTTCCACAGGCGTGGAGGTTGCGTGCCAATCGCGAACCCCGACGTGATCTCCGTCTTACCCCGACATCGGCAACCGATGCGGTGGGTCAAGCGTATGCCTGCCGCCGGCAGTCGTGGGGGCTGTCGGGGATGGGAGCGTGCGGTGTTCACACCAGTTCACGCCGGTGTCGCGGAGATCGGTGTCGGACGGGCAGCCGATCTCAGCGGGAAGAGAGCGGTCGTGGAGGACTTCGCCGAGTTCGTCCGGATGTCGTTGCCCGGTCTGCTCCGGTACGGCCACGCGCTGACCGGCAACCCGCACGACGCCGCCGACCTCGTCCAAGGAGTGCTGGAGAAGGTCGGTTCACGCTGGCAGGCGGTGCTCGGCAAGGGACCTGACCCGCTCGCCTACGTGCGGCGGGCGATGGCCAACGGCCACGTCAGCCGGTGGCGGCGGTTCCGCAAGGAGAACCTCGTCGCGGACTTCCCCGACTCACCCGCCCAGGCCCAGATCGACCGGCTGGAGCACGAACCGCTGTGGCAGGCCATGCGCGAACTGCCGCCGCGGCAGCGCGCGGTCGTCGTGCTGCGGTTCTACGAGGGCCTGTCCGAGGCGGAGATCGCCGACTCGCTCGGGGTCACGAAGGGCACGGTCAAAAGCCAGAACAGCAAAGCCATGGCTACGTTGCGAACGAAGCTCGGGTGGCTCGTGGAAGGGAGGGACTGACCGTGGACCTCGACGATGAACTGCGCAGGCTGTTCCAGGACCAGCGGTTGGACATCCCGGTTCGACCCGGTGCGGACGAGGCCTTGGTGACCGGCGCCCGCCGGGTTCGCCGCAGGCGCATCGCGTTGGCGAGCGCGGGCAGCACGTTCGCGGTGGCCGCGCTCGTGGCGGGCGGCATAGCGCTGTCCGGTCTCGGCGGCGCTTCCTCGATGCCCCCCGCGGGCCCGCCCGCAGTCTCCTCGACCGTCACCGCGGAGCCGAAGGCCACGTCCGACACGGTCGGCTACGGGGTGCTCAAACTGGGGATGAGCGAGGCGGACGCGGTCGCGACCGGGTTCCTCACCAGGGGGCCCGATGACGCGCTCGGCTGCCACACGTACTTCACCCAGGGGCATCCGCAGTTGGTAGGCGCGGTGGTCGTCAGCCCGACGACCGGCGTCTTGCGGATCACCCTTCCCGCCGACGCGAAGACCTCGATGGGCATCGGCGTGGGGTCGACCTTTGCGGAGTTGAAGGCGCGGTACCCCAGAGGCTACCAACTCTTGCCAGGGCTCTCGTACGTCGTCCCGAGTGACCCGCAGTGGCGCTACCTGTTCATCGTCGACGGAATGCAGGATTCCGACAAGGTGACGGCGATAAGGATGGAACTCGTAGACCCAGAATGCGTTCTCACCTGATCAGCATTG
>JBDSAJ010000758.1:0-13113 GCA_039922235.1 Umezawaea sp.
CCGGGTCCGTGGCCACACCTTCGCTCACTCCTTGGCTTCGGGAGCGGCCGCGGGTGCGACGTCGAAGCTGTAGAGCGTCGTGTTCTGGCCCGGCTTGAGCGTGCAGTTGGACGTGAACGTGCCGAGCCCGGTCAGGCTGCCGTCAGCCGTGCGGGGCGTCAACGTCGTGCTGAAGCCGCCGACGGAGTAGGTCGTGGTGCCCGCGTTCGCGAAGGTGACCGGCGCCACCGTGCCGCTCGCCACCGCGTCGAACGTGCCTGACGCGGGCACGGCGGTGGTCGGGATCGTCAGCGACGGGGAGACGTTGAGCGCCATGCCCGCGTTGTCGATGGTGGTCGTGGTGACCGCCGTGCCCTCGATCGTCTTGGCACCGAAGAGGTTGAGACCCCACGTGGGGCCGCCCCCCACGGTGGCCGTCGCGACTACCTGGGCCTCGGAGGTCGGCACCCCCACCGTCGCGGCGTCGGGGAGGTTTGCCACGGAGATCGAGACGGTCATGTCCTGTGCGCCGAGCAGCGGGAACGGGCAGCTGTAGTTGAGGGTCAGGGCACCGGTCGCGGCCATGCCCGTCCCCGCCCCGGCGAACGCGACGGCGCTGACGACGGTGGCGCCGACCGCGAGCGCGCCGAGGAGCCGTCGCGAACTGGAACTGGTCTTCTTCATGGGTTCTCCTTGTCGCGGGCAACCTGCTTGCTACTCGTCGGTAAAGTAGCGCCGCGAAACAAGGTCGGCAAGCAATCGACATCCTTTCCTAATTTGCGCTCCGGTTTTTATCACAATTGTGCGCAAATCCGTTTTGGGGATTAGCAGACCCGAGCGGGGTCCGACTGGTCGAGCAGCCGCAGCGCCCGCAGCGCGATCCCGAGGTCGAACAGCGCGTCGGGGTCGTGCAACCGCTCGCCGAACAGCTCCTCCAACTGCCGCAGGCGGTATCGGACCGTTTGCGGGTGCACGGCGAGGCTGGAGGCGATCTCCGGCGCACTGCCGCGCGTGCGGACCCACGCGGTCAGCGTGTCGAGCATGCGCCGCCGCTGCTTGGTGGTCAGGCCGTCCAGCGGTCCGAGCGTGCGGGCGACGAGTTCGCGCAGCAGCGGCTCGTCGCCGAGCAGGAGCAACGTCGACAGGTGGTCGGCGCACAGCACGACCGGGCGGTCGTCATCGGCCAGCGGGAGCGCCTGGCGAGCCCAGCGCAACGAGTCGCGCGCCTGCGCGAGCGGCACCGGCGGGCCGATGGCCGCGCGCCTGCCGTCGAGCTTGCGCGCCAACGCGGCGGGGTCCAGGTCCGGGCCGCCGATCAGCAGGCAGGGATCGCTGCCCTCCAGGTCGACCAGCACGTCGTCGGGCAGCACGGGGATCGGCACGTCGGCGCGCCGCTCCAGCGCGACCGCGCGCACCTGCTCGGGCAGCGGCCATTCGGCGGCCTCGGCGAGTTCGACCAGCGCGGCGGGGGAGTGGCCCTGGTCGTCGAGTATCCGTTCGAGCAGCTGCTTCCGCCTGCGCTGCAACGCTCCCGCCACCCGTGACTGCGCCTCGGCGTAGCCCTCCATCGACCGCAGCGACAGCTCGTCGATGTAGGCGAAGATCGTCTCGGCGAGCAGGCACATCGTGGCCAGCGGGATCCGTTCGGACTGGCCGAACTCCGAGATCCGCCGCCAGGCCACCCGCGCGCCGATCCGGTACGCCGTCTGCAGCAGGTCGAGGCTGCGACCCGCGTTGACCTCCATCTTCCCCAGCATCCGGAACAGTTCCGCCCGGTCGTCCTGAGGGGCGTTCGGGTCGGCCATCCGGTCGATGAACTGGTGGATGGCCTGCTCGACACCCTCGATGACAACCCGGCCGAACAACCCCTCCAACTGCCGGGAGTACTCGTCGATCGAGTGCCGGATCTCCCGCACCATGTCGACCGCCACCCCGCCCGCCCGTGCGCGGAACTTCGGCGCCAGGGAGGCGGGCAACTGCGCCCACAACTGGTCGGTGCCGCCCAGCGGCGACAGGGGCGTCAGTGGCGCACTGCGTGCCATCGGCACCTGAGGCCGGCGCTGACCGGTTCGCTCCATGTTTCGCGCCCACCATCCACTTCGTTGTGCTGACCGCGCTGCGAATGAGCCTGCTAGGAAGTGATCTCGGATTCAACGGTATTACTTCGTTCAGGCTCTTGCATGCGGCCGAATGCGCGGAAGGAGCTCGGACTTAGCATGTCGGTGACGAATTCCGCTGTGGGCGGGCCCGCTCGTGAGACGTTCCCGCACGTGAGGAGGGGTCATGAGGCTGCGGCCCAAGGAACCGGCGGTGGTTCGACAACCGTTCGACGTCGACACCGTCACCTCGGCCGACGGCACCACGATCGGCTTCCGCCGCTACGGCACCACCGGTCCTGGGCTGGTGCTGCTCCACGGTGGCATGAACGCCGCACAGGACCTCGCCGACCTCGCCTCGCTGCTGGCCGACGCCTTCACGGTCTACGTTCCCGATCGTCGCGGGCGTGGGATGAGCGGCCCGTTCGGGCCCGGCCACACCATCGCCAAGCAGGTCGACGACGTGCGGGCGGTCCTCGAGCGGACCGGCGCCGGTTTCGTGTTCGGTCTGAGCGCCGGTGCGGTGATCTCCCTCGAAGCTGCGGCCGAATTGCCGCAGATCGTCCGGCTCGCCGTGTACGAGCCGCCGCTGACGTCGTCGGCGGAGGACACGTCGTGGGACTGGCTGGCGCGCTTTGACCGCGAGATCACCGCGGGAAGACTGGGTGCTGCCCTCGTCACGGCCGCGGCGGGTACCGGCGACACGTCGATGCTCACCCGGTTGCCGCGCTTCCTGACCGAACCGTTCCTCAACTTCGTGATCACCGCCCAGGCCAAGCAATCACGGCCCGACGAGGTGCCGCTGAAGGACCTCGTGCACTCGATGCACGACGACGCGGCGATGGTGCGAGCCATGGCAGGCCGCCAGCGCACCTTCAGCCGGATCGGCGCGACGGTGCTCCTGATGAGCGGCACCAAGAGCCCGTGCGAGCTGAGAGATCCGGTGGGTGCCCTGACCGGGGTCATCGCGGCGAGCACGGTCGTGGAACTCGCCGGCGCGGATCACCTCGCCGCCACCAACGGCGAGCGGCCGCGTGCCGTCGCGCGTGAACTCCGCTCCTTCTTCGGCCAACCCGCCTGATCCCGAGCGGCCACGCCGGTTTGCGCGAACGCCCTTGTTCGGTCGCGGGCGGGGACGACCGTGCGGCATGACCTGCTTCGCCGCGGCGAAACCGCTCGAAGCGGCGAAGCAGGTCATCGACGTGCCGGTGATCGCCTACCCGAACGTCCACTGCTGGTTGCTGGCGCCGGTGCACGTCCAGAGGATGGTCTTGGCGCCGTTGGCGGTGGAGGCGCCGTTGACGTCCAAGCACAACCCGGACTGACCGCCGGTGATGGTGCCGTTGGCGTTGAAACCCCATTGCTGGCTTGCTCCGCCGTCGCACGACGAGATCACGACGGCAGTGCCGGGCGCGGTCTGGTTGTTCGTCGTCGCCACGCACCTGGTGGTGCTGCCGCTGTAGACGGTCAGCTGGCCGGTTGCGGTGCGCGTCCAGGTCTGGTTGGTCCCGCTGTTGCAGGTCCAGATCTGCAGCTGGGTTCCCGGCGTCGTGCTGGTGCCGTTGACGTCCAGGCACTTGTTCGCGCCTACCGCGCGGACCGCCCCGGTGGTGCCACCGCCAGGGCCGCCGTCGCTGCCGTAGCCCGCCGCGGCGATGTTGGCCTGCACCGCGTTGTCGGTCGCGTCGGACGGGTAGCCCGACACCATGGCCCCTTCGTAGAAGGTGCCCGCGCTGAGGTTGGCGCCGCCGTCGGGCTTGCAGCAGTCCCCGCCGCTGCCCAGGATGATGGCTCCCTGCTTCCTCATCGGGCTGTAGCCGTTGGGAAGTGCGCCGTCCCACAACGTGGTCAGGTTGCCTGCCTGCGCGTTGCTGCCCTTGAGCGCGAACCGGGACGTGCCGTTGTTCTTCAGCATCGCCGTGACGAACTTGTTGGGGAACGCCCGCTGGTTGGGGTTCCAGGACTGGCTGCCGCCGGGGAACAGGCCCCATTCGAGGTCGGCCTGCACCCACGGGCCGGAGCCGGAGCAGCCGCCGAACCAGCACTGGGTGCTGAAGTTGATCGCGTCCATGGCACCGGCCGCATCGGCCTTGCGGGTCGTCTCGCTGTTGCCGTAGTCGAAGCAGCAGCCGCCGTTGACGTGCGTCCCGCTGGTCACCATGTACATGCCCTCGGGCGCGCTGCCGGTAGGTACGCCGGTCAGGTGGCCGTCACGCCAGTAGCTGTTGCCCGGATTGATGTAGAGCGAGTACGCCTTGCTGCCCCCGACCGTGAGCGACTCGGAAGTCGCGCTCGCGGGGCGGCTCTGGGGGGAACCCGGGACGACCGTAGAACCCTGGTACCACAGGTCGTTCCCCTTCCCGGACTGGTCGTAGACCACCGTGACCACGCAGGAACTGCCCGCGCAGAAGGAGTCCTGGGTCGCCGCGTTGGCGGTACCGCCCGTGGCCAGCAGGCCGACGTCCCTGGTCGTGTTGTCCGACGCGCGCCTGACCTGGTAGAGGTTGCCGCTGTACGAACCGTAGAGCGCCCGCACCGTGCTGTGCGCGGCCACGCAGGGCGTACCGCCGGAAGCGTAGATGTCGCACGGCCCAGTGGTGGCCGCCGACGCTGGTACCGGTGCCGACCAGCTCAACGCTGTCATCAGCGCCATGGCCAGTGCCACGCAAGCGCCGATCGCCGCTGGTCGGCGGAACAAGGATGAACACCGCATTGTGCCACTCCTCGGAAGGGTTGCTGCTCCTCGTCGACTCAGGACTGCCGCGACCGGTCGGCCGCCGTCCACTCCGGACACCCCCGCCGACGAAGTGCGGCGGAGGTGTCCGGAGCGTGTTCGCCTGCTACCGGCCCCAGAGCCGCCAGGTCTGGTTGACACCGGTGCCCTGGTTGGTGGGTTTGCAGGTCCACTGGATGATCTGTGCGCGTGCGGCGGTGGAGACCCCGTTGACGTCGACGCACTTGCCGCTGTGCCGCGCCATCAGCTGGTAGTCGTGCGGATCGTTCCCGCTGTAGGTGAGCCTCCGCAGGGTGAACTGCTGGCTCGTCGCACCGGAAGCGCACGTCCGCTGCGCGACGCCCGCACCGTCAGCGGTCGAGGCGCCGATGACGTCGAGGCACTTGCCCGACTGCTGGTTCGTGACGGTGTAGGTGTCGGAGACCCCTGTCACCGGGACGAAGTTCCAGAGCTGCTGGTCGCCGCCTTCGCACTGGAGTTGCTGCTGCTGGTTGTCGTCGGCGACGCTCAGGTTCGTGTTGTCCAGGCACTGCTGGGAGTGCTGGGCGACGGCGACGGACTGGAAGCCACCGTCGGACGGAGGCAGGAGCGTGATCGTGTAGGCGTCGTCCACGCTGTTGTTGGGCACGTTGACCGTCGTACTGCCGCCGCTGGACAGGGTGACGACGCTGCTCTGCACGGTGACCGGCCCCTGGACAGCGCCGCCGCCGTTGTTCGGGATGCGCTGGACGAGCACCCGCACCTGGTTGTTCTGCACGATGCCCGTCGTCGTGGCCAGGTTCTGGAGGGTGACCGCGATGTTCCCCGTCGTGCGGCCACCACCGATGAGCACCTTCGCCACGCCGTTGGCCTTCGTGGCGAACGCGTCGTAGGACTGGCTCTGTGTCGTGGCGACGATCTGGCCCGTCTGCGAGCCGTAGTAGCGGTAGACCCACCACTCGCCCTTCGGCTGGTGCTGCCCGGCCGAGTTGTGGACGAGCAGGTTGCCGAGGTCGTTGTGCAGGTTCCCACCGCTGGCCCAGTTGGCGCGCAGCCCGTCCGCGCCTGCCCGTTCCAGCCTCGCGATGTACCACGAGCCGTCGCCGGGGTTCTGCTCGTTGCTCGCGCCGTACTCGTTGATCTGGTACGGCCGCGGGTGCGCGATGCCGCGCGAGTCGAGCGTCTGGTTCGCCGTCGCCACGTTCGACACCGGGTCACCGGGCAGCGAGTGCCAGCTGATGATGTCGGGCACGACGTTGTTGGCGCGCACGAAGTCCAGGTACTGCGGCCACCACCCGCCGGTCGAGGGAGTGCACGCACAGCTCGGCCCGACGATCAGCTGGTTCGGGAACTCCGCCCGGATGCGCTGGTAGGTGCGCCGCCACAGCTCGAAGTACTGCGCCTGCGAACGGTTCCAGAAGATCGTGATGTTGGGCTCGTTCCAGATGTCCCACTGCACCGGGACACCGGTCGCCCGCACGTCGCTGATCAGGCGGGTGAGGAAGTTGTCGTAGTCGGTCCAGTTGCCGTTGTCACCGGGGAACCGCGAGATCCCGAACCCGTCCGCGCCCCACAGGTCGTGGGGCAACAACACGAACTCGCCACCCAGCGCACGGGTCCGCAGCAACTGGGCGCGGGTCGCGTTCCACCGGCGGTCGTACTTCCCGGACACCCACCCGCCCGGACTGTCGAGTTGGGCGCCTCCGGCTCGCATGTACCGGAACTTGACGTCGTTGTAGAAGTGGTCGGCGGGAGCGGAGGCGTTCTCCGTCATGCCGTAGATCCAGCCGGAGGCCCGATAGGTGGGCGAACCGCGGGTGACGGAGAAGTCGACGCTGATGGACTCGTTCGCGGCCTGGGCCGGTGCGGCCTGCGCGAGGACGGATGCCACCACGGCGAGCAGGGACATAGTGAGGGCGAGGACGGTTGTGCTGGTGCGTCGTTGAACCATGAGGGCTCCGAGACGTGTCAGGGGTAACGGAGACTCGAACCGATTCGATCAATCGATGAAATTACGCGCGGTAAGCGGCTAAAAGCAAGGGTTTACCTATCGAACCGGTTCCGCAAGGTCCTCTTGTGGACACCGCGCCGGGAGTGCGGCGCGGTACCGTCTCCTGGCCGAGGCGCTGAGTCTCGCCTCGGCCAGGAGACGGCTGACGGGGATCGGGGTTCAGTCCTGGACCTTGCCCCCGGTGACGCGGGACAGCGCCAGGGCGATGAGGATGATCGCGCCGTTGAGCGCGCCGATCCACTGGGCGGGAACGCCGGCGAGGGTGAGCACGTTCTGGATCATGAACAGCAGCAGGATGCCGGTGAAGGCGCCGAACATCGTGCCCTTGCCGCCGTTGAGGCTGATGCCGCCGATGACGGCCGCGGCGAACACGGTGAAGATGTACCCGTTTCCCTGTACCGAGGCCACCGACGCCAGTCGCCCGGAGAGCAGCAGTCCGGCGAGTGCCGCGAGCAGGCTCGCGGTGACGATGACGATCCAGAGCACCCGGTCGGTGCGGATGCCCGCGGCCTTCGCCGCGTCGACGTTGCCACCGATCGCGTACAGGGATCGGCCGAAGCTGGTGAAGCCGAGCACTACGATGCCCGCGGCGAACAGGGCCAGGCACAGCCAGACCGACGCGGGCATGCCGAGCCACTGCGTGGTGCCGAGGTAGAGCATCGATTCCGGCAGCCGGAAGAACGTCTGGCCGCCCGAGATCCCGGTCAGGATGCCGCGGAGCACGATCAGCATGCCGAGCGTCACGATGAAGCCGTTGAGCCCGAACCGGATGATGAACAGCGCGTTGACGACGCCGATGAGCACGCCGACCGCCAGGGTGACCGGTACCGACCAGCCGCCCGGCAGCAGGCCGAGCCCGTGGCCCGCGCCGACGGGCACCGTGAGCCAGGCCGCGACACCGGGAGCGAGACCGACGGTGGACTCCAGGGAGAGGTCCATCTTCTTGACGATCAGCACGAGCGTCTGCGCCAGCACCAGGATCGCGATCTCCGACATGGTCTGGAGCACGTTGATCAGGTTGTCCCCGCGCAGGAACACCGGGCTGACCAGCTGGCCGACGACCGCGATCACGATGATCGCGGGGATGAGCGCCAGGTCGCGCAGCCGGGCGAAGGCGATCCGCCTGCCGCCCCCGGCGCGGCCGGGTGCGCCGTCTTCGGTCGGGCCGCTCGCGGTGACCGCGGCCCCGGTCCTGGTCTCAACCATCGAGGTCGACTCCTTCCATGGCGGCCACGAGCTGGTGGTCGTGCCAGCCGCGGGGGATCTCGGCGACCACACGGCCCTGGAACACCACCAGGACCCGGTCGCACAGGCGCAGGTCGTCGAGTTCGTCGGAGGCGACGAGCACGCCCGCACCGGACTCGGCGATCTCCTCGACCTTGCCGAGGAGGAACTCCTTGGACCGCACGTCGACGCCCGCGGTCGGGTTGATCAGCACCAGCAGCTTCGGGTCGTTCGCCAGCGCGCGGGCCATGACGACCTTCTGCTGGTTGCCACCGGAGAGACCGGAAACCGGCAGCTCCGGTCCCGGTGTCTTGATCGCGAGCTTCTCGATCATGGACCGGGCGAACCCGTCGCGGCGGCGGCCGTCGATGAAACCCGCGGGGCCGAGCCGGTCCGGGATGGTCAGGGTCCCGTTGTCCGCGATGGACATGTGCGGCACGTAGCCCTGCTGGTGCCGGTCCTGCGGGACGAAGCCGACACCCGCGTCCAGCGCGGCGGGCACGCTGCCCGGCCGGGGCCGGGAACCGCCGATCTCCACCGCGCCGACGGTGGCGGCGCGCAGGCCCGCGACGGTTTCCGCCACCTCGATGCGGCCGCTGTTCGCCGCGCCCGCGAGACCGACGATCTCCCCCGCGCGGACCCGGAACGACACGTCGTCGTACGAGCCGGGCAGGGACGCGCCGGTCACGTCGAGCACGGTCGCCGCCTCCGCGGACGGACCGCGGCGCGCGGCACCGGCCTCCGCCGCCGCCTCGCCGGTCATGGCCGCCACCAACTCCGCCCGAGGCAGGTCGTCGACCGCGGAGGTCAGGACGTGCCGGGCGTCGCGGAACACCGTGACCGTGTCGCAGATCTCGTAGACCTCCTGGAGGTGGTGGCTGATGAACAGGAAGGTGACGCCCTGCTCCTGGAGGTCCTTGATCCGGGTGAACAGCCGCGCGATGGCGGCTCCGTCCAACTGGGCGGTCGGCTCGTCCAGGATGATGAAGCGCGCCCCGAACGAGAGTGCCCTGGCGATCTCCAGGAACTGCCGCTGCTCGACGTCGAGGTCGCCCGCGGGAAGGCGCACGTCCACGTCGACCGACCAGGTGTCCAGCAGTTCCCGCGCCTTGCCGCGGACCGTCCGCCAGTTGATCAGCCCGCTCCGGCCGCGGTCGTGCCGGTTGAGGAAGAGGTTCTCGGCGACCGTCAGCTCGGGGATGATCGTGGACTTCTGGTAGACGCACGCCACGCGCTGCCGCCACCCGTCGCGGTCGGCGAGCCGAGGAGCGGCCTCGCCGCCGAAGGTGATCGTGCCCTCGTCCGGCGCCTGCAGCCCGGTGAGGATGGACACCAGGGTCGACTTGCCCGCCCCGTTGCGCCCCACCAGCGCGTGGGTCTGTCCCCGGTCGATCCTGATCGCGGCCTCGTGCAGGGCCACCGTGGACCCGAACCGCTTCGTCACTCCCGTCGCCTCAGCGACGGGTGGGGCTGCGCTCATGTCGCTCGTCTCCCTCTGGCCGGCTACTAGAGCTTGTTGCCCCACAGGGACTTGTCGTCGTTCTTGAGGCTGGGGACGCCGTCGTAGGTGCTGCCGTCCGAGGTGACCAGCGGAGCGGAGAGCTGGTCCTCCAGCAGACCGTCGCGGACCTGGACGATCGTGCTGTCGTGGTCGGTCTTGCCGGGGGCGAACGTCTTCCCGTCGATCGCGGCCTTGAGGTACTGCAGGGCGTACTTGGCGTAGAGGTCGGCGGGCTGGGAGACGGTGGCGTCGATGTGGCCGTCGGCGATGTTCTTGAGCTCCTCGGGAATCCCGTCGTTGGAGACCACGAACACGTGCTTGGGGTCCTGCGGACCGACCAGCAGGTCCTTCTGCTTGAGCACCTGGAGCGTGCCTGCCAGCGCGAAGCTGGACTGCATGTAGACGCCCTTGATGTCCGGGTGGGCGGTGAGGTCGGTCTGGAGCTTCTGGGCCGCGATCGCGCCGTCCCAGTTCGTGGCCTCCCCGTAGACCGTGATGCCGGGGTAGTTGGCCTTCATGCAGTCGTTGAAGGCCTCGGTGCGGTCGCGGCCGTTGATCGAGGCGAGATCACCCTGCAGCATCACGACCCCGCCCTTGCCCGCCAGCTTGGCGCCGAGGAACCGGCAGGCCTTCTCGCCGTAGGCCCGGTTGTCGGCCCGGACCACCATGTAGACGTTGCCGCTGTCGGGTCGGGTGTCCACCGTGACCACCGGGATCTTCTTCGCCGACAGCTGCTCCAGGGTGGGTGCGATGGCCGCGGTGTCCTGCGGGGCCATCGCGACGCCCTTGACGCCCTGGCTGATGAACGTCTGGGCGTTGGCGGTGAGCTTCGCGACGTCGTTCTGCGAGTTCGTGGTCTTGAGGTCGAGGCCCAGTTCCTTCGCGAACTCGGGGGTGTACTTGATGTAGGAGTTCCAGAAGTCGGTGTCGGAGCGCGGGTAGTCGACGCCGACCACCGGCGCGCCGTCCGCCGCCCCGGAACCGGAGGTGGTGCCGCATCCGCTGAGTGCTGCGGTGAGAGCGGCGACGATGCCGAAGCCGGTGAGGGTCCTGGTCTTCACGGCGGATCTCCTAACGGGTGCGGGGCGGGGGGCAGGTGTGCTCACGCTGTGGCCTGCCTGTTCCAGACGGGCCCGTCGGGGAAGCGGTGGGCGGCGATGGAGGCGGGGTGCAGCTCGGCGCTGATGCCGGGTGCCGTCGGCGCGAGGTAGTGGCCGTCGCGGATCCGCACCGGGTCGGTGAAGTGCTCGTGCAGGTGGTCGACGTACTCGACGACGCGGTCCTCGGTGGTACCGCTGACGGCCACGTAGTCGAACATCGCCAGGTGCTGGACCATCTCGCACAGCCCGACCCCGCCCGCGTGCGGGCAGACCGGGACGCCGAACTTCGCGGCCAGCAGCAGGATGGCGACGTTCTCGGTGACACCCGCGGTGCGGCTGGCGTCGAGTTGCAGGATGTCGATCGCGTCGGCCTGGAGCAGCTGCTTGAACATCACCTGGTTGTGGGTGTGCTCACCGGTGGCGACCTTCATCGGCGACAGTGCCCGCCGGATGGTGGCGTGGCCGAGGATGTCGTCGGGTGAGGTGGGCTCCTCGATCCAGTACGGGTCGTACCGCGCGAGCGCGGACATCCAGTCGATCGCCTGCCGCACGCCCCACGCCTGGTTGGCGTCGACGGCGATCCGGATGTCGGGCCCCAGTGCCTCGCGGGCCAGTCGCAGGCGGCGTTCGTCGTCGGCGAGGTCGGCGCCGACCTTCAGCTTGATCTGGGTGAACCCGTCGGCGACGGCCTCCCTGGACAGGCGCACGAGCTTCTCGTCGTCGTAGCCGAGCCAGCCGGGTGTGGTCGTGTACGCGGGATAACCGTGGCGCAGCAGGTGATCGGTGCGCTCGGCGCGACCCGGTTCGGCGCGGCGGAGGATGTCCAGCGCCTCGTCGCGGGTGAGGGCGTCCTCGAGGTAGCGGAAGTCGACGAGGTCGACCAGCTGCTCGGGGGTCAGCCCCGAGAGCAGCTGCCACACGGGCTTCTTCTCGCGGCGTCCGTAGAGGTCCCACACCGCGTTGACGATCGCGGCGGCGGCCATGTGGATGGCGCCCTTCTCCGGACCGAGCCAGCGCAGCTGGCTGTCACCGGTCAGCCGTCGCGAGAAGGCGCCGAGGTCGCCGAGCACCTCGTCCACGGACAGGCCGGTCACCAGGGGAGCGAGGGCCCGCACGGCGGCGACCTCGACGTCGTTGCCGCGTCCCACGGTGAACGCGAGCCCGTGGCCCTCGGCGTCGTCGCTCGTGCGGATGGTCACGTAGGCGGCCGAGTAGTCGGGCTCGGGGTTCATCGCGTCGGAGCCGTCGAGGTCCAGCGAGGTGGGGAACCGCACGTCGACCGCTTCGACGGCGGTGATCAGCTCGGTCATCGTCCGGTGCTCCCTCGCGTAGAACGGCTCGGGTGTCGGGTCCGTGGCATCGTGACCGCCCATCGTCGTGTGTCAACGGCGTGTCCGCTGCGCAACAGGCGGTCGCGGACATGGGATGGATTTATAGGCTACGGGCGACCTGGTGTCCATGGCCAGAGGGTGAATGACGCTGAATCTGGTGCTAGACCTGCTCTGTGGCTTGCTCGGCGCAGGGGAAGACATCCCATCTCTTTCCTAGAGATGGGATGTATTGCTAGCCTGCTGCGGTGCGCTGGGCGATCGGGGAGAGCAATCGATGTCATTGACCGACAAGGCCATCGGTCGCATCAGGGACCTGATCGGGTCAGGCGAGCTGTCGCCGGGGTCCAAGCTCCCGCCCGAGCAGCAGCTGGCAGCCGAGCTGGGCCTGTCCCGGAACCTGATGCGGGAGGCCGTCAAGGCGTTGGTGGTCGCGCGGGTGCTGGAGATCCGGCGCGGTGACGGCACCTACGTGACCAGCCTGGAGCCGGAGGTGCTGCTCAGCGGCATCTCCTCCGCGGTGGAACTGCTGCGCGGCGACACCCTCCTGGAGATCACCGAGGTGCGCAGGCTGTTCGAGCCGGTCGCGACAGGACTCGCCGCCGGCCGCATCTCCGCCCAGGAACTCGCCGAGGTCGAACAGCACCTCCACGCGATGCGGGCGGCGCGGGACGACGTCGAGCTGCTCAACAAGCACGACGCCGCGTTCCACCGGGCGGTCGTGGCCGCCACCGGCAACGCCACGCTGACGACCCTGCTGGAGGGCATCTCCAGCCGCACGGTCCGCGCCAGGGTGTGGCGCGGCCTGGTCGACGACAAGGCGGCGAGCCGCACCCTCGCCGAACACGAGGCGATCTACGAGGCGCTGGTCCTCCGCGACCCCGCGCTCGCGCAAGCAGCCGCCCTCCTGCACATCAACACCACCGAGCGCTGGCTGCGCGAGCACGTCGGCCGTGATGGCGACATCCCGGTCGACGTCGACCTGCCGCCCTCGTACCGCCAGGGCGAAAGCCGCTGAAACCTCTCCGGCTCGGCCTTCCCGGTGCCGAACGGCTACTACAAGATCGTGAACAGCAACAGCGGGCAGGCCGCCGATGTGTCCGGTGGGTCCACTTCGGACGGTGCGAACAGCCAGCAGTGGCAGGTCATCCGGGTGAACTG
>JBDSAJ010000759.1:0-5938 GCA_039922235.1 Umezawaea sp.
AAGATCCACGATGAGGGCGCTTCGGATCGGGGTCACGACCTGGGTCTGGGTGTCTGGCGGCTTGAGTGCTTCCGTCTGGGCCGTGGTGGGTGTGGTTTGAGCGGCTCCCGCTTGGGCTGTGGTGGGTTGGCTTTGGTGTTTCTGTCTGGGCTGTGGTGGGTGTGGTTGCGTGCTTGGCTTGGTCTGAACCCGCGCTGTCCGGCACCTTGACGCCAGGTGTCCAGGCTTCGACCCGCCGAACGGTCCTCAGCTCTTCCCACAGTGCGAGACCGCAGGTCAGCGGGACGGCTGTACTGGTGAATCGCCTGGTGAGGTGGGACACCCGGCGTCGGTGCGTGAGATCTCGCTGACTAGACTCGTTAACAGTCCGGACACATTGCCGTGGCCGGTCGGCGCGGCTGCCGACGGCGCCATTCCGGCCGCGGCCCGCGCTCCCCATCTGATCCCCGATGCCCTGGGAGCAACGTCCGTGAGCACGAGCCGACCTGTTGTCCTGATCGCCGAGAAGCTGGCCCCCTCGGTGCTCGACGTTTTCGGTGACGGTATCGAGGTGCGCCACGTTGATGGCACCGACCGTCCCGCGCTGCTCGAGGCCGTCAAGGAGGCCGACGCGCTGCTCGTGCGCTCCGCCACCAAGGTCGACGCCGAGGTCCTCGCCGCCAGCACGCGGCTGAAGGTCGTCGCACGCGCGGGCGTCGGCCTCGACAACGTCGAGGTGCCCGCTGCGACCGAGCGCGGTGTGATGGTGGTGAACGCGCCCACGTCGAACATCGTGTCGGCCGCCGAGCACGCCGTGGCGCTGCTCCTCTCCGTGGCTCGCCAGGTGCCCGCCGCGCACGCCACGCTCCAGGCCGGGACGTGGAAGCGCAGTTCCTTCAACGGTGTCGAGCTGAACGGCAAGACCGTCGGTGTCGTCGGGCTCGGCAAGATCGGGCAGCTGTTCGCTGCTCGCATCGCCGCGTTCGGCGTCACGCTCATCGCGTACGACCCGTACGTGTCGGCGGCCCGCGCGGCGCAGCTCGGCATCGAGCTGGTCACGCTGGAGGAGCTGATGGAGCGCGCGGACGCGATCTCCATCCACCTGCCGAAGACGCCCGAGACCAAGGGGCTGATCGGCGCGGACCAGCTGGCGAAGGCGAAGCGCGGCGTGATCATCGTCAACACCGCCCGCGGCGGTCTGGTCGACGAGCAGGCGCTGGCCGACGCGGTGCGCGAGGGTCAGGTCGGTGGTGCGGGCATCGACGTGTTCTCCACCGAGCCGACCACCGAGAGCCCGCTGTTCGGCGTGCCGAACATCGTCGTGACGCCGCACCTCGGTGCGTCCACGACCGAGGCGCAGGACCGCGCGGGCACGGACGTGGCGCGTTCGGTGCTGCTGGCGCTGGCCGGTGACTTCGTGCCGGACGCGGTCAACGTGCAGGGCGGCGGCGTGGTGGGCGAAGAGGTCCGCCCGTACCTGCCGCTGGTGCAGAAGCTCGGCACCGTGGTGGCCGCGCTGTCGGCCAAGGCGCCGACGTCGGTCACCGTCGAGGTGCGCGGCGAACTGTCCAACGAGGACGTTGCCGTGCTGCCGCTGGCCGCGCTGCGCGGCGTTTTCTCGCGCGTCGTGGAGGAGCAGGTCACCTTCGTCAACGCGCCGAACCTGGCGTCGTCGCTGGGTGTCGCGGTCGAGCTGGTGAAGGAGCCGGAGAGCGCGAACCACCGCAGCCTCGTCACGGTGCGCGCGGTGCAGGCGGACGGGTCGGTGCTGTCCGTCTCGGGCACGCTGACCGGCCTGGACCAGGTCGAGAAGATCGTCGGCATCAACGGCCGCAGCTTCGACCTGCGGGCCGAGGGCAACGTGCTGCTGCTGGAGTACCCGGACCGGCCGGGCGTCATGGGCACCGTCGGCACGCTGCTCGGCGAGGCCGGGGTGAACGTCGAGGCGGCGCAGATCAGCCAGACCACCGACGGTTCGGACTCGGTCATGCTGCTGCGCGTCGACCGCCCGGTGGACAACCAGGTGCTCGACCCGATCGGCGCGTCGGTCGGTGCGCACAAGGTCAGCTCGGTCAGCTTCGAGTAGTGAGCGTCCAGGGGGCGTTCCGGCCCCGGAACGTCCCCTGGAGCTTTGTCCCTTCTGGGTATATCGCGCGTACACCCGCGCGGGTAACGTTTGACAACTGGTAAGCAATTCTGTGGGCGTCGTCACCCGTTCGGACTAATATCCGAGTGATGATGACCGATTAAATTCCCACCAACGAGGTTGACCGAGGTGCCGTAGAGGGCACGGCACCCCCGCGGGCAGTCCCTACTCGAATCCCCACTGCCCGCGCGGTCGTATCCGGCCTCGGTTGGGGCATGTTGTGAGTCGATCTCGCATTCTCGCCAGATCAGCGGGCCCTGTGCTCGCCGCGATACTGGTAGTCGGCACCACCGCGGGCACCGCGGTCGCCGCAGACGACCCGAAGGCGGAGGCCGTTGCGGCCGCCAACGGGCTTTCCGCCGCTTCCCTGCAGCTCAAGGTCTCGCCACGGCTGAAGACCACCACCGGCAAGACCACCGCGTTCGTCGAGCTGGAAGCCAAGCCCGCCGTCGACGCGTACGACGAGAAGAAGAGCCAGGGCGCCAGCACCGAGCAGGCCAAGCAGGCCGCGAAGGCGACCAAGAGCGACACGACCAAGGTCACCGACCAGGTCGTCGGGCAGCTCAAGAGCACGGACTCCTCGACCAAGGAGGTCTCCCGGACCTCCAACGGCGTTCCCGGTGTCATCGTCACCGCCGACGCGGAGAAGGTCCGCGAGCTGGCGAACCGCTCGGACGTGAAGTCCGTCCGCGCGGTCGTGCCGAAGACCCGCACCAACTCGAACGCGGTGCAGCTGACCAACACCATCAAGGTGTGGCAGCAGTACGGCAAGCTCGGTGAGAACGTCCGGGTCGGCATCATCGACACCGGTATCGACTACACCCACGCCGACTTCGGCGGCCCCGGCACCTCCGCGGCCTACAAGGCGATCGACGAGACCAAGATCGACCCGTCGTACTTCCCGACGGCCAAGGTCGTCGGCGGCACCGACTTCGTCGGCAACGGCTACGACGGCGCGAGCACCGACCCGGCGATCAACACGCCGAAGCCGGACCCGAACCCGCTCGACTGCAACGACCACGGCTCGCACGTCGCGGGCACGGCGGCGGGCTTCGGCGTCAACGCCGACGGCACGACGTTCAAGGGCGACTACACGAAGCTGACGCCCGAGGCGCTCAACGCCATGAAGATCGGCCCCGGCACCGCCCCGAAGGCGCTGCTGTACGCGCTGAAGGTGTTCGGCTGCACGGGTTCGACCAACGTGACGTCGGTGGCGCTCGACTGGGCGCTCGACCCCGACGGCGACGGCGACTTCTCCGACCACCTCGACGTGGTCAACCTGTCGCTCGGCTCCGACTACGGCGCACCGGACGACCCCGACAGCCTCTTCGTGAAGAAGCTGAACAAGAAGAACGTGCTGACCGTGTTCTCCGCAGGCAACGGTGGCGACCTGTACGACATCGGCGGCTCGCCGGGCTCCTCGCCCGAGGCGCTGACCGTCGCCTCGATTCGCGACTCGTACGTGCTGCGGGACGGCGCCGAGGTCAAGGCCCCCGCGGGCGTGACCGGCATCAAGCCCGGCCAGTACAGCCAGAACTACACCGGCTACCCGACGCTCGACCTCACCAAGCCCGCCGCGAAGTTGACCGACCCGGCGAACCTCGACGGCTGCCAGCCGTTCTCGGCCGCCGACAAGGCCGCGGTCGCGGGCAAGTTCGCCTGGCTGGAGTGGGACGACGTCGACGCCACGCGTCGCTGCGGTTCCGGTGCGCGCACCAACAACGCGCAGGCCGCGGGCGCGGTCGGCGTGCTGCTGTCCTCGTCGCTGGAGAACTTCAACGCGGGCATCGCGGGCAACGCCACCATCCCGGTGTTCCAGTTCACCGGCACGGCGACCGCCGCCCTCCGCCCGGCGCTGAACGCGGGCACGCTCCAGGTCCGCCAGGCGGGCAACCTGCGCACGTCCACCCCGACCTACGACCAGTCCATCAGCGACACCCCGAGCTCGTTCACCTCGCGTGGTGTGCGCGGCCCGGTCGTGAAGCCGGACATCGCCTCCCCCGGTGACACCATCGCCTCGGCGCTGTCCGGTTCCGGCAACGGCACCCTGGTCATCTCCGGCACCTCGATGGCCGCCCCGCACACGACGGGCATCTCCGCCCTGGTCCGCGAGGCGCACCCGGACTGGACGACCGAAGAGGTCAAGTCCGACATCATGAACAGCGCGAGCGCGGACGTGAAGGAGGGCGGCAAGACCTACGCCCCCAACCGCGTCGGCTCGGGCCGGATCGACGGCAAGGCCGCTGTGGACAACCAGGTCCTCGCGATGGTGCAGGACGATCCCGGCAACGTGAGCGTCTCGTTCGGCACCGTCGAGGTCGGCGGTCCGGTGTCGCTGTCGAAGACCATCAAGGTCGTCAACAAGAGCGCCAAGTGGGTCGAGTACTCGACCGGCTACGAGGCCATCACCTCCATCCCCGGCGTGAGCTACCAGCTCTCCACGGGTTCGGTGAAGATCAGCCCCCGTGGCGTCGCCAAGGTCAAGGTGACCCTGAAGATCGACAACCCGGCCGCGCTGCGCAAGACGATGGACTCCACCGTCGACGTGCTCCAGCTCGACACGCCCCGGCAGTTCCTCGCCGACGCGTCCGGTCGCGTGGTCCTCACGCCGAAGTCCGGCGCGACGGTCCCGCTGCGGGTGCCGGTCTACTCGGCCCCGAAGCCGGTCTCGAAGATCACCACGGCTGACTCCCTCGAGTTCAAGGGCAAGGACAAGCAGGCCGTCCTGAACCTCAAGGGCAAGGGCGTCAACCAGGGCTCCGGCTCGCAGGCGTACCGCTCGCTGATCAGCGTCCTCGAGCTCCAGGCCACCTCGCCGAAGCTCAAGGAGTGCGGCAAGAAGGTCGTCGAGAACTGCACCATCAACGACACGGCCAAGGGCGGTGACCTCCGCTACGTCGGCGTCGCGTCCACCGCGCCGCTGGCCAAGGCGCAGGGCGTCCCCGCGGAGTCGCTGCTCGCGTTCGGTGTCGCCACGTGGGGCAACTGGTACAACCTCGGCAGCAACACGATCCCGTTCGTCGACATCGACACCACGGGTGACGGGGTGCCGGACTTCGAGACGTTCGCCACCAAGCTGACCGACACGGACCTGATGGTCGCCACCACGGTGAACCTCGCCACCGGTGCGACCGTCGACATCCAGGGCCTCAACGGCCAGTTCGGCGACGTCGACACGAACCTGTTCGACACCAACGTCGTCGTCCTGCCGGTGCTGCTCACGGCGCTGGGCCTCGACCCGACCAAGGACACCTCGCGGGTGTCCTACCAGGTCGGCGTCTCAGGCGTGTACGTCGCGCCGGGCACGAAGAACGGCCAGGTCGACTCGATCCCCGGCTCGCTCTCGTTCGACCCGCTCAAGCCGGGTCTGTCCGTGCAGGGTGGCGGTGACGCCGCGCTGTCGTACCTGGCCAAGCCGGGCACGGCGCTTGTGGTCAACCGCGACGCGGCGGCGCTGGCGAAGGACAAGGCCGACAGCCTGCTCGTGCTCAACCACCACAACGCCACCGGGGACAAGGCCTCCGTGGTGAAGGTGTGCGTCAGCACGGGCGGCGGCCACTAGCTCCACCTGCTCCATTCGAGTGCCGGCCGGTCGGGGACTTCCCCGACCGGCCGGTGTCGTTCCACACTGCGGGTGACACCCGAACGGGTGGTATGGACCGTCTAGGTGTCCCGCAGTACGGGAGAAGTGGCCACGAAAGTGTGGCCGAGAACCGTTTGCGGTCCCGATTGCCGGTAGCCTTTCGCAAAGGAAACTAAGTCCCGCCAAGTGGGACTGATACCTGGGAGGTGTGTGGATGCGGCTCGCAGTGA
>JBDSAJ010000760.1:0-3071 GCA_039922235.1 Umezawaea sp.
CGACGTCCCACGGGTTCACGATCGCCTCGGCGGCGATGTCCATCGCGCCCTCGGCGACCAGGCAGTGCGACCAGAAGTCGCCGAACGCCCGGTTCTCCCAGGTGGCGTCCATCAGCGCCAGGTAGGCGTCCTGGGAGTGGTGCTTCCGCCACGAGCCGAAGTGCGTCGTGGTCAGGTAGGCGTCTTCGAGAGCCGCCACGCGGGACACCGAGAGCTGCCGCACGCCGAACACGTCCGAGGAGAACGCGCCGGTGCCTGACGCCGCCCACCAGCGGCGGCCGAGCGCGGGGGCGCTGATCATGCCCACGACCGGGCTGCCGTCGACCACGAGGGCGATCAGCGTCGCCCAGGCGGGTACACCTCGGAGGAAGTTCTTCGTGCCGTCGATCGGGTCGAGCACCCACGTGCGCCCCGCACCGACCTCGCCACCGCGCTCCTCGCCCGCGACGGCGTCGTCCGGGCGGTGTTCGGCCAGCAGCGCGCGCACGGCGTCCTCGACGGCCGTGTCGGCGTCCGTGACCGGTGTGCGGTCTGGTTTGCGGTCCACGACGAGGTCCAGCGCGCGGAATCGGGACGTCGTGATCGCGTCGGCCGCGTCGGCCAGTTGACGGGCAAGATCAAGATCACTCTCGTAGGTGTCCACACGCCGCATCGTGCCAGGCCTAGGGTGTGTTTCGTGAGCGTGGTCTTGTTGGCTGAGGATGACCCGGCAATCGCCGATCCACTGTCCCGTGCGTTGCAGCGCGAGGGCTACGCGGTGCACGTCGTGAGCGACGGCCCGAGCGCGTTGGAGGTGGCCATCGCCGGTGGTATCGACCTCCTGGTGCTGGACCTCGGCTTGCCGGGGATGGACGGGCTCGAGGTGTGCCGAAGACTCCGGTCGGGCGGCCGCGGCGTGCCCGTGCTGATGCTGACGGCCCGGTCGGACGAGGTCGACTTCGTCGTCGGGCTGGACGCGGGTGCGGACGACTACGTCGCCAAGCCGTTCCGCCTGGCGGAGCTGATGGCCCGCATCCGCGCGCTGCTGCGCCGCCGCGCCCCCGGCACGCTGGAGGTCAACGGCGTGCGGATGGACTTGGCTGCGCGCCGCGTCACCGTCGACGGCCGCGAGGTGCAGCTGGCGAACAAGGAGTTCGAACTGCTGCGCGTCCTCATGCAGCGGTCCGGCCAGGTGGTGAACCGCGACGAGATCCTGTCCGAGGTGTGGAACGACCCGGAGCTGAAGGGCAGCAAGACGCTCGACATGCACATGTCGTGGCTGCGCCGGAAGCTCGGTGACGGGACGTTGAAGTCGGTGGAGAAGCGCATCGCGACCGTTCGCGGCGTCGGCTTCCGGTTCAACGCCGACTAATGCGCACCCGGATCATGCGGGCGATCATGCTCGCGGTCGCCGTCACCGGTTTCGTGCTGGGCATCCCGCTCGGCTGGACGGCGCTGCAGCTGGTCGACGACGGCGCCCACTCCGAACTGGCCGCGAGCGCTCGGCGGATCGCCGCCGCGCTGGACGACCAGATCGCCGCGGGCGAGCCGATCTCGCTCGACACCGTGCAGGTCGCGATCCCACAGGGCGCTCACCTGGTCGTCCGCTCCGCAGAGGGCCAACAGGAGTCCGGTCCGACCATCGGCGCAGGCGACGTGCTGGCGGAGGACGTGCCCATCGCGCAGGGCGGCAACGTACGACTGGAGATGCCGTCCGGCCCGTTGCGCACCCAGCAGGCGCAGGTCGCGGTGTCCGTCGTACTGCTGCTCGTGCTGTCGGTCGCCACCGGGACCGTCGTCGCCACCGTCACCGCCCGGAAGCTCTCCCAGCCGCTGGGGCACGTGGCCGCCCGTGCCGCTCGGCTGGGGGCGGGGGACTTCCGCAACGACGACCGCAGGCATGGCGTGGCCGAACTGGACCTGGTGTCCGAGGCGTTGGACACGTCCGCCGGGGCGCTCGCGTTGCTGGTGCAGCGGGAGCGGGAGTTGGTCGGTGACGTGTCCCACCAGTTGCGGAGTCGGTTGACGGCGTTGCAGTTGAGGCTGGAGGCGTTGGCCGACCACGAGGAGCCGGAGACCGCCGCCGAGGCTGGGGCTGCTTTGGAGCAGGCCGAGCGGTTGGCGGAGGTGCTGGACGAACTGCTCGCCGCCGCTCGTGCCGCTCGGTCGGTGGATGCCGAGCCGTTGGACTTGCGTGCCGAGTTGACGGCCATCGCCGGGGAGTGGCGGGAGCCGTTGCGCGGTGAAGGTCGGGCCCTGAGGGTGCGCGTGCCGGAGGGAATGCTGGCTCGGGCCACTCCTGGTCGGTTGCGGGAGGCCATCGGGGTGTTGTTGGACAACGCCTTGCGGCATGGGGAGGGGCCGGTGGTGTTGTCCGCGCGCAGTGACGACTCGGCGATCGTGGTCGAGGTCAGTGATGGTGGGGCGGGTGTGCCGGATGAGTTGGCCGGGCACATCTTTGAGCGTGGCGTGTCCGGGGGTGGGTCTACCGGGGTTGGGCTTTCGCTGGCTCGGGCGCTGGTCGATGCCGACGGGGGGAGGTTGGAGCTTTCCACGGCTCGGCCTGCGACCTTTTCCGTGTTCCTGCCGGTGCCGAAAGCCCAGGACGTGGTGGGGGTGGCTTGGAGGTCGGATCACACGCCTCGTTAGGGGTTCTGGTTGGAGCTGGGGTGTGGGGCTGGCGCGTAGCGGATTTGCGCAACCTGGCCGACGGCTGCGAAGCAGATCTGCGCAACTCGGCCCATGGCCTACAAGCGGATCTGCGTAGCCCGTCCCGCTATCGAAAGCAGTCTGCGCAACCTGGCCCACCACAGAGAAGTGGAACTGTGCAACTGGGCCACCGTGCAAAAGAGGGTCTGCGCAAGTGGACCCATCACCGCGAAAGCGGAAGCACGCAACCAGACCAACGCGGTCCCCCTCCGCCGCCCGGCGGCCCGGCGGCTCCGGCGGCTCCGGCGTGGGTGGTCGATTTGACTCAATGCCAGTAAGTTAAGGCCGCTCAAGATCAACACGTAGCCAGGCGACCTGCACGTGCGCGGCATCGGAAGATCAACTTGGATGCTTAACTTACTGGCATTGCGATTTGACTCGGG
>JBDSAJ010000761.1:0-5898 GCA_039922235.1 Umezawaea sp.
GCGCGGTCCTCGGCGGCACGGCGCTCAGCGCGCTCGCCGCCGTCGCCGGGCCGTCGGCCTCCTGGCGGCACCGCCTCGCCGGGCTCGCCGCCACCACCGGCTACGCCGTCACCGTCGGCCGCGCCCAGGTCGCCGCCGTGCGGACGCCCGACGCGGCGTCAGTGCGGACCGCGACGAAGGCGGGCATTCACGGCATGGTCCCGCTCCAGTCGGCGCTCGCCGCTCGGGCCGGGTCGGTCGCAGCAGCCGCCGCCGTCGCGCTGGCGCTGCCGCTCGCGCGGCGGCTGAGCCGGAAGGTGAGCCCGACATGACCTTCCACCTCGGCTACGGCACCAACGGCTTCGCCAACCACCGCCTCGACGACGCCCTCGACATCATCGCCGGCCTCGGGTTCACGTCCGTGGCGCTGACCCTGGACCACCACCACCTCGACCCGTTCGCCGACGACCTGCCCGCCCAGGTCTCGCGCGTCGCCGCGAAGCTCGACCGGCTCGGCCTGCGCTGCGTCGTGGAGACCGGCGCCCGGTTCCTGCTCGACCCGCTGCGCAAGCACCACCCGACGCTGGTCAGCGAGGCGCAGGAGGTCCGGGTGGACTTCCTGCTGCGCGCGGTGCGGATCGCCGCCGAGCTGAACGCCGACTGCGTGTCGTTCTGGTCCGGGATCAAGCCCGCCGACGTGCCCGTTGACGAGGCGTGGCGGCGGTTGCGCTCGGGTGTCGCCGCCGTCCTGGAGGGCGCCGAACCGCTCGGCGTCACCCTCGGCCTCGAACCCGAACCGGGCATGTTCGTGCAGCACCTCACCCAGGCGCTGCGGCTGCGCGAGGAACTGGGTTCGCCGTCGCTGCTCGGCGTCACCCTCGACGTGGGGCACTGCGTGGCCGTGGAACCCGACGACGCGCCGACGTGCGTGCGCCGCGCGGGCGGGCTGCTGGTCAACGTGCAGCTCGACGACATGCGTCCCGGCGTGCACGAACACCTGGAGTTCGGCGAGGGCGAGCTGGACCTGCGCGCCACGCTCGCCGCGCTGACCGCCGTCGGCTACGTCGGCGTCGCCGCCGTCGAGCTGCCCCGGCACAGCCACGCCGCCCCCGACGTGGCCCGCCGAGCCGTGGAGGCGTTGCGCGCGGCCATGCCCGACCAACCCGCGAGCCCGCGGCACCCGTGGCTCGCCGACGCCCAGCGCGCCGTGCGCCGCGACCCCGCCGCGGTGGACAGGCTGTTCCCCGCGGTGGGCCGCCGCGTCGGCCGCGGTTCCACCCGGCCCGACGACGACCCGCAGGGCCTCGTGCACGGCAGCGTGGACGACACCGCCCGCGCCGAACTCCTCGGCGCGCTCGCCACCGTCCTGGACGAGACCACCTTGTCCGCGCAGCTGCTCGCGCTCTACCGGCACGGCGACGACGCCGAGAAGCGCGGCGTGCTGCGCGGCCTCTCCCTGGTCGGCGACCGGGCGGTACCCGCGGGCCTGGAGATCGTCCGGGACGCGTTGCGCACCAACGACATCCGGCTCGTCGCCGCCGCGCTCGGCCCGTTCGCCGCCGCCCACCTCGACGACCACGGTTGGCGGCACGGTGTACTCAAGTGCCTGTTCACCGGCGTGCCGCTGGCCGCGGTGGCCGGGCTGGAGCGGCGCGCCGACGACGAGCTGCTGCGCATGGTCGCCGACTACGCCGCCGAACGCACCGCCGCGGGCCGCGATGTGCCCGCAGACGCGCTCCGACTGCTCGGAAAGGGGTAGTGAGGTGCGCATCTTCGACCCGCACATCCACATGACGTCCCGCACGACCGACGACTACGAGGCCATGCACGCCGCCGGTGTGCGCGCACTGGTCGAACCGGCGTTCTGGCTGGGCCAGCCCCGCACGTCGGTCGGCTCGTTCACCGACTACTTCGACGCGCTCATCGGCTGGGAGCGCTTCCGCGCCGCCCAGTTCGGCATCCGCCACCACTGCACGATCGCGCTGAACCCCAAGGAGGCCAACGATCCCCGCTGCACGCCCGTGCTGGACGTGCTGCCCCGCTACCTGGAGAAGGACGGCGTCGTCGCGGTCGGCGAGATCGGCTTCGACTCGATGACGCCGGAGGAGGACGAGGCGTTCGCCCGCCAGCTCCAGCTCGCGATCGAGCACGAGCTGCCCGCGCTGGTGCACACCCCGCACCGCGACAAGGCTGCCGGGACGCGCCGCACCCTCGACCTGGTCAGGGAGTCCGGCCTCCCGGTGGAACGGGTCGCCGTGGACCACCTCAACGAGACGACCGTGCGCGCGGTCGCGGATTCCGGCGCGTGGATGGGCTTCTCCATCTACCCGGACACCAAGATGGACGAGCAGCGGATGGTCGCGATCCTCAAGGAGTACGGGACGGCGCGGGTGCTGGTGAACTCCGCCGCGGACTGGGGTCGCTCCGATCCGTTGAAGACGCACAAGACCGCGCTGGCGATGCTGGACGCGGGTTTCACCGAGTCCGATGTGGACGACGTGTTCTGGCACAACCCGGTGGAGTTCTACGGCCAGAGCGGACGGCTCGTGCTGGACGACCTGCCCGGTCCCAGCGCATCGGACACGTTCTCCGGCAACTCCGTGCTGCGCGGCGGAGGTGACCGGTGATGGACCTGTCCTACTGCACCAACGTGCACCCCGCCGAGGACCTGCGCGGCGTACTCGCCCAGCTCGACCGGTTCGCCCTGCCCGTGCGCCGCCTGCTCGGCACGGACCACCTCGGCCTCGGCCTGTGGCTGTCCGCCGACGTCGCCCGCGGCCTCGCCGAGGACGAGGGGTCACGGCGGCGGCTGCGCGCCGAACTGGACGCGCGCGGACTGGAGGTCCGCACCCTCAACGCCTTCCCCTACGGCGGTTTCCACGACGCCGTGGTGAAGCACTCGGTGTACCGGCCGCGCTGGACCGAACCGGAACGGCTGCGCTACACCACCGACTGCGCCACCGTGCTCGCAGACCTGCTGCCCGACGCCGCCACGAGCGGCACCATCTCCACCCTGCCGCTGGGCTGGCGCACCCCGTGGACCCCCCAGGACGACTCCGTCGCGTTCGCCGCGCTGGACGAGCTGACGCGGGTGCTGCGCGCGCAGGCCGCGTGGACCGGCAAGCCGATCGCGCTTGCCGTCGAACCCGAACCCGGCTGCGTGCTGGACACCGTGCACGACGCCGTGACCCGGCTCGCCGGGCGCGTCGACCCCGAGCACATCGGGATCTGCCTGGACACCTGCCACCTCGCGGTGTCCTTCGCCGATCCGGCCGCCGCCGTTGCCGAGATCCACGCCGCCGGGCTGCGGGTGGTCAAGGTGCAGGCGTCGGCGGCGCTGGAGGTCACCGCGCCCAGCACGCCCGAGGGCCGCGGCGCGCTGGCCGCGTTCACCGAACCCCGCTACCTGCACCAGGTCCGCGAACGCGGCAGGGGAGTGGTGTACGCCTCCGACGACCTGCCGCAGGCCCACCAGGAGCTGCCCGGCTACGGTCCGTGGCGGGTGCACTTCCACGTGCCGCTGCACGCCCGGCCCGCGGCGCCCCTGTCGGCGACCACCGACGTGCTGCGCGACGCCGTGCGGGCGCTCGCCGCCCACGGCCCGCTGCCGCACGTCGAGGTCGAGACCTACACCTGGAGCGTGCTGCCAGGGGCTGTCGGCCAGGACGACACCGGCCTCGTGCGCGGCATCGCCGCCGAGCTGCGCTGGGCCCGCGAACACCTGGGAGTGCTGGAAACCGCCGTCGGGGAAGGGGCCCGCCCGTGAAGCCGCTGGTCGTGATCGACGTCGTCGGGATGACGCCCGCGCTGCTGCCGCACATGCCGAACCTCGCCGGACTGGGCTGGCGGGCGGAGCTGGGCACCGTGCTGCCCGCCGTCACGTGCAGCGCCCAGTCCACGTTCCTCACCGGCCTCACCCCGGCGGAGCACGGGATCGTCGGCAACGGCTGGTACTTCCGCGACCTCGGCGAGGTCCACCTGTGGCGGCAGCACAACCGCCTCGTGCAGGGCGAGAAGATCTGGGAGACCGCGCGCCGCGCCCACCCCGGCTACACCGCGGCCAACGTCTGCTGGTGGTACGCGATGGGCGCGACCACCGACGTGACGATCACGCCCCGGCCGATCTACCACGCCGACGGCCGCAAGTCCCCGGACGCCTACGTGCGGCCCCCCGAGCTGCACGACCGGCTCGTGGCTTCGCTGGGTGAGTTCCCGCTGTTCCAGTACTGGGGACCGACGGCGTCGATCGCCTCCAGCCGCTGGATCGTCGGCGCGGCCCGCAAGATCCTCGTCGAGCAGCGGCCCGACCTGCTCCTGGTCTACGTGCCGCACCTGGACTACGACCTCCAGCGCTTCGGCCCGAACTCGCCGGAGGCGGTGGCCGCCGCGAAGGCCGTGGACGCGGAGATCGCGCCGCTGCTGACCGACGCGCTCGGCGCGGGCGCCACCGTGGTCGCCCTGTCCGAGTACGGCATCACCGAGGCGCGCCGCGCGGTCGACGTGAACCGGGCGCTGCGCGCCGAGGGCCTGCTGGAGGTCTACACCCAGGCGGGCATGGAGTACCTGGACCCGTGGACGTCGCGCGCGTTCGCCGTGGCCGACCACCAGGTCGCCCACGTCTACGTCGCCGATCCGGACGACGTCGACTGGGCCAAGGCCGTCGTCGAGGCGCTGCCGGGTGTCGACCGGGTCCTGGACCGGGCCGGACAGGCCGCGGAGGGCCTGGACCACGAGCGGTCCGGGGAACTCGTCGCCGTCGCGTCGCCCGACGCCTGGTTCACCTACTACTACTGGCTCGACGACGATCGCGCGCCCGACTTCGCACGGGGGGTGGAGATCCATCGCAAACCCGGCTACGACCCGGCCGAGCTGTTCTTCAACCCCGCCGACCGGCTCGCCAAGGCCAAGGCCGGGCTGAACCTGGTCCGCAAGAAGGTGGGCCTGCGGTACGCGATGAACGTCGTCCCGCTCGACCCGTCACCCGTGCGGGGAACCCACGGCCGCCTCCCGGACAACGCCGCCGACGGACCCGTGCTGCTGTGCTCGGACGCGACCGTCGAGCCGCGCGAGCGGATCGCCGCGACCGAGGTCAAGGACTTCCTGTTGGAACTGCAAGGACTGCGGGCACCCGCGGTGCACACGAGAGGAGACCAGCGATGAGCCGACCCGTCACCCTGTTCACGGGACAGTGGGCCGACCTGCCGTTCGAGGAGGTCTGCAAGCTCGCCGCCGGGTGGGGCTACGACGGGCTGGAGATCGCCTGCTCCGGCGACCACTTCGAGGTCGACCGGGCGCTGGCCGAGCCCGACTACGTCCCCGCGAAGCTCGCCCTGCTGGAGTCCTACGGGCTCAAGGTGTGGACGATCTCCAACCACCTCGTCGGCCAGGCCGTGTGCGACGACCCGATCGACGAGCGGCACCGCAACATCCTGCCCGCCCGCATCTGGGGCGACGGCGAGCCCGAGGGCGTGCGGCAGCGCGCGGCGGCCGAGATCGCCGACACCGCCCGCGCGGCGGCGAAGCTGGGCGTGGACACGGTCGTCGGCTTCACCGGGTCGAAGATCTGGAAGTACGTGGCGATGTTCCCGCCGGTCTCCCAGGCGGTGATCGACGACGGCTACACCGACTTCGCGAACCGCTGGAACCCGATCCTCGACGTGTTCGACGAGGTCGGCGTCCGCTTCGCCCACGAGGTCCACCCGTCCGAGATCGCCTACGACTACTGGACCACCCGCAAGACGCTGGACGCGGTGGGCAACCGCCCGGCCTTCGGCCTGAACTGGGACCCGTCGCACTTCGTGTGGCAGGACCTCGACCCGGTCGGCTTCATCCTCGACTTCGCCGACCGGATCTACCACGTCGACTGCAAGGACACGAAGCTCCAGGTCGGCAACGGCCGCAACGGACGGCTCGGATCCC
>JBDSAJ010000762.1:0-7164 GCA_039922235.1 Umezawaea sp.
CCGCGTCCGACAAACCCACGCCTACTTCCGCGCCCGGACCACCGAGCAGACACTCGCCACCGCAGCGCCCTGGACCTCACCCTGGCTACCCGAGGGTTACGGACAACACTTCGGATCAGGTGCTTAGGGTTCGCAACTGTTCGGAGATTCGTGAGCGATCGCGACCATGCGCCATCGAACATATGTGCTACAAGCCCGCTGGAAACCCATGTAAGACCTGCGCTGGCAGGCGGCGGGTACCGCCACGGGAAGACCCACCCGCCAGGGGTGGGCCAACGCCGCGCCGCAAGGCGACGGCTGCCTGAGACGGTGGGCTCATGTCCACTCGCATTTCGGGTAACGGATTACTGTCGGGTGCATGCTGGAACGACTGGCCGTACCCGTGATCGCCGCGCCGATGGCGGGTGGCGCGTCCACCCCCAAGCTGGTCGCGGAAGTGGGGTCGGCCGGTGGCCTGGGTTTCCTGGCCGCCGGCCTGCTCACCGTCGAGGCGCTGGCAGGTCAGCTCACCGCGATCGCGGAGCTGACCGACCGGCCCTTCGGCGTCAACCTGTTCGTGCCGGGGTCGAAGTCCACAGTGGACTTGTCGGTCTACCGGGAGCGGGTGGCCGCGCAGGCCGCGCTCGCGGGGGTCGAGCCCGGCAACCCGGTGTGGGACGACGACTCCTACGCCGCCAAGTTCGAACTCGTGCTGGCCATGCGGGTCCCGGTGGTGTCGTTCACCTTCGGCCTGCCGGACGTCGCCGAGGTGCGGCGGCTGCACGCCGCGGGCTCGTACGTCATCGGGACCGTGACGACCCCGGCCGAGGCGAAGCAGGCCGCGCAGATCGGCGTGGACGCGCTGTGCGTGCAGGGAGCCGACGCCGGCGGGCACCGCGGCACGTTCACCGACGACGGCGTCTCGCCCGGTGGTGGCGAGCTGTTCGGCACGCTCGCCGCGCTGCGGCTCGTGGCCGCCGCCGTCGACCTGCCGCTCGTCGCCGCCGGGGGACTGGTGACCGGCGCGGACGTCGCCGCCGTCATCACCGCCGGAGCCGTGGCCGCGCAACTGGGCACGGCGTTCCTGCTGTGCCCCGAGGCGGGCACCGCCCCCGGCTACCGGATGGCGCTGGAGGGGAAGAACCGCCGCACCGCGTTGACGCGGGCGTTCAGCGGCAGGCCCGCGCGCGGCCTGGTGAACCGGTTCCTCGCCGAGAACACCGCGCACGCCCCGGCGGCCTACCCGAACCTGCACCTGATGACCAAGCCGATCCGTGCCACCGGTGACCCGGAACTGATGTCGCTGTGGGCCGGGCAGACCTACTCTTTGATCGAGGCCGCACCGGCCGCGGACGTGGTGCGGAGGTTGGACGTCCAAGCGCGGACGGCGATCCGGAACGCCGCCGCCAGGTTCCCTGGGGAGTAGTCGGTGGGCGAGTTGGCGGATGACGTGTTCGACCTGGTCCTGGACGCCGATCCGCTGTTCGCCACGCTGCTGGGGATCGCGGGCCGGGACGACCGGCTCCCCGACGTCAGCGAGGAGGGCGAGGCCGAGCTGCGGGCGCGGGCCGTGGAGCTCGGCGACCGCGCCCGTGCCGCCGCCGACCCGGACGACCTGACGCTCGCGGTCGTGCTGCACCAGACGGATGGCCTCGTGGACCGCATCGACGCGCGGCTGGTCGAGCACACCTGCTGGGAGTCGCTCCTCGCCCCGGTCACGGGTCTGCTCGCCACGCTGCCGCTGATCGTCCCGTCCGCGGGCCGCCCGCAGCGCGACTACCTGACCAGGCTCGCCGCCATCCCGGAGTTCCTGGCGCGGGTGACCGAGCGCAACCGGGCGGGCATCGCCGCCGGACGGCTCCCTCTCGCGCACCTGGCGCACTCGGCCGTGGCCAGGATCGACGGCTACCTCGCCGACCCGGACGCCGATCCGCTGCGGGCCGTCCCGCTGGAGGACGGGCTGCTCGCCGAACGCGACCGGCTGCTCTCCGACGTGGTGCGGCCCGCGTTCGCGGCCTACCGCGAGTTCGTGGTGGCGGAAGTCGCGCCGCACGGCCGTTCCGAGCAGCAGCCGGGGCTGTGCCACCTGCCCGGTGGCGCGGCCGCGTACGCGAACCTGGCCCGGATGTTCACCACCACCGACCGCACTCCCCAGGAGCTGCACCGGATCGGGCTCGACATGGTCGCCCGGCTCGCCGACGAGTACGCCGCGCTCGGCTACCCGTCACTGGCCGCCGTGCGCGAGCGGACGAGCGCGCTGAAGTGGCGCGACGCCGAGGAGATGCTGGCCGTCGCCCGGAGCACGATCGAGCGTGCCGAGAAAGCCGCGCCGTCGTGGTTCGGCCGGGTTCCCGCAGCCAGGTGCGTGGTGGAGCAGGTGCCCGAGGCCGATGAGCGCAACGCGCCACTGGCCTACTACGTCGATCCGGCGATGGACGGGTCGCGGCCCGGCACGTACTTCGTGAACGCGTACCGGGCGCGGGAGCAGGACCGCACCGCCGCCGAGTCCACCGCGTTCCACGAAGCCGTTCCCGGACACCACTTCCAGCTCGCCCTGCTCCAAGAGGACGAGGACCTGCCGCAGCTGCGCCGGATGGCGTCGATCGAGGCGCACCTGGAGGGCTGGGCCCTCTACACCGAGCGGCTGGCCGACGAGATGGGGCTCTACAGCGACGACACCGCCCGGCTCGGGATGCTCGCCCAGGACTCGGTCCGGGCCGCGCGGCTGGTCGTCGACACCGGGCTCCACGCGTTGGGCTGGAGCCGTGACCGGGTCGTGGCGTTCCTGCGGGAGTTCACCGCCATGCCCGAGGTGGAGGTCCAGGCCGAGACCGACCGGTACATCGAGGTGCCGGGGCAGGCCCTCTCGTACATGGTGGGGCGGCTGGAGTTCGAACGGCTGCGCGCCGAAGCCGCCGAGCGGACGGGGGAGGCGTTCGACCTCCGGGCGTTCCACGACCTCGTGCTGGCCAACGGTCCGCTCCCGATGGACGCGCTCGCCCGCCTGGTCGAGCGGCGGTTCCCGTGACGGACCTCGCCGACGAGATGATGGACCTGCTCCTCGACGACGAGCCGCTCTCCGCCACGCTGCTCGGCTTACCCGGCCGCGACCACCTGCTGCGGGACCTGACCGCGGACGCCGAGCTGCGCGCACGGGCCGAGGACGTGCTGCGCCGCGCGGTCGGCGACGACGTGACCACGGCGGTGGTGGCCAACGAGGCCAGGTCGTTGATCGAGAAGCTCGACGCCGGGCTGGTCGACCTCACGCTCGCCGACGCGTGGAACTCGCCCGCCGCCGGACTGCTGACCATCCTGCCGCTGATCCGGCCGACGGGTGCGCGCGGGCAGCGGGACCACGTGGCCAGGCTCGCCGCCGTGCCGCGGTTCTTGGCGCAGCTCGAAGACCGGCAGCGCGCCGCCGTCGCCGCGGGCCGGGTGCCGCCAGCCAGGTTGGTGCGCAAGGGGATCGGCGCACTGGACCGGTACCTCGCCGACCCGGACGGCGATCCGCTCCGCGCGGTCGAGCTGGGCACGGCCCTCGCCGCCGAGCGCGACCGGCTGCTGGCCGAGGAGATCCGGCCCGCTTTCACCGCGTACCGGGACTTCCTCGTCGCCGAGGTCCTGCCGTGCGGCAGGACCGACGACCAGCCGGGCCTGTGCCACCTGCCCGGCGGGGAGGCGGCGTACGCGCTGCTGCTGCGGCGGTACACGACGACCACCCTGACCCCGGACGAACTGCACCGGACCGGGCTCGACCTGATGGCCGCGCTGGAGCGGGAGTACCTGGAGATCGGGTCGCGCGTCGTCGGACCGGCCTCCGCGGCGGAGGTCCGCGAGCGGATCCGCGCCGATCCGGCGTTCCACTGGGCCGACGCCGACGAGGTGGTCGCCGCCGCGAAGACCACCCTCGGCCGCGCGGAACTCGTGGCCCCGCAGTGGTTCGGGCGGTTGCCACAGGGCGAGTGCGCGGTGGAACGGGTGCCGGAGGCCGAGCAGGACCGCGGACCGCTGGCGTACTACGTCGACCCCGCGCTGGACGGCTCGCGGCCGGGCACGTACTTCGTCAACACCCGCAGGCCGCACGAGCAGGACCGCACCATCGCCGAGTCGCTCGCGTTCCACGAGGGCGTGCCCGGCCACCACCTCCAGATCTCGCTGGCGCAGGAGATCGACGACCTGCCGCTGCTGCGCCGCACCGCGCTGATCGACGCCTACATCGAGGGCTGGGGCCTGTACGCCGAGCGCCTGGCGGACGAGATGGGGCTCTACACCGACGACGTCGCCCGCCTCGGCATGGTCTCGCAGGACCTGGCGCGGGCGGCCCGGTTGGTGGTGGACACCGGGCTGCACGCGTTCGGCTGGACACGGGCCATGGCCGTCGACTACCTGCGCGCGAACACCGCCATCGCCGACGGTGACGTCGAGTCGCAGGTCGACCGGTTCGTCGAGACGCCGGCGCAGGCGCAGGCGTACATGGTGGGGCGGCTGGAGATCCAGCGCCTGCGCGCGGAGGCCGAGGCCCGGATGGGGGACGGGTTCGACCTCACCGCGTTCCACGACCTCGTGCTCGGCGGCGGCCCGCTGCCGCTGGGCGTGCTCGCCGACGTGGTGCGGCGGTGGTCAGCCGTCTGACGCGAAACCCCGCTGACGGGACGATGGGAGGTGTCCGCAAGTGTGGACACCTCCCATCGCCGCTGATCAGGTGTCGAAACGTCCGGACTTCACAGCGTTCAGGAACCCGGCCGAGGCGGTTAGCCCGAAGGCCAGCGCGCCGCCGGTCGGGTTCTTGCTGTCCCTGACCGCGATCACGCCAGGAGCGCACGCCAGTTCCACACAGCTTTCGCCGCCTTGTCCACTTCGACTCGACTTCCGCCATGTGGCACGGGAAGGATCAGGTTGGGTCATCCCGCACCCCTTTCACTCGCTCTCACAAATCCGCCATCACGCTAGCAATGAGCGTGCGGGACTCATCGGCCGGAAGGGCCACGGTCCTGAGCCGTTCGAAAGCCTCGGTGTAGATCGCCAGGTCTTGCGGGTCCGTGGCGGCATCCAGGTAGTCCGCCTTGGTCAGGCCGTCGACGTAAACCGTGGTCGGCTCATCGTGGTCGTGATCGCGAAGCACCACGAAGTTGAAACCGATAACCGGGTGTGCTCCTGCCGCGAACGGCTTGACCCGCACTTCGACCGGGATTTCCTTCTGGATGTCAATCAGGAACCGGAGTTGTTCACGCATCACCTCTGGTCCGCCGATGACCTCCCGCACGACTCCTTCGTTCACTACGGCAACGATGCGCGGCGGACTCAACCCGATCAACCTGGCCTGCCGCTGCTTGCGGACCTTCAGGCGACGCTCGACCTCGATCACGTCGAGGTTTGGGCTCACGGCGTTGACGACGGCGCGCGAATACGCCTCGGTCTGAAGCAAGCCGGGCACCAGTTCGGACTGGTAGGTCCAGATCTCCTCGGCAGACGCCTCCAAGCCGATGAACGTCCGGAAGAACGGCGGAACACTGGAAGTCAGATTCTCGGACGCCCACCAACCGCGCTTGCGCGCCTCCCTGGCGACCTCTACGAGTCCTGCCGCCAAGTCGGGCTCGGCCTTGTACAGCCGGAGCAGTGCCTCCAGTTCCTTCTCCCGGATTCCTACCTGACCTCGTTCGATCTTGGTGACCTTGGAGCGGCTGCACGCGAGTTCTTCCATCACGTCGACCGGCTTCAGCCCTGCCGCCACCCTGAGTTGCCGGAGTTGCGCGCCGAGGTACCGCTTGAGCGACGTGGGGCTCTCGCCCATGCCTTGCCTCCTGTTGTTGGGGTGCGGCTCATGGTGCCGGACTTCGGCAACCTGATGTTCGCTCGATCAGGCGAGTCCCGGAAAAGAGAAATTTCTGATTTACTCATCTTGGCGGTCGGATCGACGGGAGACCACTCCAGATTCGATCGCTGGACCGTCCCGCGCTGCTCGCTCTCACAAGCCCCGGCGCGGGACGTGCCCAGCGTTCTCAAGTCATGGTTCGAGCGATGAGAGGACGTGGAGGTGTGAGCGGATTCGGTAGGGCACACCGCGTCACGGCAAAGCCGACGGGTGTCGAGGACCTGGACGACGTGCGGGAGTGCTTGGTCCGGTTGGCTTTCGCGTTCACGGGTCTGTTCGGCAATCGGCCGGAGCAGGTGGTGACCGCCGCACGACTGCGAGAACTGGCGGGGATCGCCCGTGAGATCGGTGACCTCTGTGATCAGCGGGCGGCGCGGTTGCCCGTGACCGAATGGGAGGGGATGACGTGATGAAGGAGGAGTGGCAGGTGATGGGCACGCGGATGTTCCGCTGGTTTCCGCACGAGGGTGGTCGACACGCGGTGTCCGATGAGCTGTTGGTGCTGGACGACGGGGTCACGCTGTGCGGCTTGGAGATCGTTGTTCCGCGGGAGCAGTGGTCGAAGACGGAGTGGTGTTGGCCGACGTGCGTGGTCTGCCAGGCGCGGTGGCGAGAGCGGGAAGGTCTGCTCGGTTCGGCATAGCCACGGATCGCGCCGATCCGGGAACAAGGTCCGGGAATCGGGTGTTGGCCCCTGGCGTGAGACTCGAAGTGTGGTCGGACGTGGTTTGCCCGTGGTGCTACATCGGCAAGCGGAAGATGGAGAGCGCCCTGGAGGCGTGGGACGGCGAGCCGGTCGAGGTGCGCTGGCGCCCGTTCCAGCTCGACCCGGCGTCGCCGAACGACGGTGCGCCGATGACCGAGGCGCTGGCCGTGAAGTTCGGCGGGGCGGATGCCGTGACCGCCGCGCACGAGCGCGTCCGGCAGGTCGCCGAGGGAGTCGGGCTGGAGTACCACCTCGGTGACACCAGGCAGGCCAACACGCTCGACGCGCACAAGCTGATCAGCTTCGCCTACGAGCAGGGCGTCCAGGGAGCCGTGCAGGAGCGGTTCTTCCGGGCGAACTTCACCGAGGGCCAGCACCTCGGCGACCCCGACGTGCTGGTGAAGCTGGCCGCCGACGCGGGGCTGACCGGTGCCGAGGAGGCGCTGAACGACGAGGCGCTGACCGCGCGCGTCCGCCAGGAACTGGCCGAGGGCATCGCGATCGGCGTGCGCTCGGTGCCGACCTTCGTGGTCGCCAACCGAGGTGTGTCCGGCGCGCAGGACCCGTCGGTCATCCTCGAACTGCTGCGCGGCTGACCTGGTCGGGG
>JBDSAJ010000763.1:0-13949 GCA_039922235.1 Umezawaea sp.
CGACCTTCGCACCGGTGGACTCGGCGAGCCGGGCCACCGCGGAGAACAGGCCGGGCACCTCGGCGGCGCGCTCGCCGACGAGGATGACGGAACCGCTGCCGCGCAGGGCTTCCGTCACGTCGGCCGCGTGCTCGTCCAGGCCGTTCAGCGCGGCGGGCTCCCCGCCGGGAACGCAGGCGAGCAGCGTGCCGAAGGTCTTCTCCACGGCGGGCGAGGTGTACTGGCCCAGGTGGAACACCTTGGTCTTCTTGCGGGCCGCCTTGCGCAGCCGCAGGAAGACGATCGGCGCTTCCTCCTCAGGCTCGAAGGCGACGCACAGCACGGCGGGCGCGGCCTCGATGGCCTTGAACGTCACGCCGCCGTTGTCCGGCGTCGTGCCGAGGATCGTGCTGGTGAGGAACTCCAGCTCCTCGGCCGAGTGCGGGCGGGCCCGGAAGTCGACGTCGTTGGTCTTCAGCGCGACGCGGGCGAACTTCGCGTAGGCGTAGGCGTCCTCGACGGTCAGGCGACCGCCGGTGAGCACGCCGACGCCCTTGGCGTCCCGAGCGGTGGCGAGGCCGGTCGCGGCGACCTGGAGCGCCTCGGTCCACGAGGTCTCGCGCAGCTCACCGGTCTCCGCGTCGCGCACCATCGGGCGCGTGAAGCGGTCGGCGGCCGTGGCGTAGCGGAACGCGAAGCGGCCCTTGTCGCAGATCCACTCCTCGTTGACCTCGGGGTCGTCGCCCGCGAGCTTGCGCTGCACCTTGCCGCGCCGCCAGTCGGTGCGCTCGGCGCAGCCCGACGAGCAGTGCTCGCAGACGCTCGGGGTGGAGATGAGGTCGAACGGCCGGGCGCGGAACCGGTACGCGGCGGACGTCAGCGCGCCGACCGGGCAGATCTGGATCGTGTTGCCCGAGAAGTACGACTGGAACGGCTTGCCCTCGGCCACACCGATCTGCTGCTGCGACCCGCGCTCCAGCAGTTCGATGAACGGGTCGCCCGCGATCTGCGCGGAGAACCTGGTGCAGCGCTGGCAGAGCACGCACCGCTCGCGGTCCAGCAGCACCTGCGTCGAGATCGGCAGGGGCTTCGGGAACGTGCGCTTGTGCTCGTGGAAGCGAGACTCCGCGCGACCGTGCTTGAGCGCCTGGTTCTGCAGCGGGCACTCGCCGCCCTTGTCGCAGATCGGGCAGTCCAGCGGGTGGTTGATGAGCAGCAGCTCCATCACCCCCGCCTGCGCCTTGTCCGCCACGGGCGAGGTCAGCTGGGTCTTCACGACCATGCCGTCCGCGACCGTCATCGTGCAGGAGGCCTGGGGCTTCGGCATCGGCCGACCGCCCATCTCGACCTCGACGAGGCACTGGCGGCAGGCGCCCGCGGGCTCCAGCAGCGGGTGGTCGCAGAACCGCGGCACGACGATGCCGAGGCGCTCGGCCGTGCGGATCAGCAGCTCACCCTTGGGGGCGACGACCTCGAAGCCGTCGATCACGAGCTTGACGTGGCCCTCGGGGACCGCGACCTCGCTCTTCTCCGGTGCCAAAGTCATCAGTGGGCTCCTGCCAACACAGCGGAGTTCTGGTCGCAGAGCGCCAAGAACTCGTCCTTGAAGTACTTGATGCCACTGGTGATGGGGCTGACGGCACCATCACCCAGCGCGCAGAAGGAGCGGCCGAGGATGTTGTCGCAGACGTCGAGCAGCGTGTCGATGTCGCTCGCGGTGCCGTTGCCCGCCACCATCCGCTGGAGGATCTGGACCAGCCAGTACGTGCCCTCGCGGCAAGGGGTGCACTTGCCGCACGACTCGTGCTTGTAGAACTCGGTCCACTTCATGACCGCCCACGGGACCGACACGGTCTCGTTGAACAGCTGCAACGCCGTCGTCCCGAGCATCGAACCCGCCTCGGCGGCACCTTCGAAGTCCAGCGGCACGTCGAGGTGCTCCGCGGTGAACAGCGGGGTGGACGAGCCACCGGGCGTCCAGAACTTCAGCGGGATGCCGTCCTTCATGCCACCGGCCAGGTCCAGCAACTGGCGCAGCGTGGTGCCCATCGGGGCCTCGTACTGGCCGGGCCGCGTGACGTGGCCGGACAGCGAGTAGATCTTCGGGCCGGGCGAGCGCTCGCGCCCCATCGTGCGGAACCAGTCGCTGCCGCCGTTGACGATGAAGGGAACGCTGGCGATCGTCTCGACGTTGTTCACCACGGTGGGCGACGCGTAGAGCCCGGCGGTCGCGGGGAACGGCGGCTTCAGCCGCGGCTGGCCGCGCTTGCCCTCCAGCGAGTCGAGCAGCGCCGTCTCCTCGCCGCAGATGTACGCGCCCGCTCCGGCGTGCACGACGACGTCGAGGTCGAAGCCGCTGCCCAGGATGTCCTTGCCGAGGTAGCCCTTGGCGTACGCCTCCTGGACGGCGCCGTTGAGCCTGCGGATGCAGTGCAGCGCCTCACCGCGCACGTAGATCGCGGCGAAGTTCGCGCGGATCGCGTACGAGGTGATGATGATGCCCTCGATGAGGGAGTGCGGGTCCGCCATCATCAGCGGGATGTCCTTGCAGGTGCCCGGCTCGCCCTCGTCGGCGTTGATGACGAGGTAGTGCGGTTTGCCGTCGCCCTGCGGGATGAAGCCCCACTTCATGCCCGTGGGGAAGCCCGCGCCTCCCCGGCCGCGCAGGCCGGAGTCCTTGCACTGCTGGATGATCTGGTCCGGGTGCGCGCCGAGTGCCTTGCGCAGCGCGGTGTACCCCTCCAGCTGCTCGTAGGTCTTCATCGTCCACGAGCGCGGCGAGAGCCAGCGCTTCGTGAGCACCGGAGTGAGGCTGTCGACCATGACTCCCCCTACTTCTTTTCCGGGAGGGGCGGGAACGCGACGTCGTCCGAGATGGACGGTGCGGTCCAGCCGTGGTCCGCGGCGATGCGGGCGCCCCGCAGCGTCTCGGCGGCGGCGGACGGACCGTCCAGGTCGGACTCGCGGCCGTCGAAGAACCCGGCGAGCTGCAACTCCGCCTGGCGGAAGTCGGTGAGCGGCGCGCCACGGGTCGGGGCGGGCTTCTCCCCCGCCTGCAACGCGGTCACCAGCTCCAGCGCCTTGTCCGGCGTCTGGTTGTCGTAGAACTCGTAGTTCACCTGGAGCACCGGGCCGAGGTCGCACGCGGCGAGGCACTCGGCGTGCTCCAGCGTGATCGAGCCAGGCGTGCCCGGCTCGCCGGAGGTCTCCTCCTGGCCCAGCGGCTTGCCCTCGCTGCCCAGGTGCTCGCGCAGCTTGGCGAAGATGGCGTCGCCGCCCAGCGCCGCGCACAGGGTGTTCGTGCAGACGCTGACCAGGTGCTCGCCGCACGGCTTGCGCTTGTACATGGTGTAGAAGGTCGCGACCGCGCTGACCTCGGCGTTGGCCAGGTCGAGCTGGCCCGCGCAGAACGCGATGTCCGCCTGGCTGACGTAGCCCTCGACCGACTGCACGAGGTGCAGCAGCGGCAGCAGCGCCGACCGCGCGAGCGGGTAGCGCGAGATCAGCTGCTGCGCCCGCTCGACGATGTCCTCACCGAAGACACTGGTGTCCACTGCGTCGTTGAGCGCTGCCGGCTCGTGGACTGTGTTCGATCCTGCTGGAGTCATCGGTCACAACCACCCATCACGGGGTCGATAGAGGCCACCGACGCGATGACGTCGGCGACCATGCCGCCCTCGCACATCGCGGGCATCGACTGGAGGTTCACGAAACTTGGCTCCCGCACGTGCACGCGGAACGGGCGCGTGCCGCCGTCGGAGACCACGTGGTAGCCGAGTTCGCCGCGCGGCGACTCGATCGGCACGTAGACCTGGCCCGCCGGGACGTCGAAGCCCTCGGTCACCAGCTTGAAGTGGTGGATCAGGGACTCCATCGACTGGCCCATGATCTTGCGGACGTGTTCGAGCGAGTTGCCCATGCCGTCCGCGCCGATCGTGAGCTGCGCGGGCCAAGCGATCTTGGCGTCCTCCACCATGACCGGGCCCGGCTCCAGCCGGTCCACGGCCTGGCGGACGATCCGCAGCGACTGGTGGATCTCCTCGACCCGCATCAGGTACCGCGCGAAGCTGTCCGCCGCGTTCGACGTGGGGACGTCGAAGTCGTAGGTCTCGTAGCCCGAGTACGGCTCGATCTTGCGGAGGTCCCACGGGAGGCCCGCGGACCGCAGGATCGGGCCGGTGATGCCGAGCGCGAGGCACGCGTCGACGGGGAGGTAGCCCACGCCCGCCAGGCGGTTGCGCCAGATCGGCTGACCCGTGAGCAGCTTGTCGTAGTCCGGCAGCCGCGAGTCCATGACCTTGAGGAACGAGCGGATCTTCTCGACCGAGTCGGCCGGGAGGTCCTGCGCGATGCCACCGGGCCGGATGTACGCGTGGTTCATCCGCAGGCCGGTGAGGTGCTCCAGCAGGTGCAGCACTTCCTCGCGCTCGCGGAAGCCCGCGGTCATGCCGGTCAGCGCGCCCAGCTCCATGCCGCCGGTGGCCAGCGCCACCAGGTGCGAGCTGACCCGGTTGAGCTCCATCAGCAGGACCCGGATGACCTGGGCCCGCTGCGGCACCTCGACGCCGAGCAGCTTCTCCACCGACATGCAGTACGCGGCCTCGTTGTGCAGCGGCGCCAGGTAGTCCATGCGCGTCACGAACGTGACGCCCTGCGTCCAGTTGCGGTACTCGAGGTTCTTCTCGATGCCGGTGTGCAGGTAGCCGATGACGGACCGGGCCTGGGTGACCGACTCGCCCTCCAGCTCCAGCACCAGGCGGAGCACGCCGTGCGTCGACGGGTGCTGCGGGCCGAGGTTCATGACGATGCGCTCGTCGCCCGCGGCTTCCGCGAGCACCTCGTCCCAGTCGCCGCCGGTCACCGTGTAGACGGTGCCCTCGGTGGTCTGGCGCGAGTCGGCGATGTCGACGGGCGAGCCCGCGGCGATCGTCGAGGCCTCGTCGGCCCGCGCGTCACCGGCCCGCGCGTCGGCGTCCCGGCTGTCGCTGCCTGCCTGGCTGGTGTCGGTGCCGGTCGTGGCGTCGGCAAGGCTCTCGTTGCTCATGAGTAGGACCGCCTCTGGTCTGGCGGCGGGATTTCCGCGCCCTTGTACTCCACCGGGATCCCGCCGAGCGGGTAGTCCTTGCGCTGGGGGTGCCCGTCCCAGTCGTCCGGCATGAGGATGCGGGTCAGACCGGGGTGGCCGTCGTAGATGATGCCGAACATGTCCCAGGCCTCGCGCTCCTGCCAGTCGGCGGTCGGGTACACCGACACCACGCTGGGGATGTGCGCGTCGTCCACGTCGACCGAGACCTCCAGGCGGATGCGCCGCCGGTAGGTCATCGAGGTCAGGTGGTAGACGGAGTGCAGTCGACCGGCCACGTCCGCGCCGTAGTCCACGCCGGACACCGAGCTGCACAGCTCGAAGCGCAGCGCGGGGTCGTCGCGGAGCACGCGGCAGAGGTCGAGCAGCCGCTCGCGCTGGACGTAGAGGGTGATCTCGCCGCGGTCGATGGTGACCTGCTGGATCACGTCGGTCGGGATGTCCTTCTCCCGCATGGCGCCCAGCAGCTCGTCGACGAACTCGTCGAACCAGCCGCCGTAGGGGCGCTCGGCGGGGGCGGCGACGTACGCGGGCAGGCGGAGACCGCCGAAGCCCGACGTGTCACCGGTGCCCGTGACGCCGAACATGCCCTTGCGGGCCTTGCCGGTCTCCAGCGGCGCCTTCGCCTGTGCGGGCTCGACCGCGCTGTTCCGGCTCGGCACCTGACTTTCCACGGCGCGGTCCGCGCTGGAGTTCTTGTCCCCTGGCTCGGTCATCGCTTGCTCACTTCTTCTTCGCGAAGCGCTCGGACGACGGCATGAGGTCCGTGCTGTAGCCGCTCTCCAGGAGCGCGGCGGCACGGGCCGCGCCCAGCGGCTCGTCCATGATCTTGGCGTGGATCTTGAGGATCGCGTCGATCAGCATCTCCGGCCGCGGCGGGCAGCCCGGCAGGTACATGTCGACCGGGACCACGTGGTCCACGCCCTGCACGACGGCGTAGTTGTTGAACATGCCGCCGGTCGACGCGCAGACGCCCATCGCGAGCACCCAGCGGGGCTCCGGCATCTGGTCGTAGATCTGCCGCAGCACCGGCGCCATCTTGTTCGTGACGCGACCCGCCACGATCATCAGGTCGGCCTGGCGCGGCGAGGCGCGGAAGACCTCCATGCCGAAGCGGGCGAGGTCGTAGCGCGGCCCACCCGTCGTCATCATCTCGATCGCGCAGCACGCCAGCCCGAAGGTGGCAGGCCACAGCGAGGATTTGCGGGTCCAGTTGACCAGCTTCTCCACGCTGGTCAGCAGGATGCCGTTCGGGAGTTTCTCCTCGAGGCCCATGACTGTCGCCTTCCCCGGTGCTTAGTTCCAGTCGAGGCCGCCGCGACGCCACACGTAGGCGTACGCGAAGCCGACCGTCGCGACGAACAGGGCGATCTCCACCAGCCCGAAGATCCCGAGCTTGTCCGCGGAGACCGCGAACGGGTAGAGGAACACCATTTCGATGTCGAACAGGATGAAGAGCATGGCCGTCAGGTAGTAGGCGACCGGCATGCGGCCACCGCCCACGATCGGGGCCGGTGAGGGCTCGATGCCGCACTCGTAGGCGTCGAGCTTGGCCCGGTTGTAGCGCCGCGGTCCGATGTACGGCGCCGCCGTCACCGAGAACAGCGCGAACGCCCCGGCAAGCAGGAACATGAATACGAGGGGGAGGTAGGGCTGAAGCACTCTCCGTCGTCCTTTCCTCGCTGTCGCGGCACGTACGACCGCTGACCGATCCGCACCCTAAGGGGTGTTCTTGTCCGTCTTGCCGGTAAGGCGGGCCTAACAATCCGAGGTCAGCTTGTGAAACAGTTCACAAGCCAACCCGTGAACTTGTGAAGTGATTCACAAGACCGTCGGCCAGTGTAGAACGTCACACAGCGGTGCCACAGGCACCCCCTCACAGGGGGCTGACCAGCGGCGGAACACTTCCGACCAAGTCGGGGTGAACGGCGCCACAGCTCCCCGGAAATACCCCGGACACATGGACGAGGCCATTCCAGTAGTTAGGCATGCCTAAGTCGAGGCCGACGTTGCGCTGTTCGGGCGTATTTTTCCCGGCTTCTGGTGAAAAAGCCCAGGTGGCTGTCACGGCACGTTGTCAACGGTCAGCGGAACAGCGGGGGAACGACCGCGGTACGAGACGCGAAAAGGCCGGACCGGTGTCATACCGGTCCGGCCCTGTGCGGAAGGTGCTACGCGCTCGGCGCCAGCTTCGTGGCGGCCGTGATGATGCGGTCGAACGAGTCGCCGTCCTTCGGGTCGTACAGGCCCGCGAGGAGCTTGAGGACTAGCTTCATCAGCGTCTTGCGCGGCATCCCGTACTTGGTGGCCGTGCGCATGACCGCCGGGTTGCCGATCAGCTTGCTGAAGATGTTGCCCAGCCGGTAGTAGCTGCCGAGCGACTGCTCGATGCGCGTCGGGTAGCCCGCGAGCGCGTGCTCGCGGCTCAGGCCCGCGGGGCGGGCGAGCGCCTGCACAACGGTCTCGGCCGCGATGCGGGCCGACTCCATCGCGTAGCCGATGCCCTCGCCGTTGAACGGGTTCACCATGCCGCCCGCGTCGCCGACGAGCAGCAACCCCTTGCTGTAGTGGGGTTTGCGGTTGAAGCCCATCGGGAGGGCCGCGCCGCCGATCTTGCTGGTGGCGTTCTCCTCGCGGAAGCCCCACTCCTCGGGCGTGCCGTCGAGCCAGCTCTTGAGCAGCGCGCGGTAGTCCGTGGTGCCGTAGGCCTTCGACGTGCTGAGGATGCCGAGGCCGACGTTGACGCTGCCGTCGCCCATGCCGAAGATCCAGCCGTAGCCGGGCAGCAGCTGCGGGTTCGAGGGGTCGCTGCGGTCCCACAGCTCCAGGTGCGACTCGAGGTAGTCGTCCTTGGTGCGCGGGCTCGCGTAGTAGCGGCGCACGGCCACGCCCATCGGGCGGTCGTCGCGCTTGTCGATGCCGACGCTCAGCGCCAGCCGGGCGCTCACGCCGTCGCACGCCAGCACCAGCGGCGCGCGGTAGGTGACCGGCGTCTTCTCCGGGCCGACCTTCGCGGTGACGCCGACGATCCGGCCGGTGCGCTCGTCGGTGACGGCGCCGGTGACCGTGGTCTGCTCGTGCAGCCGGGCGCCCGCGGCCTCGGCCGTGTTCGCCAGCATCTCGTCGAAGTCCTGCCGGGGCCGGACGACGCCGTAGGGCGGGAACGAGGCCAGGTCCGGCCAGTCCAGCTCCAGCGTGACACCGCCGCCGACGACGCGCAGGCCCTTGTTGTGCAGCCAGCCCGCCTCTTCGCGGGTGTCGATGCCGAGGTCGATCAGCTGCTTCACGCCGCGCGGCGTGAGGCCGTCGCCGCAGACCTTCTCGCGGGGGAAGCTGCTCTTCTCCAGCAGCAGCACGTCCAGGCCCGCGCGTGCCAGGTACGTCGCGGCCGTGGAGCCCGCGGGCCCCGCGCCGACCACGATCACCTCGGCGTCCTCGCCTGCCTGACGGCGGCTGGGAGTAGTCATCCCGACTCCTTGTGCATCAGTTCACAAACTCCCGTGAGTCTAGCCGCGAGCTGCTGAGAGCCGCCCGACCGTCACTCCGGCTTGGTCGCCCGGTGCAGCGCGACCATGCCGCCGGTCAGGTTGAACCAAGCCACGTCCTCCCAGCCCGCTTCGGAGATCAGCTCACCGAGTGTGCGCTGGTCAGGCCATGCGCGCATCGACTCCGCGAGGTACTGGTAGGCCACCGGGTTGGACGACACGACCCGGCCGATCAGCGGCAGCAGGCGCAGCAGGTACCGCATGTAGACGAACCGGAACGGCCGGAACGTGGGCGTCGACACCTCGCAGATGACCAGACGGCCACCGGGGCGCACGACGCGGGCCATCTCGCGCAGCGCGGCGACCGTGTCGCTGAAGTTGCGCAGCCCGAACGAGACCGTGGCGGCGTCGAACACGCCGTCCGCGAACGGCAGGTGCAGCGCGTCGGCCGCGACCTTCGGCACCGGCCGGTGCGCACCGCCCTGGAGCATGCCGAGGGAGAAGTCGGCCGCCACGCACCACGCGCCGGACGAGGCGTACTCGACGGTGGACACGGCCGTGCCCGCGGCGAGGTCGAGGACCTTCTCGCCGGGCTGGGCGTCCAGCACACGCCTGCTCCACTCCCGCCACCGGCGGTCGAACCCGAGGGTCATCACCGAGTTCGTGCGGTCGTAGCCCTTGGCCACGCCGTCGAACATCTCGGCCACTTCGCGCGGGTTCTTGTCCAGGCCAGCTCGCGACATGTCCTGAAGGGTAGGTGACGGCCGGAGCGGACGGTCTTCGGCCGCTGGGAGGGGTGGCGGGCCGGGTGATCCGCCTCACGCGGCCCGGCGCTGCTCGACGTGCTGGACGGCGCGGTAGTGCTCCACGAGCTGGGCGCACAGCGCGGGCCACGTGCGGTGCCGCACGGACGCCCGTCCCGCGTCGCCGAACTGCTTGCGGCGCACCGGGTCCCGCAGCGCTTCGACGGCCGCCCGCAGGTCGGCGGGGTCGTCGGGCAGCAGGTAGCCGGTGCGGCCGTCGTCGACGAGGTCGCGGGGGCCGCCCGCGTTCGGGGCCAGCACCGGGAGCCCGCTGGCCTGTGCTTCCTGCACGGCCTGGCAGAACGTCTCGTGCGGTCCGGTGTGGACGAACACGTCCAGGCTGGCGTAGGCCGTGGCGAGTGCTTCGCCGGACTGGAACCCGAGGAACGCGGCACCGGGGAGTTCCGCGCGCAGCAGGGGTTCCTCGGGCCCGTCGCCGACGACGACCAGGCGGATGCCGGGGACGCCGTTCAGCGCGGCGAGCCTGGCGACGCACTTCTCCGGCGAGAGCCTGCCGACGTAGCCGACGAGCAGCTCGCCGTTCGGCGCGAGCCGTCGGCGCAGGTCGTGGTCGCGCCTGCTGGGACGGAACAGGTCGACGTCCACGCCACGGCCCCAGCGGTGCACGCGCGGCACCCCGTGCTCCTCCAGCGCCTCCACGGCCCAGGTCGACGGGGCCAGCGTGCGGTCCGCCAGCGAGTGGAGGCGCTTCGTCCACCGCCACGCGGCACGCGCGGTGAGGCCGAGGCCGTAGCTGCCTGCGAAGCCCGCCACGTCGGTCTGGTAGACCGCCACGGTCGGCAGGCCCAGCCTGCGGGCGGCCTGCAGGCCCCTGGCACCCAGCACGAACGGCGACGCCAGGTGGACGACGTCGGGGCGGAAGTCGGCGAGCGCGGACAGCACCTTGCGGGTCGGGACGCCCACCGGCAGGGAGCTGACGCGCGGGAGGCCGACGGCCGGGACCCGCACGACCGGGGTCCCCAGGTAGTGGTCGTCACCCGCGCCTGGCGCGATCACCAGCGCCGGGCCGGGCAGGTTCTCCAGTACCCGGAGGACGGAGTTGGTGACCCCGTTGACGTGGGGCAGGAAGCTCTCGGTGACGATCGCTACGCGCACCGGCCCACCGTGACGGCCCAACACCACGGGGGTGTGACGCGGTGCGGAACGGCCGCCGAACGTCTCCCGAAACGGACACCGTTGCCCAGGTGATCGTCGGACGGCCACCTGGAGGACGCGTGACGGCCATCCGGAGGGCCGAAACTAGCTCGGCATGACCGTCTTGCCGTCTCGGCCAGCCCGACCCGTCGACCCCGCACTGGTGTCGATCGCACTGGAAGTCGCCGGGCGCCTGGCCAACGACGCCTCCGACGTCATCATGGCCACCGCGGGCAGGGGTGCGCGACCGGATGGCGACGACTCGCCGTTCGACTGGGTGACCGACACCGACCACACGCTCGAACGCCACACCCGGCGGGTGCTGACCGGCGAGTTCCCCGACATCCCGGTGTTCTGCGAGAACGTCGACGTCCCGTTCGACGCCGAGTTCCGCTGGGTCGTCGACCCCATCGACGGCACCGCCAACTACGTCGCGGGCGTCCCCTGGTGCGCGTACTCGCTGGCCTTGGTGGACCGCTGGGGCCCGGTGGTCGGTGTCGTCGCCGACCCGTACCGGGCGCAGATCTACGCGGCGGCGCGAGGCCGGGGCATGCGCGCCAATGGGATGCCGGTCCGGTTGGGCGACCAGCAGGCGAGCACGATCGTCTGCACCGAGATGACGCGGACGGGCCCGTGGCCGGGGATGGGCGAGTTCATCACGCGGGCCGCCGCGGCCGGGACCGGCGTCCGGGTGCTCGGCTCGAAGGCGCTGGCCGTGGCGCAGGTGGCGCTCGGCCACGCCGCCGCGGCGGTGCTGCACGGGTACCACGAGTGGGACGTCGCGGGCGCGGTCGCGCTGGCCGTGGAGTCCGGCGCCGCGGTGCTCGACCGCCGCGGCGACGACGACCCGCTTCCGGTCGACGGCCTGCTGGTGGCCGATCCGGCGGTGGCGGACCAGGTGCTGGGGTGGTGGCAGTCGGCGCTGGAGCACCGCCTCCCCTGACTCACGCGCCGAGGCTGGGCAACTGCTGTTCGAGGAACTCCAGGTCGGTGCGGGCGCGGTCGAGTTCGGGGCGGTCGAACATCTTGAGCGCCACCCGGCCGACCTCGGTCTCGAAGGCGGCGAAGTCGCGGGCCGCGGCGAACAGGCGCTGGGAGGCCGGGTGGTTGTCGTCCACCGCGCCCATGGCCCTGGCCAGCCTGGCGATGCCGCGCACGTCCTCCAGCTCGGTCTGGAACTGGGCGGCGATCCGGACCATCCAGTCCTTCGCGGGTGACGCCGGGACGGTGTCGACCACCGCGATCACCCGGCGGACCGACTCCTCGCAGCGGACGACGACGGCGGACCACTGGTCGGCCGGGGTGGCGGGCACGTAGAGCGGGCGCGGCGGAGGTGGGGGCGGCGGCAGGCGCTTCTGGCCGGAGTTGCGCACGGCGCCGACCAGCAGGCCGACGAGCAGGCCAGGAGCGCCGCCGATCGGGATCGCGAGGATCAGGGCCGCGATGCCCGAGATGAAGATGTTGTCGTTCTCGCTCGCGGTTCCCAGCACCGCGAGCGCCATGAACACGGCGAAAGCCGCGGCCGCACCGATCAGCAGACCGCCGAGCACCGACTTCGCCATGACTCCCATCACTCGATACTGCCATGTGAGACGTTCGTCAGGCGTCGAAATCGACCGTCACGCCGGTAGTCGTCGGGATGGACTGGCAGGTGAGGACGAACCCGGCCTCCACCTCGCGCGGTTCCAGGGCGTAGTTGCGGCGCATCTCGACCTCGCCGTCCACGACCAGCGCGCGGCAGGTGCCGCAGACACCGCCCTTGCAGGCGAACGGCAGGTCGGAGCGGACCTTCTGGGCGGCGTCGAGGATCGCGGTGTCCGCGGGGACCGGCACGGTGGTCTCGCGGCCGTCCAGGATCACCTTGACCTCCGCCGCCGCGGTGAGGACGGCGGTGTCCTCGGCCCGGCGCGGAGCGGGCGGGGGTTCGTCGACGTAGAACAGCTCGTGGTGGACCTGGTCCGGCTCGACCCCGCGTTCGGCGAGCACGGTCCGCGCGTCCTGGACCATCGCGTAGGGGCCGCAGAGCCACCACTGGTCGACGTCGTCCGCCGGGACGACCGTGGTGAACAGCGCGCGCAGCCTGGCCGCGTCCAGCCTGCCGGTGAACAGCTCCACGTCGCGCGGTTCGCGGGACAGGACGTGGATGAGCTGCAGGCGGGACTGGTAGCGGTCCTTCAAGTCCGCCAGTTCCTCGGCGAACATGACGGTGTCGGTGCGGCGGTTGCCGTACAGGAGGCTGACCCGCGCGCCCGCGGCCAGCACGGTGGCGGCGATCGACAGCGCCGGGGTGATGCCCGAGCCCGCCACGACGAACGCGTGGTGCTCGCCGCCGTCGGGGGTGAAGGAACCTTGCGGCGGCAGGACTTCCAGGACGTCGCCCGCGCGCAGCTCGTCCACCAGGTGGCTGGAGAACAGGCCGCCCTCGACCCGGCGGACCCCGATGCGCGGGGCGGTCCCGACGGCGGCGCAGATCGAGTACGAGCGGCGCTCGTCGCCGCGCCTGATCGTCAGGTACTGCCCCGCGGTGAACGCGAACTCGTCCGCGAGGGCGGCGGGCACCTCGAACGTGACGGCGACGGCGTCGTCGCACAGCCGGTCCACGTCGGCCACGGTCAGCGCGTGGAACGTCGTCCGGCGGCGGGTGGGCGCGGAGGCCGTCACTAGATCTCCTTGATGTGCTCGAAGGGTTCCGCGCAGTCCTCGCAGCGCCGCAGCGCCTTGCAGGCGGTGGAGCCGAACCGGGACAGCTCGGTGGTGCGCGGCGACCCGCAGCGGGGGCACGGCACCCGCTGCGACGGCGGGGTCAGGTTCAGCGGGACCGGGCCCACCGCCTTCGGGCCGATGCGGCTCGGCGGGGCGATGCCGTGCTCGGTGAGCTTGCGGCGGCCGTCGTCGCTGATCCAGTCCGTCGTCCACGCCGGGTGCAGCGACGTGCGCACCTCGACGTCGGTGTACCCGGCCATGGTCAGCGCGCGGCGCAGGTCGGCGCCCATCTCGTCGATCGCCGGGCAGCCCGAGTAGGTCGGGGTGATGGTGACCCGCACCCGCCCGCCGGACTCCTCCACGTCGCGCAGCACTCCGAGGTCTGCCAGCGTCAGCACCGGGAGTTCCGGGTCGCGGACCTGCTCGGCGACCTGCCTGGCCGTGGTCACCACACCGCTCCGGGCAGCGAGCGGTGCAGGTGCTGCATCTCGGCCACCAGGAAGCCCATGGCCTCGGTGTGCACGCCGTCGCGGCCCGCCTGCCCGGCGACGAACGCCGTCGGCACCGGGTCGGGGCGGGTCAGGCCCGCCGCGGTGAACACCGCGTCCAGCACACCGTCCACTTCGGACCGCAGCTCGCTCGGGTCGACGGCGATGCCCGCCAGCCTGGTCTCGACGGCGTTGGCGTGGAACAGCTCGTCCACGAACGGCCACACCCGGTCGACCGCCGCGACCATGCGGC
>JBDSAJ010000764.1:0-10431 GCA_039922235.1 Umezawaea sp.
GGCGCGGTGGCGAACTGGCTGTCCACCCGCGGTGACTGGGCGCACGTCAACCCGACCCGCTCCACGGCCCACCTCGACCGGCTCACGCAGCTCTCCGACGCGGCGTCCTTCGGCCTGACGATCCCGCGCACGGCCGTGACGACGCGCCCCGGCCGCACCCGTCCCGGCGGCGCCCACTGCATCGTGAAGACCTCCGGGCGGCACCTGCTGGAGCCGCGTCCCGGCGTGCAGCACGGCCTGTTCCCGCGCCCGCTGGAGACCAGCCGCTCCAGCGACGTCCCCGAGTCGGCGCCGGTGATCGTGCAGCAGTACCTGCCGTCGGAGACCGAGCTGCGGGTGTTCGTCGTCGACGGCCGGTGCATCGCCTACCAGGTCGACAAGCTCGACCCGGCGCAGCTCTGGATCGACCCGGACGCCGTTCGGGTGACACCCACGACGGTGCCCGAAGCGGTGACCGCCAAACTCCTCGCCTTAGCCCGCTACTGGCGGGTCGACGTGGCCGCTTTCGACCTCCTGGTGACGGCGAAGGACCACGTCTTCCTGGAGATCAACGTCAACTGCGACTGGCGGTGGTTCGAACACCGCGCGGAGGACACGCTCGTGTCCGACGCTGTGCACGAGTGGGTAGCGAAGCGCTTCAAGGAGCTGTTGGGTGCGGGCAAAGGTCGCTGAGCACGCGACGCTGTTCTACGAGAACGGTGCCGTCGTGTGGGACGACTACCTGCACCACCGCCAGTTCGCGATCAGTGAGACCGCCGAGCTGCTGTGCCGCAAGTTCAGCGCCTTCACCGACGTCGATGACCTGCTCGAGCCACTGGGCGAGGAGGATCGCGCCGTGCTGCGCCGCGTGCTGGACGAACTGGTGGAAGCGGGCGTGCTGATCATCGAGGGCTCGCCCGAGCACGAGGCCGAGCGTGACCTGCTGCTGGCGTGGTCGGGCTGGGGCCCGTCGGCGCGGCACTTCCACTTCGCCAGCCGCACGCTGGGCGACGCCGAGTACCAGTCGGCCGACGAGCACGACGCCGTGCTGGAGGTGAAGCTCGGCGAGCAGCCGCCGCCCACCCCGTTCCGCACCCTCGGCGGAGACGCCGTCGCACTGCCGGTGCTGCGCGCCCAGCCCTCGTGGGGCGGGATGCCCGTGCTGGACGTCCTGCTGGCCCGCCGGACCACCCGCGAGTTCGGTGCCGACGGCGTGAGCTTCGAGCAGCTCGGCGAACTGCTGGCCGTGCTCGCGGGTCCGTCGCCGACGCGGTCGCACATCGGCCGGTCCGGCACGGTGTTCAAGACCAGCCCCTCCGGCGGTGGGCGGCACCCGGTCGAGCTGTACGCGCACGCGGTCGACGTCGACGGCCTCGCCGCGGGCTGGTACCACTACGACGGCCTGCGGCACGTGCTCGAACCCGTCGGGCCCGCGTGGACGCCCGCGCAGCTCGCCGAGGCCGCGGGTGACCAGGAGTGGGTCGGCGACGCGCCGCTCGTGCTGGTGTACACCGCCGTGCTGGAGCGGACCCGTTGGCGCTACGACACCTCGCGCGCCTACCGCGTCGTCCAGATGGACGTCGGCCACCTCTCGCAGACCGCGTACCTGGTCGCCACGGCCATGGGGCTGGGAGTCGGGTTCACGGCGGCGCTGCGCGACGAACTGGTGGAGCGGGCAGTTGGCTGTGACGCCAATCACGAAGTGGTATTGGGGATGACGGCCGTCGGCCCATTACGCAAATGACCGCAATAGCGGAACGCGTTGAGCCGTGCGGGTGTCTTGAGTGGATCTCGTTACTCGATCACACGGCCGACCTTTAAGCTGCCCGCTGCCCCCGTAGCCCAACCGGCAGAGGCAGGCCCCTTAAAAGGGTCAAAGGTACGGGTTCGACTCCCGTCGGGGGCACCACTCGTCATAAGCATAGACACCCTTCTGGCCTGCGTAAACCCGCTGAAGAATCGGCACGCCCACCCGTCGGTGACAGGCATGTGCCGTTCCCGTTCGGGCGATAGGGCTCACTCACTCGAATGGTCTATCTCCGCAGAAATAGGGTTACGCGGCGTAATGGGAAGCAATGGCCGTATTTCGCCCATCGACGGGTTGCCATGTCACCTTCACCAGGCCGTGGGATCAGGCGGTGACCGACGCGGCCACCGACGCCGCCCACGCGCTCACGACCTCGTCCAGCACGGCCAGCGGCAGCGGGCCGCCGCCGAGCACCACGTCGTGGAACGCGCGGATGTCGAACCGGTCGCCCAGCACCCGCTCGGCCTCGGCCCGGATCCGCTGGATCTCCAGCCTGCCGACCATGTACGCCAGCGCCTGGCCGGGCGCGGTGATGTAGCGGTCCACTTCGGACTCGATCTCCACGAGCGCGACCGGCGTGTGCTCGCGGAGGTAGTCGACGGCCTGGGTGCGGCTCCAGCCGAGCGCGTGCAGCCCGGTGTCCACGACGAGCCTGCCCGCCCGCATCGAGTCCGCCGCCAGCATCCCGAGCCGGGCGACGTCGTCGGAGTACAGGCCCATCTCGTCGGCCAGCCGCTCGCAGTACAGGCCCCAGCCCTCCAGGTAGGAGTTGACGCTCGCGAGCCTGCGCAGCAGCGGCAGGTGGGTCATCTCCTGCGCGAGGGTGATCTGGAAGTGGTGCCCCGGAACGGCTTCGTGGAACGCGATGGACTCGGACTGGTAGCGGTAGCGCTCCTGCGCCCGCGAGGTGTTCGCGTAGTACGTGCCGGGCCGCGAGCCGTCCAGCGCGGTGGGCGAGTAGTACGCGGCGGGCGCGTTCGGGGCTTCCGCCTCGGGCACCGCCTCCACGACGCACCGGCTGCTGGGCATGACGCCGAACCACGCGGGCGCGGCCTGCTCGGCCCGTTCCACGGCATCGCGCGCGGAGTCGAGCATCTCCTCGCCGTCCCGCCAGCGCAGTGCCGGGTCGGTGCGCATCCGGTCGAAGATCGTGACGAGGTCGTCGGTGCCGAACGCCCGGTGCCCGATCGCGCGGTACTCCTCGGCGAGGTCGGCGATCAGGGCGAGCCCGGTCTCGTGCAGGTCGTCCGGGGTGCGCGAGGTGGTCGTGTGCGCCCGCGCCACGGTGGCGTAGATCGCGGCGCCGTCGGGCAGCCAGCAGAGCCCTGGACGGCCTTCTGGCCGGCACGCGGGCAGCACCTCCCGCTCCAGCACGTCCCGGTACCCGGCGAACGCGGGCCGCACGGCCTCGGCCAGCAGCCGGTCGCGCTCGGCCTCGAACTCGGGTGTGCCGCCGTGTCCTGCCAGCGGGTCGGTGTCGGGCGGCGAGGCGAGGTAGCGGTCGATGAACGCGACGGCGTCGCGCACCAGGTGCGCGACGGGCAGCCGTCCGGTCGCGAGGCCGCCGCGGTGCCGGTCCGCCAGCACCGCGAGGTAGCCCGGCAGGGCCGCCAACCGCAGCAGGTAGTCGCGCTGCTGGTCGGGGCTCACCACGGTGATCATGGGCAGGACGGACAGCAGCGCGCTCGCGGGCGCGAAGAACGACCCGGAGATCGTGTACTCGACGGAGCCCGTGCCGAGCACGTCCGCGAACGACTCGGCCTGCTGCACGATGACGGCGCGGGTCACCGGGTCCTCGTCGCCGAGGGCACGCGCGCGGGCGGCGATGTCCTCCGCGGCCGTCCGCAGCGCCGCCACGCCCGCTTCGCTGAGGTCGGCGAGGAGGTGGTCGTGCCCGGCGATGCCGTAGAGCGTGGCGTCGAGCGGGTCGGCCGCCATCAACAGCTCGTGCAGCTCGTCCGCGAGCTCGATCGTCTCCGTCATGGCCCCGATGCTACTTAGCCGGTCAGGAGCGTCATCCCCGGTTCAGGTAGGCGAGCACGGCGCGGACCCGTCGGTTGTCGTCGTCGCACGGCGGCAGGGCGAGCTTCCCGAAGATGTTCGCGGTGTGCTTGCCGACCGCCTTCTCGCCGACGAACAGCCGCGCCGCGATGGCCACGTTCGACCGGCCCTCCGCCATCAGCGAGAGCACCTCCCGCTCGCGCGGTGTCAGCGAGTTGATCGGCTCGTCACGCACGTGGCTCGTCAGCAGCTGCGTGATGACGTCGGGGTCCATCGCGGTCCCGCCAGCCGCGACCCGGCGGATCGCCTCCACGAACTGGTTCACGTCCGACACGCGGTCCTTGAGCAGGTAGCCGACCCCGCCCGCCCGGTCCGACAGCAGTTCCCGCGCGTAGAGCTGCTCGACGTACTGCGACAGCACCAGCACCGGCAGGCCGGGCACCTTCTTGCGCGCGGCGATGGCCGCCCGCAGGCCCTCGTCGGTGAACGTCGGCGGCAGCCGGACGTCCACCACCGCCACGTCCGGCTTGTGCTCGACCAGCGCGGCCAGCAGCGCGGGCCCGTTGTCCACGGCCTCCACCACCTCGAAGCCGTACGCCTCCAGCAGTCGGATCAGGCCGTCCCTGAGGAGGACGAGGTCTTCTCCGAGGACAACTCGCACGGCAGCTCCAAGGTCACGATGGTCGGTCCACCGACGGGACTGGCCAATCCGAGTGTGCCGTCGAACGCGGCGAGCCTGCGTTCGATTCCCCGAAGTCCACCGCCCGGCGTGACGGTCGCGCCGCCGTGGCCATCGTCCCCGATCATCACCGCCAGCCGGTCGTCGGCGTGCCGGACCCGGATCCACGCCGACGTCCCGCCGCTGTGCTTGGCGACGTTCGCCAGGGACTCGGCCACCGCGAAGTACACGGCCGATTCGACCGGCGCCTGCGGCCTGCCCGCCAGCTCGATGTCGATCTCCACGGGCACCGGCAGCGCCAGGCCGAGCGCCCGCACGGCGCCGTCGAGGCCGCGGTCGGCGAGCACCGGCGGGTGGATTCCGCGCACCAGGTCCCGCAGTTCCGCCAGCACCAGCGTCGACGACTCGCGCGCCTCCACCAGCAGCGCCTTCGCCGCGTCCGGGTCGCGCGCCATCAGGTCCTCGGCCATCCCGAGGTTCATCCCCAGCGCCACCAGCCTGGCCTGCGCGCCGTCGTGCAGGTCGCGCTCGATGCGGCGCAGCTCGGCGGCCTGCGCGTCCACCGTGTCGGCCCGCGAGTCGGCGAGTTCGCGCACCCGTGTGGACAGCGTGGTCCGCGCGGTCGGCGCGAGGAACCACCGGGCGACCTTCGCGTGACTGGTCGTCGCCCACGGGGTCAGCCGCCAGGCGACCGCCAGCAGCAGCCCGCCGAGGATCGGCGCCAGCACGACGTTGCCGGGGGTGTCGCTGTCGATGAACCCGTAGTCGAGGCGGTCGGCTCCCGACAGCCACAGCACGGGCGACACGAACCCGGCGAGGCCCGCGGCCACCAGCGCGGGCGGGACCACGGCCACCACGACGCTCAGCAGCGCGTTGAGCGGCAGCCACGCCAGTTCTCGCCACGTCGCGGGATCGGTCGCGATCGCGCGCACCTTGGCGATCGGACCGCGGCTCTCCGGCTTGCGGTACGGCTGCGGGATCACCTCGCCGAGCAGCCGACCCGCCCACGCCCGCTGCAGGCCCAGGTACCAGCGCACCAGCGCGTTCATCCCGAGCACCAGCGGCAGCCCGACGGTGACGAGCACCAACGGGTAGGGGAGCAGCTGGAGCGGGACGAGCGGCAGGCCGACCAGCGCGAGCGGCGCCCTCGCCAGTGCCCACAACTGCTGCACCAACCGTTCGCGCGCGCCGCGCAGCAGCTCCGAGTCCGTCATGGTCACGATTCTGGTCGGTCCACCCCGTTCGCGCGGTGGGTTTAACCCCCCGGTTTCAGATCTCGACGACGGTGCCGTCGGGCGGGCCATCGACGTCCGCTTCGACGAGTTCCGCGTGTTCGGGGGAGTCCAGGTCCAGCACGGGGTTGGTGTTGTTCCTCGACCCGGAACGCGACCACCCAGTCACCCTCCACTGTGGACAGATCCGGAGATCGGCAAGGGTATTTCCGAATAAGGCCGTGCCTGTGCGGCTTCGATCGCCGCCGGGCACGGCCTGTCGCCCTAGTTCCGCGCGGCCGGGAAGCTGCGCAGCTGGGACAGCACCTGCGGGTCCTGCAGCTGCATCCACTGGATCACTTCGGTGTAGGTGGCGCAGACGGTGTCCTTCTCCACACAGACCTCGCCCATGAACTGCTCCACGGCCGCGCTGAACGCCCCGCCCGCCCACTCGTTGAAGTGGTTGCCGATCGTCAGGGGCGCGCGGTTCCCGTTGAAGGCGGCCCGGTAGACGGAGCGGTAGGTCTCCACCACCACGGACGTGAACTCCGCGGCCCGAGCGGGCTCTTCCTCGGCTCCGTTCAGCGCGTACCAGAGGTTGAAGTCCATCATCACCGCTTGCCTGTGCAGCGCGGGTACGCGGACCTCGGGCAGGGGGAACTCGTACACGCCGTCGATCACCGTCGGCCAGGTGACCCCCAGGCTCACCTTGCTGGTGTCGTACACCAGGCCGTGGGACTTCATGGCGGGCGCGGCGGCCTTCCAGTCGCCTTCCAGGCAGGGCGTTCGGCCGCCTCGCACGGTCGTCGGGTCCAGCTTGAAGCCCTGCTGCCCGGCCTTCTCGATGATGGAGAAGAACTGGTCCAGTTCGTTGTTCCACTGGTCGGTGTTCCACGTTCCCACGCTGGGTTCGGTGCCCTGGCAGTAGTGGCCGTTGTAGTGGGTCCCGAGTTCGTGGCCTGCGGCCAGCGCGTCGTTGAGGTAGCCGATCCGCAGGTCGACGTCCTGCTTCGTGCCGCCGAACCCGATGGCCGAGAAGCCGGGGTCGTGGCCTGGGCCGGTGTAGGTGGGGCCCTGGCTGTCGGGCAGCATGTAGACGCCGGAGAGCAGGCCGGTCACGTGGGCCTTCGCCTGCCGGGTGATCGGGAGGACGCGGTCCCAGTGCTCCTTGGACGCGGCGCCGTCGAACGAGAACATGACGAACTGCGGTGGCTTCTCGTTCGGCCCGAGCTTCCTCATCCACTCCGCGCGGGGCTCCGCGGGGACCGGGACCGCGGGCGGGGCGTCGCCTGCGACGGGTTGGCGTGGCGGGGCAGGCACGCCCGCTGCGGCGTTGTCGGGGACTTGCTGCTGCTCAGGGGCTCGGCCGCCGAGGGTTACCAGTACCGCCAGGGTGACGCCGAGCGCCACCCCGATGCTTGCCCAACCCAACCGCTTCTGTTTCCGTGCCACGTAAGGTAGAGACGGCGATCCAGGGTGCCAGGTTGCGTCTAGGTCACGATCAACTTCACCCGGTTGTGTCGATCGTTACGTTCCGTCTTCGGTGCGGCCCGGCGTCGAGATCGACAGTCCAGGTAAAGTCACTTTTACCCGACGGGAACCGATCGACTCGTGTGGTCGTTGAACCCCGTGACGGCGTCAGCACGCCACAGGAGGACGAGGTGCGTACCACCAGCAACCCCGCTTTCCGCAACCTGCCGACCGGCGGTTACGGGAACAACTACGCAGGCTTCGGCCAGCCGCCGCAGCAAGCGGGCCCCGGCTACGACCCTGCACCCCCATCGGCGGCCAACCGCCCGATGACGATCGACGACGTGGTGACCAAGACCGGCGTGACCCTGGCTGTACTCCTGGTCGCGGGCACCATCACCTTCTCGATGGAGCTGTACGGCCTCGCGCTGCCGGCGATGATCATCGGGTTCGTGTTGGCCCTGGTCAACATCTTCAAGAAGGTGCCGAGCCCGGCGCTCGTGCTCGCCTACGCCGTGGCCGAGGGCGTGTTCCTCGGTGCGGTCAGCGGCATCGTCGGCCGTGCGTTCAGCAACGGCAACGCCATCGTGATCCAGGCCATCATCGGCACGATCGGCGTCTTCATCGGCATGCTGGTCGTCTACAAGACCGGTGCCGTGAAGGTCACGCCCAAGCTGACCAAGTGGATCACCGGCGCCGTCATCGGCGTCGCGGTCCTCATGCTGGCCAACCTGGTCGCGGGCTTCATCACGCCGGGCGGTCTCGGCCTGCGTGACGGCGGCACCATCGCGATCATCTTCAGCCTGGTCTGCATCGGCATCGCCGCGTTCAGCTTCCTGCTGGACTTCGACGCCGCCGACGAGGCGATCCGCGCGGGCGTGCCGTCCGTGTTCGCCTGGAGGATCGCGTTCGGCCTGACCGTGACCCTGGTCTGGCTGTACCTGGAGATCCTGCGACTGCTGTCCTACTTCAACTCGGACTGATCGCGGGACCTGAACGGAACGCGGGGCGCTCGGCCAACCGGCCGGGCGCCCCTCGTCCTGTCCGGGGTGGTCGGGTTCGGGGCCGTCGTGCCTAGGATCGCCAGCCACCTCCGTCGTCCGGCAGTGCCGCTCCCACCTTGACCAGGCAGGACACGCACAGGTGCCCGTGCTGCTCGCGCTCCACCCGCTCGACCGGGACGCAGTGCTCGCAGACCGCCTCGTAGAAGCTCCGGTCGAGCGTGTCGGTGTGTTCGGTCCTGAACGCGTGGCACAACTGGTCGTACCCGCTGTGCCACCAGACGTACGGCATGGTGAGCCTCCCTGCTCACAGGTGGAGACGGGTTCACGAGGCCCTGATGACGCACGAAGGGGACGACCACCGCATTGGAGCAGTGGACCGTCCCCTTCGGGTGAGCGGTGACGCAGAGCTAGCTCAGGCGCTCCAGCACCATCGCCATGCCCTGGCCGCCGCCGACGCACATGGTCTCCAGGCCGAACTGCTTGTCGTGGAACTGGAGCGAGTTGATCAGCGTCGTGGTGATCCGCGCGCCGGTCATGCCGAACGGGTGGCCGACGGCGATGGCGCCGCCGTTGACGTTCAGCCGGTCCAGGTCGATGCCCAGCTCCTGGTAGGACGGGATGACCTGCGCGGCGAACGCCTCGTTGATCTCGACGAGGTCGATGTCGCCGATCGACATCCCGGCCAGCGCGAGCGCGCGGCGGGACGCCTCGACCGGGCCGAGGCCCATGATCTCCGGCGACAGGCCGGAGACGCCGGTCGACACGATCCGCGCCAGCGGCGTGATGCCCAGCGCGCGGGCCTTCACGTCGCTCATGATCACCAGGGCCGCCGCGCCGTCGTTGAGCGGGCAGCAGTTGCCCGCCGTGACCTTGCCGTTCGGCCGGAACACCGGCTTGAGGCCGGAGACGCCGTCGATCGTGACGCCCGCTCGGGGGCCGTCGTCGGCGGACACGACGGTGCCGTCGGGCAGCGTGACGGGGGTGATCTCGCGGGCCCAGAAGCCGTTGGCGATGGCCTTCTCGGCGAGGTTCTGCGAGCGCACACCGAACTGGTCCATCTCCTCGCGGGAGATGCCCCTGGCCCACGCCAGGTTCTCCGCGGTCTGGCCCATGGAGATGTAGATGTCCGGCACCTGGCCGGACTCGCGCGGGTCGGTCCAGGTGTCGGCACCTGCCTCGGCCGTGGAGACGGTCCGCGCCTCGGCCTCGGCGAACAGCGGGTTGTGCGTGCCGGGCCAGCCGTCGGAGTTGCCGCGCGCGAAGCTCGACACGGTCTCGACGCCCGCGCTGATGAACACGTCGCCCTCGCCCGCCTTGATGGCGTGCAGCGCCATGCGGGTGGTCTGCACGCTGGACGCGCAGTACCGGGTCACGGTCGTGCCGGGCACCTGGTCGTAGCCCGCCAGCACGGACACCACGCGGCCCATGTTGAAGCCCTGCTCACCGCCGGGCAGACCGCAGCCGAGCATCAGGTCGTCGATGTCGGATGGGTCGAGCTCCGGCACCTTGGCCAGCGCGGCCTTGACCATCTGCACGGTCAGGTCGTCGCCGCGGATGTCCTTCAGCGAACCCTTGCCCGCTCGGCCGATGGGGGATCGGGCAGCGGAGACGATGACGGCCTCAGGCATTACGGAACTCCTTTGTTCACCGCAGCGTGTGGGACCACCTTAGTTAACGCCTGTTCAGGCGGGCCACCACTCGTGACGCACACCGCCGTGCTTTCACGATGCCGAAACCACTGGCGCCGGTCCATCCGGGTCATCACCAGTCGGCGCCGGTCAGTGCCGGTTCAGCCACGCCACCACCCGTGACGTCGGCCGCCGTGCCTCCGCGGCGGCCGAGCGGAGGGGCCGGACGGGGAGCGGACCGCCGTGCCAGATGCCCGCCACGCTGCACAGCGGGGCCAGCAGCACGGACGCGGCGGCGTCGTAGCCGATGGCGTTGGGGTGGAACCGGTCGCCGCTGAACAGGTCGCCCGGCCTGGCCAGGAACTCCGGTGCCAGCAGGTCGGCCAGCGGCACGGCCACGGCTCCCGCGCGCTCCACGGCGGTCCGCTGCTCGCGGGCCAGCCGGAGGCTCCACGACCGGGCGACGGACCGCAGCGGCTGGGCGATCGGGAGGACCGTGCCCAGGTCGGGGCAGGTGCCGACGACGACGCCGATGCCCGCCAGCCGCATCCGGCTGACCTGGGCCCCCAGCATCGCGGCTGCCTCGGCGATGGAGACCTTGGTGGTCACGTCGTTCGCGCCGATGATCACCAGCGCCACGTCCGGCCGGTCG